>CAZCZP010000057.1:10571-18634 GCA_964502895.1 uncultured Bifidobacteriaceae bacterium
TTGTTGCACGAGATGTTCATAGAATCGAGGGGTTATGATGTTGCTGTGTTTCGTGAAGAAAGCTCCCGAAGCGCCGTGAATTCCGTTGACCAAGTGATAGCCTTCCTTTGGTCCCAGAATGAACGCCGAGGTCGAGAGAATGCCGGCCATCGTGCAGTTGGGGGCAACGACGTTTACTGAGAGACATTCATTCTCAACCGGATAACCCGAACGCGGATCAATGATGTGGCCGTAACGACGGCCCTGATGCATGAAGTGGCGCAGATAATCACCCGAGCTGGCCACCGCGTGGTCCAGCACGGCCACGCTCGCCCAGCAAGAGCCGGGATTGGCGGGGTTCTCCAGCCCAACGTGCCACGCCGGACGGCCGGGCGGTTTGCCGTGAACGCGGATATCCTGGCCGAAATCCACGAGCACGTTTTCAATGCCGTGCTTCAGCGCCATCGCGACGGCGCAATCCACGGCGTACTCCTTGCCGATGCCGCCGAGATCAATGCACATGCCCGGTTGCGGGAGAAAGATGCCGCCCTTGCGGCGTTGCACTTGGTTCCAACCTACCAATTCACGAGCGCGGCGAATCACTTCATCCGTGGGAATGACCGGAGGATTGGCCTTCCAATTCCACAACCGCACCAAAGGCATCGCCGTCGGATCGAACGCGCCGCGCGTCAGGAAGACCATTTCCGCGCAGAGAGCAAAAATTCTGTCGGCCTCTTCATCGGTTTCCACCCAATACTCTCCGGCGGCGGCGTTGATTCGGCTGACGAGACTGCCATCGAGAAAACGCGAGTACTTCGCTTCGAATGCCGCGACCCAATCCAGCAACTCGTCGAGGAAGACATCGGCTGATGCTCTTGCAGGTTCGACAAACAACACGCGGCACCGCGTGCCCATCGCGTGAAACGTGAGGATGGTGAGGCCATTTTCCTCCCGGATCACTGCCGACTGGCGCACGCGATCTCGCACCGTTTGGAATGGGTTCAGTACCATATCGTCAAGCCTGCCGTGAAAACGTGGGCGGAGGGATATTGATCCGATGCCGTCACGCCATCGGTTCCCTTCATCACGTAACGCTTGTACGCCACTTCCACAGAAACGTTCTCGTGCAGGTGCGCACTGACCGACACTCCGAACGTGAACGCGTTCAGGGCCGAGAGCCGGTAATCCGCCGAGTAATGTTCCGGTGTCGGAAACGAAACCGGATCGGTCGGATCGCCGGGAAAATGCGTCCCGTAGAAGTCCGCCTCCGTCTGCGTGTGAAAGCGGAACAAAGGAGAAACGATGATGTACTTGGTGATCTTCTGATTCCATTGCAGCGAAACCGTATTGCCAATCACTCCATAATCGTCGTGATGAAACCGGTAGGTTGCTTCGAGGGCGCCTTTCACGGGGTCGAAATAATGCTGCGCCGAAAGAAACAAAACTTGGCGAAACTTGTGATCGGGCCGGCTTTCCGGAAACACCGTGTACGGAAACGGATTGTCGGGATCGGGCCCGGGGAAATACGGAAAATCGTCGAAGAGCACGCGCTTGTATGGATCGGCGAGGTAGCCCTTCGAGTAACCCAGCGTGAGGTTCGCGGCAACGATCGTGTGCTGATCCAGCAACTGGCTGACGCCGAGCAGCACGTCCGTACTGTTCTTGTCCTGATCCTCCGTGATGGACGTGCCGAGATTCGGCAGCACTTGATCGAAGGCGTGACTGATGCCCCACGTGAGCGTCGTGTTCTTGTCGTTCAACTCGATCGCGTGATTCAACGAGAGGCCGATGGATTCGTAATCGCTCTCGGCGCTGTAGGCGACCTGCGGCGTGAGACTGTGATTGGCGAGCTTGAAAGTGGGCTCCACGAATCCCGCACGCCGAATGTCATCAATCGTCGCCTTCGCCACCTCCGATTGGCCGGGCAACGGTGGCGCGCCGGTCGGTGTGGCGCCCGAGATGGCGTCGTGCAGGAAGTTGCCTTTCACCGTCAGCCAGGGGCGCAACTCGTTGGCGAAATAGAAGCCGTGTGTTTTGATGTGAATGCGACCCGCGTCTTCCGAGTAATCCTCGAAGCGGTAATCCGCCCGGTTTTCGGCGCGCGTACGCCCGGGCTGCGCGAACCAAACCAGCCACACGGAGAAGGCAACCACTTTGAGTCGAGGAAAACGAGCCCGTGGCGTCGGTAATAAAAAATTGTTCATCTGCGATCTCTTATCGGTGCTCGTTGACTGGCAACGCGGGCAATTAGCAACGCCAGTGCCACCTGAGCGTGGAAGACAAAACGCGGATCGTACCAAGCGAAACAATCCAGCTTGTGACGCGCCCGACGGGAGCAACTGTCGCGAATCAAAAAGTTCGCCGGACAGAACCGGCGATAAAGCGGGACAAAGATAAGCAAAAATTTATTTTGTCGTTCTCGAATCGAACCGCGCACGTTCAAGATCGAGACTTCGGTTCGAGGCGGGCGTTCCTTCATAATTGCCGGCAACAGAAGCCGACGCCGCGCACGGTGTGCAGCAAAGGCTGGCCGTGCTTGCGGTCCAACTTTCGGCGCAGGCTTCTGACATACACATTGACGACGTTGGTTTTTGAACCGCGGTTCTGCCGCCACACCTGCTCGATGATCGTCGCCTTGCTCACGGGCCTGGGCGAAGCACTCATCAATAGTTCGAGCAGAGTGAATTCGCGGGGAGTAAGTGTAATGCGTTCCGCGCCGCGCGTGGCCTGACGCGTCACGCGGTCCAGTTGCAGGTCGGCGACGCGGAGAATGTTGGGAGACTTCGGATGCAGGCGGCGTAACAGAGCGCGCACGCGGGCGAGCAGTTCAGCCATCGTGACCGGCTTGGTGAGGTAATCGTCCGCACCAGCATCCAAGCCGCGCACCCGATCCTCTACTTCGCGTTGCGCGGAGAGAATCAATATCGGCGCCGCAATTCCCGCGTGGCGAAGTTGTCCCACCACGCTGAGCCCGCCCAACGAAGGCAATGTCACATCCAGAATGATGCCATCGTACGGTGCGAGCTGCGCCAATCGGAGCACTTCGTCGGCTTCGATGGCAACATCCACTTGGTAGCCCTCGAAAACCAGCGCGGCGCGCGCGGAGTCACTGGCCTTCGCTTCCGCTTCAGCGACCAGCAGTCGCAGCCTTGTCGTTGGCTTTTTCTCAATCACCATCATGAGTCGTTTGTGGAATGAGGAACGAAGGTCGCAGGCGAAGATGAAAATCCAGCGGCTGAGGACGTTAAAGAAATGTTAAATACGGACGGCCGAGTTGTTCATGGTAGAACAAGGACCGGCAACTGCGGGTTGGGTCGCCCGACGGTCAGCTTGGGAAAGGCTAAATCCCGGGGTCGTGCGCGCTCGCGTATTCGACCGTCTCCGAACGGCGTGCTTCCATTCGCCCGGCCGCAGGGAAAATCAGTTGAACAGCGTAACCGTTGCGCGTGTGGCGGCGGCGGCTTCGGATGGCGGGGTCCAGGCTCAACAGTTTTTCCACAACCCTCAACCCCAGCCCAAGAGTTTCGACCCGCATCGAGTGGGTCGAGCGCCGCCGATTGGCGACTGTCAGCACTTGGGACTTGAGTGTTGTTCGCAATCGCACGCGGATTTCACCCTGGCCGTGCTTGAGCGCATTCGTAAAAAAGCTGTGAACGATCTGGCGGATATATTTTACATCGGCGACGATGGGGGCCGGTGCCATGTCACGCAGCTTCATGACGCGTCCTTCTTCCTGAGCCAGCATCGAGAAGTCCTCGGCCATTTCGGCAACCAGTCTGGCCAGGTCGAATCGGCTCGGCTGGAGAACCAACCGGCCCTGCTCCGCCTTGGCGATCAACAACGATTGATCCACGACGTGCGCGAGCTGGTGCAGCTCGGATTGCAATTCCTCCGACAGCTCGGGTTGAATCTGTTGGCCTGCCTGTTCCACCTTGAGCCGCAGAATGGCCAGTGGCGTGCGCAGTTCGTGCGCGACCTTGGCCGAGTATTCGCTCATGTCTTTGAACGATTTTTCCAGCCGCGAGAGCACTCGATTGATGTGGCGGACCAGGTCGCGGAATTCGCTGTCCATCTCCGGCAATTCGATGCGCCGGGAGAGGTCCTGGGCGCGGATGGTTTCCAACTGCTCATTCACGCGCGCGATGGGCTTCACCGACTTGCTGGCCAGCCAATAACCAAGCCACAGCGCCGCCAACGCCAGCGGTATGCCATAGAGCAACGATGTTTCCACCAGCTCGCGCAGGATGTCATTCACTTCGTCCTGCGAATAACTCCCGTGCAGCTTCCAGTCCGGATGATCGGGATAGTCGCGCTGCCAGTTTTTTTGGCGCAACTCCGCATCCAGAACCCGATGCGTGAAGACAACGAACGCCGCCAGTACCAGCATGAGACTCGCGGCAAACCAGATCGTCAGCCGGGCGCGGAGCGATTTCATTCCGCCTCCTCGCGCAAGGCGAATCCCACGCCGCGGACCGTGTGCAACAGAGGCTTCCAGCCGGGGCGATCCAGTTTGTTGCGCAAGTGCTTGACGTAAACGTTGACCACGTTGGTTTGCGAATCGAAGTGCTGGTCCCACACGTGTTCGACAATGGCGGTCTTGCTGACCGGCCGGGGTGAGGCGCTCATCAGGAATTCCAGCAGCGCAAATTCGCGGCGTGTCAATTCAATGCGTTCGCCGCCGCGCGCAGCATGATGGCTGATCAAGTCCAGTTCCAGGTCCGCCACGCGAAGGACGTTGGCTGCCTGCGGGCGCTGCCGCCGCAACAAGGCCCGCAACCGGGCCAGGAGTTCCGCCATGGAAAACGGTTTGGTCAAGTAGTCGTCGCCGCCGGCGTCCAATCCGCGCACGCGATCCTCGACTTCAGCGCGCGAAGTCAGGAACAACACCGGCGTCATGATTTGTTTTCGCCGGAGTTGCCGCACGACCGTGAATCCGTCCTTGGCCGGCATCATCACGTCCAGCACGAGCACGTCGTAAGGATGGAGTTCGGCGAGCCAAAGCGCTTCGTCGCCGTCAACCGCCAGGTCCACGGCATAACCCTCGGCCGTCAAACCCTGACGAATATGCTCGGCCACTTTGACGGCATCTTCCGCCACCAGAATTCGCATGGCGCAACATAATTACTCCCGAACGCCAACAATGTGAAGCTTCGACTTCAACCGATTCTGAAAGCACGCGATCTTCAGGTTTGAAATGTCGTGTCCGGCGACTGCATCCGTGATTAAATCCAGGCAAATGAAACAACCCATGAAAGTTGTCCCGCCCATCCGGCTCAAGAATTTTGACCCCGATTTTCACGCCGGCCTGGACAAGGATGCAACGCGAGAGAAAACCGCGAAGCTCTGTCAGCGCATTGGCGAGTTGCAGGAGCTGCTTTATGCCAGCGCGCGTCATTCCGTTTTGATCCTGCTGCAAGGCATGGATTGCAGTGGCAAGGACGGCGCGGCACGGCGCGTGTTGCAGGACGTGGACCCGGCGGGCGTCGAGACGGCCAATTTCAAGTCGCCTTCACGGGAAGAACTCGCGCACGATTATCTGTGGCGCATCCATCAACGCGTGCCGCGTTACGGCAACATCGGAGTGTTCAATCGCTCGCATTACGAAGATGTGTTGATCGTCCGGGTGATGAAGTTGCAACCTGAGCGTGTCTGGCGTCCGCGCTACGACCAGATCAACGCCTTTGAAAGGCATCTGGTGGAAAACCGCGTTGTGTTGCTGAAGTTCTTTCTGCACATCAGCAAAGCGGAACAAGCTGAACGCCTCAAGGCCCGCCTGGAAGACCCTCACAAAAACTGGAAGTTCGAGGCCGCCGACCTTGGCATGCGCAGCAAGTGGCCACAGTTCATGCGCGCCTACGAGGACGCGCTCAATTGCTGCAGCACAGAGTGGGCGCCGTGGCACATCGTGCCGGCCGACCGCAAATGGTATCGCGACCACGTCATCGCGCACACGGTCGTAAGCGCGATGGAGAAACTCAAACTCAAGTGGCCAAAGGCGACGGAGGATTTGTCCAAAGTCCATATCGTCTGACGGTGCGCCAACGCCTGCAAGCAACCCGCTTTGTCGGACCCTTGGACGTCAGGCGCGCTTCCGATTCCAAAGGGGTTTCGGCGATCCACGAATGCTTTGTCACAAGCTCTGTCGCAGGCGCGTGCAGGAATGCCAATCGGTGACATCTGAACCGATTGCGACTTGTCGAAGGTCAACATCGCTTGAGCGCACGTTGAATAAATTCTGGCCAAGGAGATTCAATCGTGCTTTGATGACCTTGTTTGCGAGAGGTTGCTGCAACGTTCCGCGACATTCGATATGGGGAAACGAAAGGGAAGCCTATGAAGATTGCCAATTCCATCCTGTTGTGGCTGATGCTGGTCACCTGCGGGCGAATTGAAGCGCAGGTTTACGAAACGAACAACATCGTCGTTCAGAACTTTGTAGGCTCAGGATTTTATGGCCACGTGGACGGACAGGGAGCGCTCACGATGTTCTACAACCCGTCGGCCATCGTCGTGGATTCATCCAGCAACTTCTTTGTGCTCGACAGCTCCAATTATCGAATCCGAAAAATCACTCCCGACGGTACGGTCTCCACATTCGTTGGCGGAGGGCAGATGGGATTGCCGGGTTTCGGGACGAACGTTTCGCTATCTTCGTACTCCTTCTACGGTATGGCCATAGATCGCGAGGACATGTTGTGGATTACCACATCGTACCCATCTCTGTTGCGCGTTGCGCCAAATGGTTTTGTCCAGGCTGTTCCCATCAATGGAGGTTGGAATCCTTGGGGAGTCTGCGTGGATTCTCAAAACCACGTTTACGTCTCGGACATCAATGGCAATAGAATCTACCGCTTGGGAACCAACTGGGCGTTGGAGGTTTTCGCCGGATCTGGGAATCCGGGCGCAGTGGATGGGAATGGCATCTTCAACTCGTTTTCCAGGCCAGCCGCTTTGGCCTCCGATGCAGCCGATAACATCTACGTTTGGGACTCGCAGAGCCATTTGATCCGGCGAATCAACTTGAATCGGGACGTTGTTACGATTGCCGGGAAGCTAGACGTCACCACCGATGAGGATGGCGTGGGAACGAATGCGTCCTTCAGTTCCATTTCTGGAATGGCCGTGGATGCCGCCGGAAACCTGATTCTCTCGTCCGGTTATTCTTCGGGGTTTGGTTCCGGATCTTCGATACGGAAGCTGACCCCGAGCAGGCAAGTAGTCACGATGGCAGGCAGTTTTGTCGCCAGCGGATACACCAACGGTCCGGGTCAGCAGGCGCTCTTCTCGGGCGCGAGCGGCATTTGTGTGTCGCAGGGCATGATCTTCGTCGCCGATGCTGGCAACCACCGGATTCGCAGGATGACCTTTAACCCGATTCCACAGCCGCTTCCGCCCGCCAACCTCCAGTTGGGCATCTACCCTGGTCTGAAAATCAACGGCACGATCGGAGGGACCTATCGAATTGAATCATCCCCGGACATGAATACTTGGAATTCTGAAGCCACGCTGCTCCTTCCTTCCAGCCCTTACCTGTGGATTGACCAGAACGCCGTCGGGACGAATAAGTTCTACCGCGCTTTGCTGCTGCCGTAGCGCGGCCCAAGACAATCGGAAGGAGTCCTGCACATCATCGGCAACTCAGATTGCCTGACCGAAACTTTTTTCTCCTTTGCGCGTCTCCCCGATGCGTATGATGCGCACATGACGCGCGGGAAACACATCTGGCTCGTGCCGCTGCTTCTTGCCCTTTTGGTCGGTGGCGCCGGCTGGTGGGCGGACCGACAGTTGCGCCGCACAATTCAGGAGGAACTGCGCGGCGACTTGCAGTCCACACTCGACGCGAACGTCACCGCGCTGGAAATCTGGATGGAAAACCAGAAACGGCTCGCCGCCGCGCTGGCCGACGAGCCGCGATTCAAAGCGGTCGCCCTCGAATTGTTCGAGCAATCCGCCGCCGGGATCACCAATCGCGCCGCGTTCGGGGAAGTCACGCGCCAATTGCTGACGCGGGAACGGCTGGGGGAACGTTTGCGCACGCTGGGCTATGGCATGGCGCAATTGGTCGGCACGAATCTCACGATCAT
>CAZCZP010000058.1:0-18449 GCA_964502895.1 uncultured Bifidobacteriaceae bacterium
TAATCCTGGCTGCGATAGCTATTCCAAGTTTCATTCCGGCACGAAGCCAAACCTACCGGAATGCATGCAAAGGAATCCGAGAAGCAAAAAACTGCGTGGGCAAAGGCCGAACACAAATTGCCAACAGACATTCCCACGGAGGGAGACCTTTATCGCACATTGGAAACAAACGGCTTTCTTTACGAACTTGTTTGTCCGCGCGGTGGCAAATATACAATCGGAGCGAAATCTTTGTCGCCCCACCCGCCACAAATCCCCAAGCCCCGTCTCGCTTCATTTCCGGCTTCGCTGCGCTACGACGCGGCCGGCGGCCCTGCCCTCGGACTGAAAGTCCGCAATGTGATAGCCCGGGCTGAAGGCCCGGGAACAATGACCCAGAAAGGTTCAAGGCCTGTAAGGCCGAAACTCATGCTGGGGTTCTGGGCATAAAGTTGTTTCGCCCTTTTTCAGGGCTTGTGGATTTTGCCATTCAAACCCGGGGCGTTGCCCCGGGCGATCACATCAGGGGCTTTCAGCCCTCCCAAGCCCGTCGCTTCCTCCCACCGGACTTTGATTGGCGGCAGGCAAGGGCATTGTTACTCTCGGCACAGCCAGAATGAAAGCCGCACCCAAGATCGGTACGACCGGCGAAACGACGTTTGTCGTCGAGGCCAAGCATTGCATCGAGTTCGCCACGGATGGGATGCCCGCCGTGTTAAGCACACCCAATCTCATCGGCATCCTCGAACGCACCGCGCGCCAGGCCATCGCGCCGTTCCTTGACGCGGACGAACGCAGCGTGGGGGTGGAGTTGGACCTGCGGCATCTCGCACCCTCGCCGCTCGGGGCGAAGGTCACGGCTACAGCGCGTGTCATTGGTACGAGCGGGCGCTTCGTGGATTTTCAACTCGAAGCGCGGGATGAACACGAGTTGATCATTCGCGGCGTTCACAAGCGCGCCGTGGTGAACGTGAACAGTTTCACCAAGCGCGTGCAGAGCAAGACACATTGAATCCAACTGCCTGATGAACCCCGAAGTCACGCAAATGGAAAGCCCCTCACCCCGACCCTCTCCCCATCCGATAGGGAGAGGGAGGTTCTAAAGAATGTCGCGGCCCAGCCTGAACGAATTGCTGAAGCAAACGTCGCGCTCGTTTTATCTGACGTTGCGCGTGTTGCCGCGCGCCATCCGACCGCAGATCGGGCTGGCGTATCTGCTGGCACGCACGACGGACACGATTGCCGACACGGAGATCGTGCCGGTGACGCAGCGGCTCGAAGCGTTGCACGCACTGCGCGAGCGGATTCTGGGCACGAGCAGCGCAGCGTTGAACTTTGGCGAACTCGCGCGGCAACAAGGTTTGCCCGCCGAGCGAATGTTGTTGGAGCGCGTGGAGGAAGCGCTGGCGGAAATGCGCGGTTTGACGGAGCCAGACTTGAAGCTGGTGCGCCAGGTTCTCGACACAATCACGAGCGGACAGGAGTTGGATTTACAGCGATTTGGCGGAACGACCGCCCTCTCCCCCGGGGAGAGGGAGAATAATCTGAACGCGTCAGCAAATCCGGCGACTTCGATTTCAGCTCCAACGCAACCGTCACAAAAAATCATCGCGCTCCAGAATGAAGCGGAGCTGGACGACTACACCTATCGCGTGGCGGGTTGCGTGGGCGAGTTCTGGACGAGAATTTGCGTGGCCCATGAGTTGCATCTTGTGGAACTGGATCAATTTATGTTGCCTGCCAACTTCGAGCAGCTCGGCATCCAGTTCGGCCAGGGGTTGCAACTCGTGAACATCCTGCGCGACCTCCCGAAAGATTTGCGCTCGGGTCGGTGTTATCTCCCGGCGGATCAACTGGCCGCGGCCGGACTCACGCCTGCCGATCTGTTGTCGCCCGCAAACGAAGCGCAGTTCCGCCCGGTCTATAATCGTTACCTTGATCTTGCCGAGTCGCAACTGGCGGCGGGCTGGGAATACACCAACGCAATTCCCGGCGGCCACCTGCGGGTGCGGCTGGCGTGCGCGTGGCCCATCCTCATCGGTATGGAAACACTCAAGCGATTACAGGCTGAAAGTGTGCTGGATCCGCAGCATCGCGTCAAAATCACCCGGTCAGAAGTCCGACGGCTGGTCGTCCGGTCGGTTCTGTGTTACTTCAGCCCGGCGTCGTGGAAACGGTTGTTTGTGGCGTCAAATCCCGCCACAGGGAAACCTGTTGCGTCCGGCGCGAAATTGACGTAAAAAACCTGCATGCAGACGTCCAAGTTGATTTTCGTGATTTGCGCGTGCGCCTTGCTCGCCGGATTTTCCTATCTGCGCGCCGCCGAAAGTGAAGCTCAAAAAAAGGCCCGCGAGGCCCTGCGTCAAAAGATGGAGCAGGGCAACCAGCCACAGCCGGCCCCCGCGCCGGCGCCTGCGGCACCAATACAGCCCGCCGCCACACCGCCCCGGGCGGCTGCACCCGTAGCACCGCCACCCATTGCTGCACCGATTACGGCTTCTCGATCGGGCGACACCGAAGCCCAGGCCAAGGCCCGCGAAGCCTTGCGCCAAAAATATCATGAAGGCCAAGGTCAACAACCCGGCGCACCCGCGACCAGCGTGCCCTCAGCCATCGCTTGGACTCCCGGCGGATTTGACAATCCAGCTCAAGCCAAGGCGCGCGAAGCGCTGTGGCAGAAAATGCGGGAACTCGATGCCTCGCAACCCTTCGTCGGGTTCGGCGGGTCGCCGAGTTTTTCGACGGTCACGTTCAAGCCGATTGATCCGCCGCCCACTGCGTTTTCCGGGCCCAAGTCGGAGAAACTCGCTGAATTGTTGCGCAAGTATCGTGCGGACCAGATCACGCCCGAAGAGTACCACAAACAACGCGCTGTGGTCGTGGCCGAGCCATAGAGATTTCCGCTCTTTTGCCCGCCGGACCCGAAGTCCGGCGGGTTTTTGTTTGGACAAACCGCGAACCATCCTAGCGGTCCCCGGGTTTTTCGGAATTGAACTTTGAATCTTGAACACTAGATTTCCGCGCCATGCATGATTTTCGTTACACCGGCAAGAAGCTCTACTGCGAAGGTGTCGCGGTCGAAACCCTCGCGAAAAAATTCGGGACGCCGCTTTTCGTCTATTCCCAGCGGACGTTGACGCGCCACTTTCAGGAGTTGGACGAGGCGATGTCACCCGTGGAGCACCTCATCTGCTTCGCGATGAAATCCAACTCCAACCAATCGGTGCTGCGCACCATCGCCAATCTCGGCGGGGGTTTTGACATTGTCAGCAGTGGCGAACTTCAGCGCGTCATTGCGGCGGGCGGCGACCCGCACCGATGCGTTTTCGCGGGCGTGGGCAAGACGGATTCAGAAATTGAATTCGCCCTGCGGCGCGGCGTGTATTGTTTTAACGCGGAGAGCGAGCCGGAATTGCAGCGCATCAACCGCGTCGCCGCGCGGCTCAAAAAGCTCGCGCCCGTCGCGGTGCGCGTGAATCCGAACGTGGACGCGCACACGCACGCGAAAATCACCACCGGCACCTACGAAAACAAATTCGGCATAGCCCTCGAACGCATCGAGGGCGTGTATGCGCGCGCGGCGAAGTTGAAAAACCTCTGGCTGCGCGGCGTGCAAATGCACATTGGTTCGCAGCTCACCGAGGTCAATCCGTTCGAGCAAGCGGTGCGCAAGACCGTGCCCCTCGTGCAGCGGTTGAAAGCGCGGCACGGCATCGAGTTTTTCAGCATCGGCGGCGGGTTGGGAATCATTTACAACCCGGCGCTGGCCAGCGGCGACCCGCAATGGTGGAGCGGCGTGGGGAAGAAATATCTTACCCCAAAAAAATATGCGGCCCGGCTGCTGCCACTGCTGACACCGCTCGGTTTGAAAATTCTCATGGAGCCGGGCCGGTTCATCTCCGGCAACGCGGGCATACTTATCACACGGGTCGAATATGTGAAGCGCACGGGCAAAAAGAATTTTGTCATCGTGGACGCGGCGATGAACGATTTGATCCGGCCTGCGTTTTATGACGCCTACCACGAGATTGTGCCGCTCTCAAAGAAAGGCGGCGCGCCGGTTTCATCGGATGTGGTCGGCCCGGTTTGTGAGTCCGGCGATTTCTTCTGTAAAGACCGGCCGTTGCCGAAAGTGGCCGGGGGCGACCACCTCGCGCTGCTCAGCGCCGGCGCTTACGGCTTCGTGATGGCGTCCAATTACAACACGCGCCCGCTCGCGGCAGAGGTTCTGGTGAACGGCAAACAGGCGGCTGTCGTACGAGAGCGGCAACCTGTCAAAGAAATCTGGGCCGGAGAAAAGACCGCTCCGTGGTTGAAGTAGCTACGGCTTCAGGCGAGCGATTCGAAACGGCGATATGTTGTGCCTGGTTTCGTCGCTCGCGACTAGATCCGCCACGATCTCGCCCACCACGGGACAGAATTTGAAGCCATGCCCTGAGCACGGCGAGACAATCAGCACCTCCGGATGCGCTGGGTGACGGTCCACAACGAAGTGTCCGTCAGGCGTGTTGGTGTACATGCACGCAACCGCGCGCAGGAAACGACCGCCCAGCGCGGGCAATCGCCGTGCAATGGCTTGGCGCGCGAGGGCGATTTCCTCATCGCTCACGGAGCGGTCAATCGAATCGGGCGTGCAGGTTGGATTCAATCCGCCGTGATGCAGGGAGACTTTCACGCCGCCACTGGCGCCGTCCAACGCGGGCAATCCGTAGGGATGCGCGCCGTCGCTGGTTTCCCAAATCCAGATCGGAAATCTGTCGGGAAGGAATGATTCGATGCCGGCAGGCGGCTGAAACCAGAATTGCACCTGGCGTTCAACGCGCAAGGGCAGTGCTGGGTCCGGCAACAACTTTCCCAGCCACGGCCCGGCGGCGATGACGAGTTGCCCGGCCTCGTAATTTCTGCGCGTGGTCGTGACGCGCGCGGCGCCTCCAGAGATTTTCCAAGCAGTGACCTCCTCATTGAAGCGCAGCGTTGCTCCGTTGCCCGCGGCCTTTTCGAGCTGCGCCCGCACGGCTTCCTCGGGCCGGAGCGCGCCGGCATTTTTCTCGAACAGCGCGACCGTGTCTGGTCCGGGAGTGAATTGACGAAAGCGTCTGCGGATTTCCGCCGCGTCGAGCAGTTCGTGCGGCAGGCCGTGTTCGCGGGCACTGCGCAAACTGCCGGCGACCACGGCGCTGTCGCGCGTCCCGAGCATCAAGCCGCCTGTGATGGTCAAGAGATTTTTGCCGGAGTCGCGTTCGAGTTGCCGCCAGAGTTCGTAGGTTCGCAACAGCAGCGGGACGTAGGCCGGGTCTTCGTAATATGCCTGCCGGATGACGCGGCTCTGGCCATGACTTGAGCCCTTGGCGTGCGGTGGCGCGAATTGATCCAACCCAAGCACCCGCTGGCCGCGCGCGGCCAGATGAAGCGCGGCAGCGCTGCCCATGCCGCCAAGGCCGAGAATGATTACGTCGAAAGTCTGACTCATGATTCGTCGCGTCGCTGGACCGTTGAAACGGTACAACCAACCGGAAGAGGAATACGAAAGAAATTTTCAGTGACGGCTCGGAAGCGTCCTGCTATCAGCTTTGTTCAGCCCATGGGCGCGCTCATAAAGAATTCGCTTTTCCTGTTTATCGCAACAGTGGCTTTGGTTGCCGCCATTCATTCAACACGCGCAGCGGAGTTTGATATTCGCAACGAGGCGGAATTCAAAAAAGTTGTTGGCTCGGATGCCAAACTGGAAAAGCTGGCCAAAGGACTGAAATTCACGGAAGGCCCGGTGTGGGTGGCGAAAGACGGCGGGTATCTGGTGTTCAGCGACATTCCAGAGGATGAACTCAAGAAATGGTCGGCCCAGAGCGGCCTGACATTGCTCATCCGATTCCGCAAGCCCAGCCACAACGCCAATGGCAACACCCTGGACCGCGAGGGCCACTTGATCACCTGCGAGCACAGCGGACGGCGGCTAAGCCTTCTCGAAAAGGACGGCGAGTTGCGCACACTCGTGGATCGCCACGAGGGCAAGAAGTTCAACTCGCCGAACGATGCGGTGGTAAAATCTGACGGGACCATCTGGTTCACCGATCCGCCTTACGGCCTGCCACAAGGAGAAACCAAGGAACTGGACGGCAATTATGTTTTCCGTTTTGACCCCAAGTCCAAGGCGACGACCATCGTCGTAAAAGACAGCGACATGCCCAATGGCCTTTGTTTCTCGCCCGATGAGAAAAAGTTGTACGTTGCCGACTCGGGCAAGCCGCGTCACATTCGCGTATTCGACGTGCAGCAAGATGGCACGCTGACCGGCGGCGAGGTGTTCTGCCAGATTGACAAGGGCGGACCTGACGGAATTCGTTGCGACGCGGACGGGCGGGTTTGGTCGAGCGCGGGGGATGGTGTTCAAATTTTTGCGCCGGACGGAAAGTTGATTGGCAAAATCCTCGTGCCGGAGTCGCCAGCCAACCTGTGCTTCGGCGGCAACGATGGCAAAACGCTTTTCATCACAGCGCGGACATCGCTTTATTCCATCCCGGTCCTGACCAAAGGAGCGAACTGAGCCTCTTGCGCACGGATGCAAAATCTCGTCGAAGATTTCTTGCAGTACCTTCGCCATGAGCGCGGACAGGCGGAGCACACCCAAAAGACCTACGCGGCCTTGCTCAACAAGTTTGTTTCCTGGGCCGGCACCCAGCAAGTGAAGGAATGGCGGCAGGTTGAGTTGAAACATCTGACGGCGTTCCTGCAGCATGAACGCGAACGTCCGCTGGAAACCGAACCAAAAGAATCCACGCGCCGGCTCAGCAGCGAAAGTGTTTATCTGGAGATAGCCGCGTTGCGGGCGTTTTATCGCTTTGCCGAGAATGAAAAATTGTTGCCCTCGAACGTCGCGGAAAATCTGTCGTTGCCGCGGCGTTGGAAGCGATTACCCAAGGCGCTGACGAACGCGGAGATCGAGAAACTGCTCGCGCCCGAAGTTCCTGCTACGTCAGAGAATCTGTGTGACCAGGCGGTGCTGGAGCTGGCTTACGCGTCGGGATTGCGGCTTTCCGAACTGCGCAACCTCCGGCTTGAACAGCTTCATCTGGAAGCGGGTTTCATCAACGTGATTGGCAAAGGCAACAAGGAACGCGTGGTGCCGGTCGGCCGCCAGGCGGTGGACGCACTGAATCGTTACCTCGAAGCCGGGCGGCCCAAGCTCATTACGCCGCGTTCGCCCGCCACCGTGTTTCTAACGAAGCGCGGCACGCCATTCGCACAGGTGACACTCTGGTTGCGCATCAAGCGGCGCGTGCGGCGGGCGGATGTGGGCCGCAACGTGACGCCGCACATGTTGCGGCACAGCTTCGCCACGCACCTGCTGGAACATGGAGCGGACTTGCGCGTGATTCAGGAACTGCTTGGCCACGCGGACATCAGCACCACGGAGGTTTACACGCATGTTACCGGCAACCGATTGCGGGACATTCACCGAAGGTTTCACCCGCGCGGGTAACGGCTTACTGCACAAGCACGCGGTAGAATCGCTGGGGATGATTCCGCGCTTCAGTGTCGGTGTAATCCATGATTCCGGTCGGCGCTGAGTTGGTTGCGATCGAAGTCCATTTCGCTAGGTCGGTGGACGCCTGAACAACGTAGTTTGACCCCGTGGCCCCTTCGACGCGAAGCTGAAACCCGTTCGCGGTCATACCGGATGCGACGACTTTGACTGTATCAACGACCGGTTGCGCCAATATCAGAAGGACGGCGTTGGAACTGACTACGGTGCCGGCCGCATTTCTGACTTCCACCGTGTAAGTCCCGGCATCCGCAGACCGAACGTCATTGATAACCAAGGTGTTTACAGCCGCAAGGGTCAAGCCACCGCCAATTTCTTCGCCGTTGCGCCGCCACTTGAACGTGGGGCTGGTCAATACAGTGCTCAAGGAAACAGTCACGGTAAAAGTCGCGATGCCTCCTTCTGTGACAGCGAGGCCTAAAGGTTGGACATCAATCCTTGGCGGTGTTCCGAGTTGAGCCTGCGCACCGAAGGCGGTTAGGCCAGCCAGTGTCAGGCAAATGGCTGTTTTCTGCCCCCCGAAAGCCCAAAAATGCGTCCGTCTCATTTTCATGCCTTTCTGCCTAGGAAAAGCTATTGGCGTGCCGTTTGACTAGAAGCGGTACGTCAATTTTATGCGAAAACTCCGGCCATCCCGCGGGATTTTGTCCTGAAGGTGGAAACGCGTGGCGGGGTCCTCGTAGCTTTCGTCGAAGAGATTGTAAACACTGCCAGAGAATTCCAGGTTCTTCACCAGGTTCTGGCTGAACAGCGTGAAGTTGACCAGGACAGCCCCGTCGGCGTCTTCACCGGACACAACGGCTCCCGTCAAGTCGGTGAACACGGTGTGCCGGGAACTCGTGTATTGGAATTCGAGGCCGGCGAAAACCTTTTCCTTATACAGCGGAACACTTAGGCTGAACTTAATCAGATGTTCCGGTGAATCCGGCAGGTCGCGATTCTGCGTGCGGTTTTCCGTGTCTTGAAACGTGTAACTCGCCCGCGTCCGGATGCCGTTGTTCCAGATTCCTTCGAGGGCAGTTTCCGCCCCGGTTGTTTCTGCGTCAAAGTTCGTAAAACTCCCGCTGCCGAATACGATCAAGTCATCCATCTGATTGTGGAATCCAGACACGGAAGTCTTCAAGTGCCGTCCGATCTGCTGCTCATAAACCAGTTCATACGAGGCGATTTCCTCCGAGCGAATGTCCTGAAAGCGCGGGTCGCTCAGCTCCAGGAAATTCGGCGTGCGAAAGGCCGTTCCGTAGATCGCCTTGAGCGTCGCCGTTTCCACGGGGTTGTAGATCAAGGCCAGGCGCGGATTGAACGAAGGATCAAAGTCGCCGTACTGATCGTAACGCGCGCCGCCGTTGAAGTGCAGGTTGGTCAAGACCGCGAAGTCGCCTTGGACGAAGACCCCGTGACTTTGGCGGTCCCGCTCGGTGTCTGTAAATACCGTTCTCGTGCTTGGCTCGGAGATGTGCAGGCTTTGATGGAAGTCGTCCCGATATTCCGCGCCGACGCTGACGGTGTGCCGCTCCCACAGACGTTTGGTCAATTGCAGTTCCAACCCCCACCATTGGCCTTCCTGTTGCTCGTTGAACAGGGTCGGGGACACGGGATAATCAATTTCAAAAGTGCTCCGGTCGTAATAGGCGCGCGCGGTCACATCAACCAAATCCTCGAAGCTGTGCGCGTACTTCAACGCGGCATAACCGCGCTCATCCGTGGTTCGCAAGCGCGAGTCGTTGAACGTCGTAAAATATTGAGCGGTCGGATTTCCCTTCTCCCGGCTGATGAAACCGCCTTGCACGGTAAAATCCTTGTAGCCAACCGAGCCGAAGAAACTTCCAAACCCGTCATCGTCGAGATTGCGCGCTATGCCGTTATTCGACGCCGGCGAGTCGTACTCCTCATAAAACAGCCGGCCGGGTCCGTCGCTGTCGTAAAAAGTTCCCGACAGGAGCACCTCCACGCCATTCGTAAATTGTTTGCCCAAAGTCAGGCGGCCTTTGTAGGTGTCGAACTCCGCATATTCGCCGGACAACTCGGCGCCGTTCACCTGGTTGCCTTGCCGCGTGATGACGTTGATGACGCCAAAGAAGGCGTTGTTGCCGTACACCACCGACCCCGGGCCGCGGATGATTTCCACGCGATCAATCAAGTCAACGTCCAGCAGGAACGCTGTGTCAATGAAAGCGCCATCCGTCAGATTGTTGTTGATACGATGCCCGTCTATCAGAACCAGCACGCGGCTGTTAAAGTCGCCGAGGTTGATCCCGCGCGTGCCGAGGAAAGAATAATTGCGATCATTGGAAACGTGAAAACCCTGAACGCTTTGCAGGATGTCCGCCAGGGTTCGATAACCGTACCGCTTCACCTCGGTTGCCGAGACGACCGTCACGGACGAAGGGGCTTCGGTGGTCTTCTGTTCATATTTGACCGCGCCGGAAACGCGGGTCACTTCGATTTCCATCAACTGCTCCAGTGTCCACTCGGGTAAATCGTCTTTGGCGGGCTCAGCCGCATGTCCCACTTGTAACGCAACCGCAACCAGCGTGATCACGAAATTCAAAATCGTGTCAGGCCGGGTGAAAATCCGATACAACGAGGCGTGAAAGATTGGGCCGCTTCGCGGATTCATGCTCGTGGCTCGAAAGAATGGTGCTTCATCCGTTGTTATCAAGCCCGTTTTGTGCCGATGAAGACGCGCCCATACCCACGCCCGCCGCGCTGAATAAAAAGATTATCTTGCGCTGGCAGGAAGTCCCGGAGAGAAAGCAGGCATCCAGAATGCGAGACGGCGCTCGCAATCATTGGCCATGTTTGTTCTCGACAAAGCGTGCTGTGCTCTGAGTCTGGCGTTCCTGCTGGTAGCCGGACCGGTTCACGCTGAGGAGACTCCGCCGGGCGAATATCGCGTCAAGGCGGCGTTCCTTTGGAATTTCGCCAAGTTCATTCAGTGGCCAACGAACGCGTTCACCAACGACACGGCTCCGTTTGTCATCGGCGTGTTGGGAGACGATCCTTTTGGCGAAGACCTCGTGCAAACTGTGCGGGACAAGCAAATCAACGCGCATCCGATTGCCGTCAGAAGTTTCCGAACCGCAGCCGAGGCGAAGGGTTGCCACATCCTGTTCGTGAGCGCCTCCGAAACGGGCCGGCTGGAAGACATCTTCAAAAGTCTGCGAGGCTCGCCCGTCCTGACCGTGGGTGATTCCGGGCAATTCATAAAAACCGGCGGCATGATCAACTTCGTTTTCGAGGGCAACAAGATTCGTTTCCAGATCAACGACGATGCCGCCAAGACGGCCGACTTGAAAATCAGTTCCAAGCTCCTAAGTCTTGCCGTGCGCGGCGCGCCGCAGTGATGGGCCGTACTTTTTCCGACACCCAGCCGGGTCTTTCCGTTTGCTCGGAGGAATGGAACTCGCTCAATTGTCCCTGAACAAGTTAACGGGAGGCGGTTAAGCGGTATTTGTGTTATCGAGGCCATCATCGGCTGCACGAAAATTTGACACGTGAAGAGGTTCCAAGACATTTCCATCAAACGCAAGCTAATGGCGATCATCATGATTGCCACCACTTTCGCCTTGTTGCTCGTTTCGGCAGGATTCGTGGCGTACGAGTTGATCACTTATCCCAAGGCCATGATGCGGGACCTGACCACGTTGGCCGACATCATTGGCGACCGCAGCACCGCGGCGCTCACTTACGACCGGCCGGACGACGCGGAGGAAACCCTCGCGGCGCTGGAGAAGAAAGGGCACATCACTGCCGCCGCCATCTACAACCCGCAGGGCAGACTCTTCGCCCAATACCCAAAAGAGCCGACTCAACCCGGGTTGATTCCCTCGATACCGGAACCGGCGGGATCGCGGTTTGAAGCCGAACACATGGTTCTCTTCCACGACATTCGCTACAAGGGCGAGGTGATGGGAACGTTGTTCCTGAAATCCGACCTTCAAGAGAAACGCGCGCGCTTCAAGCAATACGCGAACATCATTGTGCTCATCACGGTGGCCTCCCTGGTTGGCACCTATTTTCTTTCGTCCTTGCTGCAGCGGATCATCTCGCGGCCCATCTCGCACCTGGCCGAAACCGCTCGCGACGTTTCCCAGCGGAAAATTTTTTCGATCCGCGCCACCAAGACCGGCAATGACGAACTGGGCCAGCTCATTGACGGCTTCAACGAAATGCTTGGGCAGATACAGGAACGGGATGGCGCGTTGCGTGAATCGAACGAACAACTCGAACGGCGCGTTGAGGCGCGCACGCAGGACCTGCGCAATGAAATCGCCGAACGCCGCCGGGCCGAAGCCGGCTTGCAACAACAATTCGCACGCATCAGCCTGCTCAACCAGATCACCCACGCCATTTCCGACCGGCAGGATACCGAGAGCATTCTGCACGTTGTGTTGAGTCAGCTTGAGAATCACCTCGGCTTTGATCTTGGGCTGGTGGGTTTGTACGACGAGCCGGCGCAAACGCTGAACATCGCGGCGTTGCGCGTGAAGAATTCGCTGCTCGCCGCCAAATTCGACTTGCAGGAAGGCAGCGTGCTGCCGCTGGCCGAAGCCGGCTTGGAACTTTGCCGGCAAGGCCAGACGGTTTACGTGCCGGACACCCTCAAAGGCGCGACTCCGCTGGCCGATAAGCTCGCCGTCACCGGCTGGCGTTCCGCGGTCGCCGTGCCATTGATGGTGGAAAACAGGCTCTTCGGCGTACTCCTGGCCGCGCGGCTCAGGATTGACGACTTGAGCAGCGGCGATTGTGAGTTCCTCCGCATGTTGAGCGAACACGTCGCCCTGGCCGCCCATCAGGCGCGTTTGCACAAGCATCTCGAAGGGGCTTACAACGAACTTCGCCAGACGCAGGCCGCCGTCATGCAGCAGGAGCGCTTGAAGGCCCTCGGCCAGATGGCCAGCGGCATTGCTCACGACGTCAACAACGCGCTGTCGCCAGTCGTGGGTTTTGCGGATTTGATCCTGCGCGATGAACACGGCTTGAGCACGAACGGCAAGCGATTCATCAAACACATCCAGACTGCCGGCGAAGACATCGCCCACATTGTGGCGAGACTCCGCGAGTTCTATCGCAAGCGCCAGGACAAGGAATCGCTGCAAGTCCTCGAACTAAACGCCTTGGCCGAGCAGGTCGTGGACATGACCCGCCCCCGCTGGCGCGACATCCCGCAATCCAACGGCATCACCATAGAAGTCGAAACGGACCTGGCTCCCGAAATCCCCAATCTCGTCGGCATTGAGAGTGAAGTTCGCGAGGCTTTCACCAATTTGGTGATCAATGCCGTGGACGCCATGCCTAAAGGAGGCAAGATCACTTTGCGCACGCGCGTCACGCGAACCGAGGCGGCGCCGGACCAGAGAAAGTACCCGGCCCACGTCATCGTGGAAGTCAGCGATACTGGCATCGGTATGGACGAGGAAACCCGCAAGCGTTGCCTCGAACCTTTCTTCTCGACCAAAGGCAAACGTGGCACCGGTCTCGGCCTTGCCATGGTGTACGGCGTAATGGAACGTCACGAGGGCGGAATTGAAATTCTCAGCGAACCGGGCAAAGGCACAACGTTCCAACTGATTTTTCCTGTCCGCAGTTCACTGCGCGCCAACGACGACGAAGGAAGCAAAAATCTTAAACCTGAACCCATGCAGATTCTCTGCGTGGACGACGAGCCGTTGTTGCGCGAACTCATCAAGGAAATCCTCGAACGCGACGGCCATTCGGTTGAAGTCAGTGATGGCGGCCATTCTGGACTGGACGCCTTTCGGTTGGCGCGCCAGAAAGGCCGTCCCTTCGACCTGGTCATCACCGATCTGGGCATGCCTTACCTGGACGGAAAACAACTGGCCAAAATGCTCAAGCACGAATCCCCGGGCACGCCCGTCGTCATGCTCACGGGCTGGGGAGCTTTCATGAAGGAAGACGGCGACTCGCCGGCTTTGGTGGACGGAGTGCTCAGCAAACCGCCGCGCTCCAAGGAACTTCGCGAAACATTGTGCCGGCTGCAAGCCACAGGCCGCGGTTGAGGCACGCCTTGCCCGTTTGACTGGTTGAGGCGAACGCGGAACTGCGAGGGCGGCCTTCTTCCTACTCGAAGTCGTAAACCACGACCTTCTTGCAAACGCGTTTGAAGACTTTTTCGATGAACTCCACGTGCAGCGGATGCACCTGGTAATCGTCCTGCGTCTTCTTGTCCGGGAAGACCAGGTTCAGAGCGACTTGATACGTTTGATCCACGACGGGCCGATGGCTGCGCGACATTTTGCCGATGTGGTAATGCAGCGCACCGGGAATGGGTTTCAGATATTGGTTCGCGCCGGCAATCAATTCATCCGCGGCATTGGGCTGCGCCGGATCGGTCCAGAAAATGACAACGTGTGAGAACATGGGCGTGAATTCTCTGCACAACGTCAATCGGCGCAAGGCTCAATTTTGCGGCGTCGGTGCGTTTAGCCCCATAATTAACTTGGGCTAACGTCTCAGCCGAAAGTAGGAGGATCCGGAAACGGAATTCGTAAGGGCATATCTCCCGCTTACTATTGGGAATGGGCCGGGAATGTTGACCCAATTGCTGGTAGTCAGGTTCGTCGCAGTTTGTAAGGAGAATGCAGGATTGTAGGGCCAGGAGACCACCACTTGGTTGCTAAGAAGGGTTATGGCCAGCTTTGGTGGTGGAGAAGCGCCTCCAAAAGTGTTTATCCCGAGGGACGGGAACACGGTATGATTTGCTGCTGTCGGTGGTGCGGTCACGTTCATTGTGAACAGCACGGACCGTCCGGTCAAAACTCCGGCAGTTGCAGCGTGGTCATAGGTTGGATAAAATCCGCCGTTGTACCAAGCGCGAGCCTGCATCGTGTAGGTGCCGACCGGACCGATGGCGACCGTTCCGCCATCAAACAATCCAGCCCCGTCCGTTTCGGGACTGCCGCCCGTTACTCCAAAGAATGCCACAGCCACCGAAGCTGCTGGATTGGCCGCCTCGAAGGCGCTTTGATCAGTAATCGTACCGACGACCCATCTCAGTTGAATGGAATAGTTCGCTCCTACATTATTGGATGGGGCAAAACCTGTGTAGATCGGATAGAGTTGCCCATTGACGTTGTTGAAGTTGACGCGGCCTTGAGCCAGCACCGTAAAGGCTGGCGCGACAAGCAGTGCCAAAATCCAGGCCACATTCCTCATGTTAGACTCCTGTCTCGCTCTATTTTCTTTTGCCTGATGGGAAGATTCTGCGGTAAAGCAACAGAGCCCCAACGCCGAGTCCCATCAAAGCATAGGTGGCAGGCTCAGGAACGAAACCGGACACAGTGAATGAAGGAAAGACCGTGTTGGGCGCCGGGGTTGGCGCAGCCGTGGCGTTGATTGTGAACAGTGAAGAACGGCCAGTGTATCCAAAACCTAAACGCGCCGCCTCGAATGTAGAATACTGGCCGTTGTTGTACCAAGCTTGCGCCATCATGGTGTAGGTGCCCAGCGCGCCCACGTCCACGGTTCCGCCGTCGAATAACCCGGCTCCGTCCGTCCCTGGACTTCCACCAATACTCCCAAAGAACGGAACCCCAACAGAACGGCTTGGATTTGCCCCCATGAACGAACTAAAGTCCGTGAACGTCCCTGCCGCCCACAAAAGTTGGATGGAGTATGCAGCCCCAACGTGATTTCCTTGGACGCCTTGGTTGGGGTCAGGAAAAATGCCTCCATCACCGACAGTGATGACATTCCCTGAAACGTAGTTGTTGAAATTGACGCGGCCTTGAGCCAACAGCGTTACGGTTAGGGCGGTGAAGAGTGTTAGAGTTGCAGCGAGGGTTTTGATCATGTCAACTCCAGGTTCGAGGTTCTCTTTGGCCGATTCGGTTTTCGTTTAGAGCAGAACGGAATGGGCTCAACGTAATCCGCCGAGAAACGATGTCAAACGAGGCATCAGTCTTGAATGGCCGTTGACGGAAACGCCTGGCTGCACTATAACGGCGCTGGCCCTGTGCCGGCGCAACGCTCGCCCCGAACACAAAGTTCCCCCGTCAGCCGGCTTGCAACACCTTGAGCATTTCGCGGTCGAGCTTGAGACCGCGGAAATCTTCGTAGGCCACATCGGTGCGTTGGCTGTCGGCCACGCCGAACGAGCCGCGCAGATTCCACAACGCCCAACCCCAGCCGGCTTCCTTCCACAAATCGAGGCAATCGCGCATCCAGGCCAGCGCGACTTTGTGCGGCGTCCGATTGTGCGCGCCCCATTCACCGACGTGAATGCCCACGCCTTTTGCCTCCAGTTTTTTCCACGGCTCGATGCGGTCCTTGCGCAATGTCGCTTTGTCCGTCACGCGGTCGCCAAGTTTGAGCGGCCAGGTTGGTTCGGCCCACTGATCCGAGCCATTGACCCAGTTCGCCCGATAATGGCTGACCTGCATCGGATCGTAACCGCGCGTGCTTTGCGCGAGTCCAAGGTCAACCAAGCCATGCACCGGGTCGCGTCCCCACTGCAAACCGTCCGCCACGATGAGCCGTTGCGGATCTTCAGCGCGAATCGTTTCCACGAACCGCTTGACGACGCGCACGTAAATTTCTTCCGAAACGCCCGCCGGTTCGTTCAACAGGTCGAAACTCACGCGCTCGTTGGAAATGCCTTTGTACCGTTTCGCAAAATGCGCCCAGTGAAACGCGGCTGCATCGAGGGCTTTCTCATCCTTCCACAAATCGAACGGCTCCTTCGGCGGATTGACGCAATAACCCGGAGCGCGGTGGAGGTTGAGGTTGACGTGGACGCGATGTTTGCGCCCGAACTCGACCGCCTCGTCCACGTGTTTCAATTCCGCCTCGCGCAACTTCACCGGTTCTGCGTGCGTCGCCCAGCACAGATACGACATCGGCAGGCGGGCGAAATCAAATCCCCATTCGGCCATTATTTGAAAATCACTTTCGCGGAAAGGCGGATTGCCCTCAGGCCGGGCAATGAATTTTTCCAGCAGGTTGAATCCCCGCCAGCGCGGCAGGCGGCGGGCTGTGGGAGTTTCCGGTTCGGCGGCATGTGCCAGTGGCGACGATGCCGCGACCGCGAGGGCCGTGGTGGTCTTAAGGAATTGGCGGCGGTTCATAAATTCTTTTCGTCCTGGTCCATGGAACGGGTAATCAAGCTGACCTTCTCAGCGGGCCGTGCGACCCGGCGCATGAGCACGAAAAACAGTCCGAACGCCACGACCAGCAATACCGCTCCGGCAATCAACAAATTGGTGCGGTTGAACAGCGATCCGGTGGGATTGGCGAGCGCGGTCTGCACCGTTGACTCCGGCGTTTCCGGTGCAGTTGTGAATGAGGGCGCGTTTGATTCAGCGGGCTTCGGTTCAATCGGTGCGGGCGAGTCGGGCTTCGGAGCCGTCGGCTTGCTCGCAACTTCCGCGGAGGCGGTGGTCGCTGGCGTCGTTGCGGGAGACGGATCAGATTTTGGAAGCTCCGCCGGTTTCGCCACAGTCGCGGAAGGTTCGACGCCAATGTTCGTCCTGGTTGCGGGAGTTTCCAGCAGGGCTGTTGGCTGAATGTCCGGCTTGGGTTGCGATGCGGACGCAACCGGAGTTTCAGCAGGCGGTGCGTTAGTCGGGGTGGAAGTCGTCTTCGGTGGGTCGCCAACGACGATCAGCGATGGAACTGTTGGAGGCGGCGCCGTTGGTTTTGATTCGGGCTTTGTTTCCGGTTTTGGCTCTTCGACGGCCAATGGCTCGGGGTCTTTCGGTTCAGGTGGGAACGGCGGAAACTCGGGCCGGAACGGCGGTGAGTTCACCCGCCAGCCAATGTATTCGCCGCCTTTGGCGCGCAGAATTGTGAGGAACGGCATCCGCTCCTTGCGCTGCACTGCGCGATTCAACTTGTAGGATTCGTTGATCTCTTGATCGAACGGCGTTCCGCTGATTTTCTCCGAACCCGTCGTGACGATGAGCACCGTGATTCGATCCGAATCCTTCACCACACTGGTCAGCGCCTCGACCACCTTCTCGAACCGGGACCGCTTGGCGTACTTTTGTTGCCCGATAAACTCCGCCGCGCCCGCCGCGATGCGCTGCCGCGTCTGGGGCGTCCAGCGTTGCAAAGGAAAATCCCCGGTCCTGAGTTCGTCGCTGAATGTCCAAATCCCAATCGTATCTCCAGCCCGCGCGTGCCCCACCATCCCCGACGACATCAACTGGCCGACAATCTGCCGCGTGCTTTCCGCATTGCGCTCCATGGCCGAAGACGTGTCCACGATCAACAAGTAGCGGTCGGTTGATTCCCTGGCCGCGGGCCGGTTGGTGGCGGAAGCGGCGAGGGAAACCTGATTTGCGCCCAGCCACGCCGCGCAAACAGCCGCCGCCAGCAGAACGCGCCGAGAATAGTCATTGATGAATGCTGGCCTCATGATGATTGTGTTTTATCGGGCATGGCGAAACCGGTTTCGCTCCGTGCGATTGTGATGTTTAAGGTCGTCCGCAAATTCTGCCAACGCCGCCTCCACGTCGCGGATGAAATTCAGGCAACTGGAAGCCTGTCCGCCCAAGCCGATGACCACGTCCCGTTCCATGTTATCGTCCGTAACGGCCAGCACCTCGCCGTAAGGCTGAAAACGATGCGCCGCGCGCTCGATCATTTGGTCCGCAGTCTGGCCGGCTTTGGAGAACAAAATTTCCACGTGCTTCGAGGACTCGTGTTTCGGCACACCGGGCGGCGCGCCCGCCCCGTCAAAAAAAATGGTGATCGGCGTGCCCACCGCGTCGTGATAACGCGTGAGAATGTAAACCAACTCGTCCCGCGCCGAGGCGGAATGACGCGGTTTGCCCGGGGCCAGCTCCGGCCAGTTATGCAGGAGACTGTAACCGTCAACCAGGATGCGAACCAAAGCCACGACTGGAGGTTAAACACCCAAACCCCAAAAACCAAACACGAAAGAAACCCGGCGGTGGTGCAATTT
>CAZCZP010000059.1:0-1312 GCA_964502895.1 uncultured Bifidobacteriaceae bacterium
TTGTGAAGGATGCTTAGGCCATTTCGAACGCAAGACTTTGGCGTTTGGCCACGCTGATTAAGGCGTACATCGTCTTGGCCCCGTTTGCCTTCATCCTATGATGCTTGCGCGCCGCGGGCCGGTCCTGCCGAATTCGTTACTTGACCGTTGCCTCATATGAGACTATTTATGCTCTCAAATGAGCGCAGCGTTGACAAAACCCAAAGCAAAAAAATGCGCCGGTCTGGTGGAGGGTTACGTTCACAATCCATCGGGCAAAACGGCCGCGCGGGAGCTTGCGCCAGCGCAGGTGATCGGTTTCATCCAGGACGGCCTGCCGGTAAGCGAGCTGGATGCCTTGCAGGAATGCCTGGACGTGCCGATGGAGACACTGGCCGCCAAGCTTGGGATTTCCAAGGCCACGCTGCACCGCCGCAAACTGGAGGGCAAGCTGTGGCCGGATGAATCGGATCGCGTCGTGCGGTACGCACGGCTGATGGGCCGGGCCGTAAAAGTGTTCGGCGGCCTGGAATCGGCGCGCGAGTGGTTGAACGCGCCGCAATTCGGTCTGGGCGGCGACGTGCCGCTGGACTACGCCGAAACCGAAATCGGGGCGCGCGAGGTCGAAAATTTGCTGGGCCGGATTGAATACGGCGTTTATTCGTGATGGCCACGGGCTGGCGCATTGTGCCGGAAAGCCGCGCCCATGACGCGTTTGTTGGCGAGGGCGCGAGACGGTTCGGCGGACGGTGGAATTCGCCCGGTGTGGTCGTGGTTTACGCGAGTCAGCACATGTCGCTGGCGGCTCTGGAGCAACTGGTTCATTTCAACCCCAGGATTCCCAATCAGTTCAAGTCCTTCCGGATTCAATTTCCCGACGGGTTGATTGAAAACATCCCCGTAAAGGAATTGCCCCAGGATTGGAGGCGCGAGCCGCCGCCGCCGTCAACGCAACAACTGGGCGACGCGTGGGTGCGCGAGCGGCAATCGGCCGTGCTGGCCGTGCCGAGCATCATCATCCCAGAGGAATTGAACTATGTGTTGAACCCGGCCCATCCCGCCTTCAAAAAAATCCGGGTAGGCAGGCCGGAGAACTTCGCCTTCGACCCGCGTCTGCTGGCTTGAGCGCCGCGAAAAATTTCTTCGCCGCTGCGAATTCGCTGCTATCTTCTGCCGCACCAGAATGAGTTCCATTCCGCATATACCCGCGCTGCGGCGCGGCAAAACTTACGAAAGCCTCGATAAAACCGAGGTCAAAGATTTTCGCACCGGCGAAGTCAAGGCCACCGTCAGCCAGGTCAACGCCGGCATCGTGCGCAAGGATTTGCAGCGC
>CAZCZP010000059.1:1412-2706 GCA_964502895.1 uncultured Bifidobacteriaceae bacterium
GCGCTGGGTGTGGTGATGCCGAGCAATTCGCCCGCAGTGAATTCTCTGTGGCTGCCATCCATCGCGCTCAAGACTCCGGTCATCATAAAGCCGGGGCGCGAAGAGCCGTGGACGCCTTACCGGCTGATCCAGGCATTCATCGCGGCGGGCGCGCCAGCGGAGGCGTTTGGCTTTTATCCAACCGACCACGAAGGCTCGGGCGAGATTCTGAAATCGTGCGGACGCGCATTGCTCTTCGGCGATAAGTCCATCACGCAGCAATACGCGAACAATCCGGCCATCGAAGTTCACGGGCCGGGTTACAGCAAAATCCTGATTGGCGACGATGAGATTGAAAACTGGCGTGCCCATCTCGATCTGATGGTGGAATCCATTTCTGCGAACGGCGGGCGCAGTTGCCTGAACGCCAGCGCCGTCGTGGTGCCGAAATACGCCGCGGAAATCGCCGATGCACTTGCGCAACGGCTCGGGCCGATTGCGCCGACGAAGCCTGAGGACCCAAACGCAAAACTCTCCGGCTTCGCCAATCCCAAAATGGCTGATTACATTGACGGCGCCATCGAGCAGGATGTGAAAACTGCCGGGGCAACGGAGGCGACCGGAAAGTATCGCAACGGCTCGCGCAAGGTGGTTCTCGACGGCGGCACATTTCTGCGCCCGACCATCGTGTTGTGCGACTCGTTTGCCCATCCATTGGCGAATCGGGAATTTCTGTTTCCGTATGCAAGCGTGGTCGAAGTGGCGCAAAGCGAAATGCTCAAGCAGATTGGTCCATCGCTGGTTGTGACGGCCATCACGCGCGACCCGGCGTGGTCGCAAGAGTTACTGGCTTATCCGCATATCGAACGGCTGAATCTCGGCCCGATCTCGACCATGAAGATTTCCTGGGATCAACCGCACGAGGGCAACATGTTTGAATTCCTCTGGCAGCGGCGCGCCTTTGAAAGAGCCGGATGACTTTCGATTGAACAGGGAACTCCCGTCGCCCGTCTGAATCTGGACAAATATGCAGCTCCCCGGATTTGATTATCAACCACGCACCCGACTTGTGTTCGGCGCAGGCAGCGTGGAACGTGTCGGCGACCTGGCGCGCGGACTCGGCGGGAAAGCAGTTTTGCTCGTGACCGACCCGGGAATTATTGCCGCTGGTCACGCGGTGCGTGTTCAAAAAAGTCTCGAGGCTGCCGGTCTCCGAGTAACGGTGTTCGACAAGGCGCGGGAGAATCCGACGACGAAGTGTGTGGACGCCTGCGTGGCTGTAGCCAAAGCTGCTCGCGTGGACATGATTGTCGGC
>CAZCZP010000059.1:2806-18410 GCA_964502895.1 uncultured Bifidobacteriaceae bacterium
CTGCACGGGCATTGACGCCATCGCGCACGCGGTGGAAACCGCGGTGACTACGAAACGGAATTTGTTGTCGCTGATGTTTTCGCGCGAGGCGTTCAAGCTTTGCATAACCGCTTTTCCCCAAGTGATGCAAAATCCCGGCGATCTCGAAGCGCGCGGGCAGATGCAATTGGGCGCAGCCTACGCGGGTGTGGCCATTGAAAACAGCATGTTGGGCGCGGCACACGCGGCGGCGAATCCGCTGACGGCGCATTTTGACATCGTGCATGGACAGGCGGTGGGAATAATGCTGCCACACGTCATACGATTCAACAGCGCCGACCAGGGATCGCGCGCAGCATACGCTGAATTGGCCTCGGCTGCGAGCCTCGCGAACGCGGGCGACGGACTCAATGACCCGTTGGCCGCGTTGCTGGCGCGACTGGAGGACGTGTTGCATCTGGCCGGTCTGCCGCTGTCGCTCGCGGAATGCGGGGTCGAGAAAGCCGCGATTTCCATGCTCGCCGATGAAGCCGCCCGGCAGTGGACGGCGACCTTCAATCCTCGCTCCGTATCGCGCGCGGACTTCGTGGAACTTTATCGCGGGACGTTCGAGGCGCGCCCCACTGGAAGCCGGCTTGCATCGAAGTCCGAAGGCAACAGAATTTTGCCGCCAAAAAAAAAGGGCGCTGTCGAGCAGCGCCCACGGTAGGGTTGGCACAGACAATTCTACTTTTCCAGAATCTGCAATTTGTATTCCTGGGATGACGCGCTGTCATTCCGCGGTCCGCCGAAGTCGTTGTATTTGAAGTCGAACTTGTAGCGGTAGAAAACGAGGTTGGTTTGCGCGGGAACGGGAATCAGTCCCTCCCAACGATTGGTCATGAGCGGCGTGGGCCGCATCCGGTAAGCGTCCGCACCGACCATCACGAACGGCTGGATGCTCTCCCAGCGCAACGATTGCTGACGCGTGTTCAGAGAGACTTCGACGGGGTAAAGGTTGTTCGGATTGCGCAACTGGTGTTTGGCCGAGAGGTTCGTGAATGTCGCCGTACAACCGGTCAACAACCACGGCAGCAACAAAACGGGCAAAGCTTTTTTCCACATACCGAACGCAGCGTTACATGAGCGACAGTGGGTTGTAAAGTTGCAATTCGACACAGGAACTCACGGAAGAAAAAGAATCGGACCACAACTTTTTGCCCGCGCTAAAACCAGGTCGAACCTCCGAGTCGCGCCAGGCGGATTTGTTGGAGTCGGACGCATGGGTGCCAACATGGCCCGCCGGCTGAGTTGCTTGCCGCCTCGAAGTGAATTCTCCGCGAGGCTTAGCGCGCGGTGCTGCAGAACTCAGGCTCTCAGAGCTTTCTGCCCGTCAACCGTTCGTAGGCCTCGAGATATTTTTCAGTCGTCCTGGCGACGACCCCGGGCGGCAGCATTGGCCCCGGCGGCGTCTTGTTCCAGTCCAGCGTCTCGAGGTAATCGCGGACGAATTGCTTGTCGTAACTGGGCTGGCCTTTGCCGGGTGCGTATAGATCGGCCGGCCAGAAGCGTGAGGAATCCGGTGTGAGCACCTCATCAATCAGGATGAGCTTGCCCTCGTGCAGGCCGAACTCAAATTTCGTGTCCGCGATGATGATCCCGCGTTGCCGGGCGTAATCGCGCGCGTGTTTGTAAATCTTCAGGCTCAGGTCGCGCGCTTGCTTCGCGATATCGTCGCCCAGAATTCTCCTGGCCTCCTCGAAGGAAATGTTTTCGTCGTGACCGCTCTCAGCCTTCGTGGACGGCGTGAATATCGGCTCCGGCAATTCGGACGATTCCTGCAAGCCAGCGGGCAATGGAAGGCCGCAAACCGTCCGGGACTTTTTGTATTCCTTCCAACCTGACCCGGCGAGGTAGCCGCGCACGATGCACTCGACGGCGAGCGGTTTGGCTTTCTTCACGATCATGCTGCGGCGGGCAACCTTATCGGCAAACGGCGCGAGACGTTCGGGCAACGGGTCGTCCGCCTTCGCCATACGGTGATTGGGAACGAGCTTCTCGGTTTGGTCGAACCAGAAATGCGAAATCTGCGTCAGCACCTCGCCTTTGCGCGGGATGCCGTTGGGCATCACCACGTCGAAGGCGGAGATGCGGTCACTGGCGACGAAGAGGAACGCGTCGCCCAGGTCAAAAATTTCGCGGACCTTGCCGCTCTTGAGTTTCCTGATGCCGGGCAAATCAAGCTGGAGTAATGTGTTGTTGGTCATCCGGGCGGAATATGAAGTCCCCGGCCCGCGGTTCAAAGTTCAAAATTGGCGTTCATAATTGCCGTGCCACTCGACAGCCCGCGGGTTCGTTTGTTAGCGTGGGCCTGTGAATTTTCTGGTCACCGGCGGCGCCGGCTTCATTGGCTTCCATGTCTGCGAGCGATTGCTCCAGGCCGGCCATGCCGTTTGGGCGTTCGACGACCTCAACGATTTTTACGATCCGCGACTCAAGCGCCGGAACCTCCGGGACCTCCAGGCGCTGGCCAAGCCCTTCGAGTTCACCCAAGGCGATCTGGTTGACCGCGCGGTGCTCGATGAACTTTGCACCAACGTGAAATTTGACCAGGTCATTCACCTCGCGGCGCGGGCGGGCGTGCGACCGAGTCTGGCCAACCCGGCGCTTTATCAACGGGTAAACGTTGAGGGCACGGTGAACGTGCTGGAAGCCGCGCGGCTCAGCGGCGTCAAGAAAATCATCATCGCCTCGTCCTCCTCGGTTTACGGATTGAATTCCCAAGTGCCCTTCAGCGAAAGCGACCCGATTTTTTCCGCCATCTCGCCTTACGCCGCGAGCAAGCTCGCCTGCGAGGCGCTCGGGCACGTTTATCATCATGTCCATGGGCTGGACGTGGCGATGCTGCGGTTCTTCACCGCCTATGGCCCGCGTCAGCGGCCCGACCTCGCCATCCACAAATTCACGCGTCTTATCAGCGACGGCGAGCCGATCCCCGTTTTCGGCGACGGCAGCACGGCGCGCGATTACACCTACTCGACCGACATCGTGGATGGCGTCATGGCCTGCACGGAGAAGAAGTTCGACTACGAAATCTTCAACCTCGGAGAATCGCAAACCGTGACGCTCGAACGCTTGATTGAATTGATCGAATCCGCGCTTGGCAAGAAGGCAATCATTGATCGCCAGCGGTTGCAGCCGGGCGACGTGGCGGTTACGTTTGCCGACATTTCCAAGGCGCGTGCCAAACTCGGCTACGAGCCCAAAGTAAAAATTGAGGAAGGCATACGACTTTTTGTTGACTGGTTCAGGCGCAATCCGTCCTAATCTCCAGATGGAAACCGCCCATCGCTATCGCCGCCCGGTATTTGAAGACGCTCTGGAAGCCTGGAAGGCGCTTCTCAAATCGCGCGGCTTCTCCACGGACCTGCTCTGGATTCTGGAAGAGAATCTCTGCTTTGAAAAAGACCTGGCCACACCGGCTGGCGTGAAACTCGGTTTTCAAACGAAATTCACGCCGCACCCGGCTGACGGGGCGAAAGTCGGTTACCATCACTTTGCCGAGACCGACTCGCGGGTGGTTTTCTACCGATTGGGCGCCAGCGGCGGGCGTTCGGTTTGCATGTTGCTTTGTGATCCCTGGTTCGAGCCGAAAAAGGAAAGCGACGGCTACATCCGGCGCGACGACTGGCTGATTTCCTTTTACCCGGGACTCGCCGAGGAAATCGAAGAGGTCACCGACGCGAAACGCTGGAAGGAACGCGTCGTGCGGGGACGTCCGCTCAGCGCCGTGGATTTCTGCATGACCTTCGCCGCGTTGCACGAATTGAAAGCGCACGGTCGCGTACTGGCCCCTGACGAACGATTTGGCCTGAAGATACTCAGGTCCATGCAGGCAGGCTAAAAACCGCCGATCACGATCTTTTTTGCACACCGCTTCGGCGATCTTTCTTCAGTTATCAAGCAAGATTTCACGGCTCCAACCGGTGAATAAGATTCCCGTTTTTGCGGTTGCAAGAGTCCGGGACGGCGGTAGTGTGAGGGCGGTTCCTCATTCCTTTTTCATAGGTACGGAGCCGTCTTAAGAGGAGCGGCACTGGAGCTCGTGTCGCTCCTTTTGTTTCGGGACGGCTTCCGGTTCAACCTTCGCCTGATCTGTCCGGCGCGACTTCTGGCGGAGATTTCTTCGCGGTCAGATTTCTTTTGCAATTTTCCCTTCGACTTGGCACAAGGGCCGCGAGCAGTCTGAATGGAGCAACCGACGTTAAGCCGACGTTTCAACCCTGAGCTAACCGCATGAACTGGTATTACGTGGACGCCGGACAGCAAGCCGGCCCGGTGGACGACGCGCAATTGGAGGAACTGGCCCGCAGCGGCAAGCTGCAACCCGACACGCTGGTCTGGCGCGAGGGCATGGACAACTGGCTGCCGTACAGCGAGGCAATATCGCCAGTCCCCCAATCGGCCGCGTCTTCCCCTACTCCCACGCAATCCAGCGCTGCGCCGGGGGAAACGACGCGCGAAGCGGTTTGCGCGGAGTGCGGCAAGATTTTCAACATGGACGACATGATCCGCCACAGCGGCAGTTACGTGTGCGCGAATTGCAAGCCGGTGTTCATGCAGAAACTCAAGGAAGGGGCCAAGCTGAGCGGCGGCGGGTTGAACTATGCGGGATTCTGGACGCGGTTTGCCGCAGTGTTTCTGGACGGATTGATTCTATTTGCCGTGAATTTCGTCATTGGACTGCTCGCCGGTTTGTCGGCGGGCCAGGCCGTGGGCACCGAGCCAACCGGTGCGATTGTGCTCCAATTGATTCTCGTGGTCGTGCAACTGGCGATTGGCGTGGGATACGAAACGATCATGATCGGCAAGTACGGCGCGACGCTCGGAAAGATGGCCTGCAAAATCAGCGTGGTGACGGCGGACGGTGGGGAGGTTTCCTATGCGCGCGCGTTCGGACGTTATTTTGCGAAGCTGCTCAGCGGCCTCACCTGTTCGATCGGCTACATCATCGCCGCCTTTGACGACCAGAAGCGCGCGCTGCACGATCACATCTGCAATACGCGCGTAGTGCTCAATTCATGAGTTCGGCGCCGGTTCAATGCCCGTCCTGTCAGGTGGTGTTGCCGGACGGCGCGTTCAACCAGCCCGAGTTGCGCCCCTGCCCGAAGTGCGGCGCAGAATTGCAGATCGAGATTTTCCCCGCCTTGTTCCGGCCCTTCACCCCGGTGGCATCCGGCGAAAACGTGATCGTCGAGGGCGAATCCACCTGCTTTTATCATCCGGCTAAAAAGGCGGTGCGGCCGTGCGACGGGTGCGGGCGGTTCATGTGCGCGCTGTGCGACTGCGAATTGCACGGCGACCATTATTGTCCGGCGTGCCTTGAAGTGGGCCGGAAGAAGGGCAAGATCAAGAGCCTCGAAAATCAACGCACGCTTCACGACAGCATCGCCCTGTCCCTGGCAATTTTTCCGCTGCTCATCTTTTATTTCACCATCATCACCGCACCGATGGCGTTGTACGTGGCCATCCGATACTGGAACGCCCCGCGCAGCCTCATTCATCGTACAAAGATTCGTTACGTTATCGCCATCATCCTGGCCTCGCTGCAACTGGTGGGCTGGGCGGTGGGCGGTTATTTTCTAATCTCAGCGCTCACAAGCAATGGCTGAAAAGGAATACCAACGATTGGCTTGGCCACGCATGAAGCGGACGGGACTGATCACCGCCTTCGCGACGCGATCCAGTCTGTGGTTGGGGAAGGACCATCTGTTGTGCATTGATTCAACCGGCTACGCCGAGGAGTACAAGCGGTTTTATTTCCGGGACATTCAGGCTATTACGCTGGTGACGACCAAACGCCGGTTGATTTGGAACTGGGTGTTGGGGGTGCCGCTGGCCGGCTGCGTTGGCGCGTGGGGCATTGACCTTGCGACGCCCCAGGACATCAGTTTGGGCGGGATAATTACGGGCGTTGTCTTCACCCTGCTCTTCGCGGTACCGATGTTGCTCAATAACCTCTACGGCCCGTCTTGCGCCTGCCATTTGCACACCGCCGTGCAGACCGAAGCCCTCCCTTCACTCAACCGTGTGCGCCGCGCGCGCAAAGTGCTTGGTCGCATCGGTCCCTTGATCGAAGCCGTCCAAGGCGCGCGGCTTTCGCCCGAAGCGATCGCCAGCGCTTTGGCCAATCCGGCGGTTTCGGGAGCGCCGCCGGTGATTGCCGGTTACAATCCCACGCGGACGGATGTTCCACCGCATCATTATCCGGGCACGGCCCATTTGATTTTGTTCTGGTTGCTGCTGGCGGACGTACCGTTGACGGCGGTGAGCACCGTCTATGAATCAACCTGGATGGATGTAGCGGGCGTATTGTTCATGTTGGTTAGCTTGGGCTACGCCATTGCGTCATTGATCAAGCAGCGGAACACGACTTTGCCGGCGGGATTGAAACTTCTGCCGTGGCTGGTGCTCGGGTGGGCCGCGCTCATGCTGGCCGCAGCGATGGTTTACGGCGTCGTGCTGGCAATCAACAACCCCGAGGCCTTGGAGAGTTCGAATTCCGCGGTGGAGAATCCCGCCATTCTCACGATGACGATAATCTCGACTGCCGGAACCGCGACCATGGGTATCGTCGGGCTGGTGCGGTTGCGCAGATTCCGAGCCGCCAGTCCGGCGCCAGCCGTCGAAACTTCTGAGGCGGACCCGGACGCCGCGTGAATTGACCATGCAAAGCCTGGCCACTCAACGATGTTTCAATCACGCCCCGCGTGAAGCCGTGGCGCGTTGTCCGCAGTGCCGCAGTTTTTTCTGCCGCGAATGCATCACCGAACACGACGACCGGGTCATCTGCGCCGCGTGCCTGGCGAAGCTTGTCCGGAAGTCGGACCTGCCGCGCCGGACGTTTGGCGGTTTGATGCGCGCCGCGCAGTGCTTGTTGGGCGTCGTCGTGGTTTGGTTTTTTTTCTATCTGATTGGCGAAGGGTTGTTGAAATTGCCCACATCGTTTCATGAAGGAACATTGTGGGAAGCCCAATGGTGGGACGAATGAGAAGGAAACATTTAACATTCAGCGTGCAACATCCAACTCTGAACGGTTCGCACTGGAAGGCTTGGCCTTCGGCGTTGATTGTTGAATGTTGGATGTTGAATGTTTCCACAATCCCATGAAGCGCGCTCCCCGCCGGCAACAGGGCAAGAGTGGCCTCGAACTGGTCGAGGAAGCGGTGCATCTGTTGCGCACCGCGCCCAGTGGGGCGCTGGCGGCGTATTTTCTCGGCAGTTTGCCGTTTGTGCTCGGCGTGCTGTATTTCTGGGCCGACATGAGCCGCAATCCGTTCGCCTACGAGCATCTGGCGGGGGCCAGCCTGGTTCTCGCGGCGTTGTTTCTCTGGATGAAATTCTGGCACGTCGTTTTTGCCCGGAAACTGCGCGCGGCGATTTCCATCGCACCAGCCGAGCCATGGAGTTTTGCCCGCGGCCGGCGCATATTCCTCGCGCAAGCGGCGCTGCAACCGTGGGGACTCTTCCTGTTGCCGCTCTCGTTGCTGCCCGTCCTGCCTTTCCCCTGGGCCTATGCGTTCTTCCAGAATTTGACGGCGCTGGATGACGGCGAATCGCCGCGACTGCGCGGCTTGCTGCGGAAGGCCATGCGGCAGGCCGCGCTGTGGCCGCGCCAAAATCACGCCGTGCTGGCAGTCCTGTTGGGCTTCGCTTTTCTCGTGTTTCTGAACTGGACGATTTTCTGTTTCGCGTTGCCGAGTCTTTGGAAAATGTTGTTTGGCGTCGAATCCGTGTTCACCCGCAGTGGGGTTGGCTTGTTGAACACCACCTTTTTTGCGGCGATGTTCGGTCTTGCCTACCTCAGCGTGGACCCGATCGCGAAGGCGGTCTATGCGCTCCGCTGCTTTTACGGCGAATCGCTGGAGTCGGGCGAGGATTTGAAAGTCGAGTTGAAACAATTCGCGTTTCAAGCCAGACCCATCGCCGCCGCGCTGGTGATTATGTTGAGCCTGACGGGCGCCTGTTCACTCCAAGCCGCCGAGTCGCCACCAAATCCACCAGGTCCGGGTCCACAAATTTCCACGCCAGCGATTCCGCCGCCGGCGCTGGACCGGGCCATCGAGGACGTGATCCAGCAGCGCAAATACACCTGGCGCATGCCGCGCGAGGAAGTCGCCAAACCGGAGTCGGCAAAGGAAGGAATTATTCAACGCTTCTTCCGGCAGATCAAGAAGCCGCTGCGCGATGCGGTCGAGTGGGTTGGCGAGATGCTGCGTAAACTCATCCCTCAGAGAACGGCATCCGGTGGAGCTTCCTCCGGTCATGGGTGGATGGTGTTCCTGCAGATTCTGCTTTACGCACTGGTGGTGGCGGCGGTGGTCGCGCTTGGGTTTCTGTTGTTCCGCATTTTGCGCAACCGCCGCCAACCAACCGCGATTCAAAGCGAACCCATCCAACCCGCACCGGATCTCACAGACGAAAACGTAGGAGCGGATCAATTGCCCGAGGACGGCTGGACGAAACTAGCCCGCGAGCTTCTCGAACGCGGTGAACTTCGCCTGGCGATGCGGGCGTTTTATCTCGCCAGTCTCGCACACCTCGCTGAACGCAATTTGATCAGCCTCGCGAAATTCAAATCGAATCGCGATTACGAACTGGAACTGCGGCGGCGCGGACATTCCTTCGCCGGGCTGCTGTCGGTCTTTGGAGAAAACGTGTCCGTGTTCGACCGAATCTGGTACGGCATGCACGAAGCGACACGCGACCTGGTGCAACAATTTGCCATCAACGTCGAAAAGATAAAGACCGGCGGATGAAAAAGCACCTGCCCATCATCCTGATCTTCGCGGGCGCGGGCGCGTTTGTTTTCGGCATCGTGCAGTTGTTCAAGCTGCGCTTCGAGGTGGGCGACGTTTACCCCGCCTACTCTTCGCTGCGTTCCGATCCTCTGGGTGCAATGGCGTTTTATGAGAGCCTGGAAAAACTGCCGGGTATTTCCGTCCGCCGCGACCACAGCTCGGCCAACAAATTGCCCGAGGGCAAAGAAGCGACGTATCTTCACCTGGCGACGCGGACACTCGAGTGGGAATCGTTGCCGGAAGAAGTCTGGGAGGAAGTGGACGCGTTTCTCTTGAAGGGCGGACGCCTGGCCGTCACGTTTTATCCGGAAACGTCTCGGCCATTTCGACCCTTCGCCAGTCGAACGGCAACCGGGAACCCGCCGACGCGAAAGAAGGGCAGGAACAATAAAGCGGGCGAAGACGATGGGCCGTTCGCGTTGGAGACTTTGAAGGAACGCTGGGGCGTGGAGTTCGGCTATCAGAAGCTCGACGTTGGCGACAAGGATTCCTACGAACCCGCGGAAGTCGAAAATCGCAGCGGCCAGCCCTTGCCCGAATTCCTCGCCTGGCATAGCGCCACAATTTTTACGAACCTCAACAATTCCTGGCGCACCGTTTACGCGCGCGGCACGAACCCCGTCGTCATCGAGCGGCGCTTTGGCAAAGGCTCGGTCGTGATGGCAACGGATTCCTACTTCTTGAGCAACGAAGCCATGCTCAAAGACCGCCATGCGGATTTCCTGGCGTGGTTCGTCGGGCCGAGCCGGCACGTGATTTTCGACGAAGCGCACCACGGCATCATGGACACGTCAGGCGTGGCGACGTTGATTCGCAACTACCGTTTGCACGGACTCGCGGCAGGTTTGCTGGTGTTGGCGGCGCTGTTCATCTGGAAGAATTCCTTGAGCCTCCTGCCGCCCCATGCCGATGAAAAATCTGGAGGCTACGTTGCCGGCAAGGATGCTGCCGCCGGCTTTGTGAATTTGCTTCGGCGCAACATCCCCGCGCGCGACGTGCTATCCGTCTGTTTCGCCGAGTGGACCAAATCGCTTTACCAGGGCCGCTATTACACCATCTGGGCGGTCAGTGAAGCGCAGGCTGTGATGGAGGCAGAACTCAAACTTCCCCCACGCGAGCGTGATCCGATGAAGGCTTACCAGAAGATTTGCGGGATTTTGAAGAGCCAACGACGAATGAACACTAATTAACACGAATCAAACACGCAAAGCTCGAATGGAACGGATTGTCCTGTGAATTCGTGTCCATTCGTGTCAATTCGTGGTTTAAGAAAATGAACACTGAACGATTGAAAGAAGTTCTCACCCAAGCCCGCCACGAAACCGGCAAGGTCATCATCGGCCAGCACGACGTCATTGAGCGCGCGCTGATCGCCATCTTCACCGGCAACCACGCGCTCGTTGAAGGCGTGCCGGGCGTGGCCAAGACACTCCTCGTGCGCACGCTGGCGCATGTGCTGGGCTGCGACTTCGCGCGCATCCAGTTCACACCCGACCTCATGCCGGCGGACATCACCGGCACGAACGTGTTCAACATGCAGCGCAACGAATTCTCGCTGATTAAAGGGCCTATCTTTACCACGTTCCTGCTCGCGGACGAAATCAACCGCGCGCCGGCCAAGACGCAATCCGCATTGCTCCAAGCGATGCAGGAGCGCACCGTGACGATTGATCGCGACACGCACACGTTGTCGCCCAACTTCACCGTTTTCGCCACACAGAATCCGATCGAATATGAGGGCACGTATCCATTGCCGGAAGCGCAGAAAGACCGCTTCATGCTCAAGATCTCGATGAAAGCGCCCGATCGCGCCGAGGAACTAATACTGGCGCAACGCACGATGACCAAGGAAGCCCCTGAAAATTTGTTGGCCACCGGCGCCGTGCAGGCCGTCATCAAACCGCAGGACCTCGTCGAGTTGCGCGAACAACTTGGAATGATCACGATGCGCGAGGAATTGATCGCCTACCTCGTGGACATCGTCCGCGCCACGCGCCAGCACGAGAGCGTGCTCGTGGGCGGCGGGCCGCGCGCCACGCAATCGCTCATCATGGCCGCACGGGCTTACGCCGCATTGTCCGGGCGCGATTTTGTCACGCCTGACGACATCAAGACGATGGCCGTACCGGTTCTGGAGCATCGCCTGATCCTCCGGCCGGAGTTTGAAATCGAGGGGTTGAGCGTGTCGGAAGTGATTCAACAAACACTCCAACAGATTGCCGTGCCGAGATGATCGTCCCCCGAAATCGTCTGTTGCTCTGGTTCGCCGTGATCGTGCTGCCGTTCACGCTGCTGGCGGCGGTTGAACCGGGCGCTGCGGTCGTTTCATTTGCGTTCATCGGCGCGTTCGTCGTTGCGGTCGGGGTGGACGCGGTTGGCGCGCGGAAAAGTCTGGCGGGAATCAGCGTGACACTTCCGGGAATCGCGCGCATGTCCAAGGACCGCGAAGCGAAACTGGAATTGCACATCCGCAACGAGCAACAGAAACAGCGCACGTTGCGCGTGGCTCTTGGCATGCCGCGAGAGATTCAGTCGCCGCAGGAGGAGACGGATGTTTCCCTTCCCGCCGAAACGGAGTGGTCGCGTTTCTCCTGGACCTGCCTGCCGCTCAAACGCGGGAGCTACCAGATTGATGCGGCGCACCTGGAAGCGGCTTCACCATTTGGTTTCTGGAGCGTTCGCCAGACGACGCCCGTGAAGTCCGAAATCCGTGTTTATCCGAACCTGCTCGCCGAACGAAAAAATCTGGCCGCATTATTTTTGCATCGGGGCGCTTTCGGGTTGCACGCACAACGGCAACTCGGCAAAGGACGCGAGTTCGAAAAACTCCGCGAATACGTGCCCGGCGACGGCTACGACGAGATTCACTGGAAAGCCACCGCCCGTCGCGGCAAGCCCATCACCAAGGTCTTCCAGATTGAGCGGACACAGGAAGTTTACGTTGTCATTGATGCGTCACGGTTGTCGGCGCGAAGTGTCGAGGCCGGGAAAGTGAATTCAGTAATCGGTAATCAGCATTCAGTGGAGCACGGCGACGCGCCTTCAGTGAGCACTGAACAACGATTACTGAATACTTCCACGCTCGAACGTTTCGTCACCGCCGCGCTTGTGCTCGGTCTCGCGGCGGAGCAACAGGGCGATTTGTTCGGCCTGCTCACGTTCACCAACAAGGTTGAGAAATTTATCCGCGCCAAAAACGGCAAGACGCATTACAGCGCGTGCCGCGACGCGCTTTACACGTTGCAGCCGCAAATCGTCTCGCCGGATTTTGACGAACTGTGCACCTTCATACGGCTGCGGATGCGCCGGCGGGCGTTGCTGGTTTTCCTCACATCGCTGGATGATCCCGTGGTGGCCGATAGTTTTGTAAAGAACATGGATTTGATCCGCCGCCAGCATCTCGTGCTGGTGAACATGTTGCAACCGCCAGGTGTGGCGGAAGTTTTTTCCAATCCCAATATCGCCACGATGGACGAGTTGTACCAGCACCTCGGCGGTCACCTGCTGTGGCACAACCTGCGTGAGCTGGAGAAAGTATTGCAACGCCGTGGCGTGAAATTCTCGCTGCTCGACAATGAAAAGCTGAGCGTCGAGCTGGTGGCTCAATACCTCGGCGTGAAACGACGCCAATTGTTGTGATCATTGACCTCCAGAAATTCGTCGCCTGCGAGCGGCCCCAATGGACCGAACTCGAACGCGTTCTCTCCAGGATCGAGTCGGAACCGGATCAGAAAATGACGCTGGAACAGCTCCAGAATTTTCATCGCCTTTACGAACGCACGGCCGCCGACCTCGCGAAGATCACGACTTTTTCATCCGAACCGGAAACACGGCGGTATCTGGAGAACCTGGTCGCGCGGGCCTACGGCGAGATTCACGAAACCCGCGAGCGGCAACAGCGGCTTCAACCACTGAAATGGTTTTTTCAGGAATTGCCCCGCACGTTTCGCCGCCATATCCGCGCGTTCTGGCTGTCGCTGGGAATCACGCTCGTTGGTTGCGCGTTCGGAGGGCTGGCCATTACGTTCGACCATGAATCGAAATCCGTGCTGATGCCGTTCTCGCATTTGCAGGGTGACCCCGCCGACCGCGTCGCGGAGGAGGAACAGGCTATGGAAGACCGGCTGGCCGGAGGCAAAACTTCCTTCTCGGCATTCCTGATGACGCACAACACGAAAGTTTCGATCTTCGCGCTCGCGTTGGGAATGACGTGGGGAGTGGGCACGATGATACTGCTGTTCTACAACGGCGTCATTCTCGGCGCGGTTGCGGTGGATTACATCCAAGCCGGGCAGACAAAATTTTTGTTGGGCTGGCTCATGCCGCACGGTGTGGTGGAAATTCCCGCAATTCTCATCGCCGGCCAGGCTGGGCTGGTGCTGGCGCTCGCGCTCGTTGGGTGGGGCAAAAGGATTCCGCTGGCCGCTCGTCTGCGCGAAGTGTCGCGCGACATCGTAACGCTGATCTTCGGAGTGGGACTGCTGCTGGTCTGGGCCGGGTTGATCGAAGCGTTCCTCTCTCAATACCACGAGCCGATCATTCCGTACGCGGCGAAGATTGCGTTCGGCACGGTCGAACTGATTTTGCTTTGTTTGTTCCTGGCGAAATCGGGAACGACAAGAACAAACTCGAATGGTGAAGGGTCAACCTTCATGGGCAGTCGGCGGCATGAAGCATTTGAGACGCCCCCTCACCCGGCCTTCGGCCACCCTCTCCCCCAACGGGGGAGAGGGCAGGGTGAGGGGGCAACCGCCAGCACACGGATTCATGGGGAGGACGATTCTGTTGTCGCACGCAAGGGGCAATCCGAACCTCCCAAACCTCCCACATGAAAACCAGCACGCTCCTCATTCGCACACCGGAAGGCATCGTGTTTTCGCAGTTGCTGGCCGGACCCGTGACGCGATTTCTAGCCTGGTTCATTGATCTGCTTTGCATCGGGGCGCTGCTCATGCTGCTCGGCAAATTCTTGTTCTTGCTCCAGCTCGTCAGCGCGAATCTCGCGGGAGCCGTCTATGCGCTCGGCTATTTTGCCATCAGCATCGGTTACGGTATTGCCTGCGAATGGTGGTGGCGCGGCCAGACTGTCGGAAAAAAATTGTTCCGCCTCCGCGTGGTGGACGCCGAGGGCTTGCGATTGCAGTTCAATCAAATCGTCACGCGCAATCTGCTGCGGTTCGTGGATTCGTTGCCCGCGTTCTATTTCGTGGGCGGGGTGACGTGCTGGCTGAATTCCAAATGCCAGCGCCTCGGCGACATCGCGGCCAACACCGTCGTCATCCGCAACCCGCGCATCACCGAGCCTGACCTCGACCAGTTGCTTGCGGGCAAATACAATTCGCTGCGCCAGTATCCGCACCTCGTCGCGCGATTGCGCCAGCGCGTTTTGCCCGCCGAAGCCGCCGTTGCTCTCCAGGCGCTGTTGCGTCGCGATGAATTCGATCCCTTCGCGCGCGTCGAGCTGTTTGCGGACCTAGCCAGACATTTTCGCGAGAAAGTGGAATTCCCGCCGGAAGCCATGGAAGGCATCGCCGACGAACAATTCCTTCGCAACGTAGTGGATGTCGTTTACCGGACCCGCACAGACGAGCGCCCTGAAAAAGTGGCGGCATAGACACCGGGAGCGCTGGCATCCTGCCGGCGAACCGGCGCATTGAAATCACACGCCGGCAAAGATCCAGCGCTCCCAGTGGAAAAATTTTGAGTCAAATGAAGATGGCAAATTCAAACAACGGTGAAATCTCTGCATGGAATTATGCCACGCGCCAGCCCGTTCGCTTGTGCTGGCGTAACGGTGTCATCACGCACTTGGAGCATCCTGCGGACGTTCCGCCTCGCGACCTTTGGATCGCGCCGCCGCTCTTTGATTTGCAGATCAACGGCTTTGCCGGCGTGGATTTCCAACAGGACGGCCTGACCACGGAGAATTTGCTCCACGCCACGCGACGCCTGCGCGCAGCGGGTTGCGCACAGTTTTTGTTGACCCTCATCACTGATGAATGGACTGTCCTGACCGCGAGGCTGCGGCATTTGCGAGCCGTGCGCGTGCAATCGAGCGAATTGCAGCGCGCCATTGTGGGCTGGCATATTGAAGGGCCATTTCTTTCCGACGAACCCGGCTTTCACGGCGCGCACGACCCGTCGCGCATGACGGACCCAAGCTTGGAACACATACTCGAATTGCGATCCATCATCGGGAACGACCCTCTGCTGCTCACGCTTTCGCCGGAGCGGCGCGGCGCGTTGGAGGCCATCGCTCTGGCCGTGTCGAACGGGGCTAAGGTCAGCATGGGTCACACCGACGCGCCGGCAAAAACTCTGGAGGCTGCCGCCAAAGCCGGCGCGACCGGCTTCACACACCTGGGCAATGGCTGCCCGCGTGAATTGGACCGACACGACAACATTCTCTGGCGGGTGCTCGACACACCCGGCCTGACCGTGAGCTTGATTCCGGACAAAATTCACGTTTCACCGCCGTTGTTTCGTCTGGTGCATCGGGCGTTGAATCCCGCTGCGATTTATTACACGACCGATGCGATGTCTGCGGCAGGCGCGCCGCCGGGCCGTTACAAACTTGGCAGAATGGAATTGGAAGTTGGCGCGGACCAAATGGTGCGCCAGCCGGGCAAAACAAATTTTGCGGGCTCGGCTGTGCAGCCAATTGATGCCGTGTTTCGCGCGGCCGAAATGCTCCGTTGCACCTGGCAGGAAGCGTGGCCGCACTTTTCCGAGACGCCGGCGAAATTCATGGGACTGCGCAATGAACTTGCGGTGGGACAACCGGC
>CAZCZP010000060.1:0-14464 GCA_964502895.1 uncultured Bifidobacteriaceae bacterium
AGCGCCGGGCGTATCGCGGGTTCATTCCCGCACCGCTCAAACGCGGCGAACTCGAAGCCATTTTTGCGACCCAAGAACTTTTTCACACACGCCCTCGGTATTTTGAAGACGATCAGGAAGGGTTTGGTGTCGCTAACCGGATTTTGAACCGCGCGCTGAAACTCGTTGGCCGCGACCTGGCCTGCCACGTTTTCTTCGAAGAAGAGCGCGCCTATTGGGAGAGCCGTAATCGCGCGGGCCGGCTCCAGAAATTTCGCCAGGACGCACTCGGCCTTGGCTGGGGCAATCACGATCATCACACGTTCCGCTGTTCGCGCGAGCATTTCGCGGATTTGATTCATTTCCTCGACAAGCTCGGCTTCCAGAAGCGCGAGCGATTTTACGCGGGCGCAGAAGCCGGCTGGGGCGCGCAGGTTTCCGAACAGCCGGTCACTGGAATCGTCATCTTCGCGGACGTGGATCTGACGCCGGAAGAAACCGAGATTGATTTTTCGGTAAGAAAACTTCCGCCGGTGACTGAGCTGCAAACTGTCGGGCTTTGGGTCGGATTGCACGGGGAAAGTTTCCTGGATGCGGGAATGCATCATTTGGAGGCGCGCTTTGATTTTGCCTCGTTGCGCGACCAGTTGCAGCTACAGGGTGTGAATCTGATGAAGCCGTTCTCCGATTTTGAATTTCTGCGGCAGGCATTCACCGAAGGCGAACGCTGGCCCGTGCGTCGCGAGCGGGCTGAACGACTCGCCGCCGCCGGATTGATTACGCGCGAGCAATGTGAGCAGTTCGTTCGTGATGGGGCAATTGGCAGCCATCTGGAAAATCTTCAACGCCACGGTGGGTTCAAGGGATTCAATCAGAAAGCCGTGAGCGCCATCATATCCGCGACGGATCCGCGGAAGCAGGGGTTGCATCAAGTGCCTTCCGCGTAAAAATCGGATCGGGACGACACACGCCGGCAAGATGCCGGAGTTTCCCAGTGGCGAATTACTGGGACGGTGTCACCGCGCGATAGAATCGCTGGGCCTGATTTGTTGGAGACGAATCGGTGACTTCGGCGACGCCGTTGGTTTGCGAGGCCGGAAAATTCTGAAGGGCCGTCCAGGAACTGGCAGTCAAATTACTTCGGCTCTGCAAGGTGTAAGTCCGCCCGGCCACGCTTTGGAATTGTAATTTCACGCCTCCGCCCACCAGATAGAGCACAGCCAGCTTGAATGCGCTCGCAGCATCGTTTGGATTCGTTCCGGCAAGATACTCGTGCAGGTTGTTGCAGCCGTCGCCATCAGCATCGAGCAGCGCATCATCCGGATCGTCTGCGTCAAGTCCGTTCGCCAATTCCCATGCGTCCGGCATGCCATCGCCGTCGCGGTCACCCGTGCTGAACATCCCGGCCGTAGCCGTTGCCGCAAACCAATTCGCCGGATTGTTGCCAGCGGCGTTGGCCGCGACGCGTTGAAGCGATGGCCCGCCGCCATTCGCGGACGCAGGCCAAGGCGTTTGGTTTCCGTAAATGACTTCATCCACGATCACCCAGGAGAATGGGTCGCCCACGGCGTCCGGCGCTTGCGGACGTTCGAGTGCCACGCGGTCACCACGATTGCCGAGTTTGCCAGAGTAAGGTCCGAAAATCTTCACGGTTGGATTCGTCACGCCGTATGCGTTCCGAAACGCAGCGAGCGCAGCCGTATCAGTCGGATTGAAACTGACTACCAACGCAACGCCGCCACCCGTCAACGACTGGCCCGGCGGAAACGTAAAGGAAACTCCGCCATCCAACCGCCAAGCGCCGTTCGTGTTGAACAGACTTAAGGTGGATGCCGTGGGATTCAGCAACTCGACAAATTCGTCCACGGAGTTGTCGTTCGTTCCCACGTCGGGCGGATGGAACATCACTTCGCAGATCACGATGCGCTGAGAAGGAGCAGCGTTCGCTGCATCGCGGGTCCGCGCCAATGCATACCAGTCTTCGCCGCCATCAGGGAAACGTCCGAGGGAAAAATCGTTCTCCTGTCCTTTGAATGAAATCGCGTCCACCACGCGATTCGCCGCCGTGCCGGGCAAATAGGACAACAAAACTTGTTCGCCCGCTTTGTCCAAGCCGAAGCCGCTCGTGATGGGGCTGTGAAATCCGGTGACCTCGTCGAAGCTGAGCCGGTTGCTCGCAAGGATTGAGATCGCGGGGATCGCCCACTTCTGCAAGTTGGCGGGATCGTCGCTCAGAAACCAACCGGCCAGCGAGATGTTTGTGGCAGCCGTGTTGTATAGTTCGATCCAGTCGTTGGAATCGTATTCAGGCTTCAACGGATTCGAGTAATCGGTGTGCGCGGTGATTTCGTTCAACACCACTATGGGCAGCGGCGCTGGTGGGTCCGCAACGCCCGGCGAACCGTTAATGAAAATGCTGGCGCGCCAGTTGCCAGGATAATCCAGCGCACCGGTCGCCTGCCCGTCTACCGCGCGATCCAACGGGATCAACGAGTGCCCTGCCCCATCGGCCGCGACCGGCCAGCCGCGGCCATCGCCGTAATCGAATGAAAAAATCTGTGTGCCACCCGCGCCAGTCTTGAGTTCGAGTTTCTCGCCATCGTTCCCGAGGCTGCCGGAGTACGGACCAGCGATCGGCACGTTCGTAGCCAAGCCGTAATGCACGCGGAACGCTGCGAAGTCCGCAGCCCTCGCCACCAACAGAAAGCTGCGCGGCGGCATGGTTGTTCCCGAAGCAAACGTAAGGTCAATGCCGGAAGTGAAATTCACTCCATCCAGGCTCAGCGTCAGGTTGCTGCTTGTGTTGTGCAATTCGACAAACTCGAAATCGCTTCCGGCCGGCGGATTGAACATCACTTCTGAGACGCGCAAATTGTCCACCAGCGCGGCGGCGTTGTCCGGTTCGCCCGTGATGAACTGTGCGGGCAACGACCAGTTGCTCCAGCGGCCCGTGGCATCCTTCATCTTCACGCGAACCCGATAGGCTCGGCCAATCTTGACCGCGCTCGAAGGGATCGTGATATCGCTGTTGAATGTCGGGAGTTCCGGACTTTCCCACGCGGCGGTGATCTCGTAAGCGCGCGGTTGATTCGGATCGAAGGCCGGCGCGTTTGTATCCGAGACTTCGCCAATGCGCCATTTCATCGCGGCAAACGACTGCGCGCCGTTGTAGGCGGAACTGCGGAAGCTCAACCGGTTGATCGGATAATTCGCCCCGCCGATGTAACTGAGCGTCGGGCGCGCGGGAATGGAATCCGACGCGATGTTATCCAGCCACGCGCTGCGGCTGACCACATAGTTCTTCATCAACTGAATGCACCCGTTGAAATCCTTGGTAACACCAGGTTCGTACGGCCATTGGTAGAACAGACCCTGCTGCGCTTTTCCTGGCGACGAACTGTAGGCGGGGTCCGCCATTTTCGGGTTGTAATCCCATTGGCAACGGTCGGCGTCCAGGATCGTTGGCGGCGTGGCGGGGCCGCGCAGCAGGCCGGCGCATTCATCAATCAATTTCCAGGCCTGGTCGTTGTTGAACAGCAGGTCGCGGATTTCGCGAACGCGGTTCTTGTACTCGAGGGTCATGGCCGGTTTTGCCGGGTAGGTGCCGCCGTTCCCGAAGACCGGGAGATAGAGATCATCGCGGCCACCGCAGCCGGAATCGTACATGTTGTCCGCCCAGGTCAGATCCAGGTCCCAGCTATGCACCGACCAAAGGCCGGTGTCGGGATTGCGAAAGTAGAAATAGTTCTTGTCGTAACAGATGTCGTAGTGATGAAAGCCCTGAACGATGGCCTGGTAACTCCAGTAATTTTGCAGGTTCAAATTCGTGCGCCACCAGGCTTCAGTCGCGGGTGCGGCAGTACTGCGGTAGGTGCTGAGAAAATAATTCAGGTCCGATTTGTCCGTCGGTCCAAGGGTACCCAGGTTGTTCAACTCGCCGGTGCCGCCTTCCATTTTGTAGAGATTTCCGTCCGGCAAGTCGTGTTCATCCAGAAAGCGGCGGTCCTCCTGTTCGATGGCGAGATAGACACCCCAAAAATCACCTTCGTACTGTGTCGTGACTTCAGCTTCCGCGGCGCTGTCTATCACACGATACTGAAGGAACGCCGTGGTGGGCGACTCGACGCCCGCCAGGTTGAACAACTGGTAGCCCACCGATTCAAACATGCCTTGCTCGCCGCGATGCCCGTAGTCGCCTTGCTGGATCGAGGCGCCGAGATTGAGCTTGGTCCATTTGGTTCTGAACTTGCGGCCGTAATCGTCGCGCATCTGCAAATCGTGGCCGCGATTGAAATCGAACTTCCACATGTTCTTGACCATCGCGTAACGCCACACGCCGCCACGCGCCCGGTAATGAACGTGATCATAGACCTTGCCATCGTAAACGAGCGTTCCGGCCCACTGATAAGCATCGCCCCCGTACCGGCTGAACCACGTGGCGTCCGCGACGGTGTTGCTTTTCGCAATGAGATGCACCGCTGGGAGCCGGCCCATCACGTTGGTGTCGAAGGACAACACGGGTGTAACACCCGGTCGCACCGCCGCCTGCCACGCTGGCACGCCGTTGTAACAGAACAACGCGAAGTTCGGTTGCGGATCGTCGGGATAAGGAACCAGCACGTTCAGGCCAGCGCCGTCCGTGGCGGTGATGCGGTAACGCACGAGCCGCCGGTGGGTCAACAGATTTGCCGGAAGGACGGCCGTGTAAATACTGTCACCGGCCAGCGCGTCGCCATTCTGGCCGGCGTCGTTCATCGCCAGATTCGTCCAGTTGTTCGAGTAAGCCGCGTCGGTCAGTTCGATGTAGCTCCCCGGGTCCACCAGTTGATACCGCAACATCACGCTGCTCACCCCGTCGGTATCGGTGACTTTCGCGGAGATGGTGACGGGCGTGCCCGCCATCGGTTGTTCGGGATTGTGTTCCACCTGGCGAATCGCTGGCGGGAGATTGGTGGCAAACACCGAGTTGATCGCTCCGGGTGTCGGGCCGCGCGCTGACGGCCCCGAGGATGCCTGCAATCGAACGTCCAGAAAAAAATCGCTGCTGCCACCCAGACTTGAATTTGCCGCCTGAATGGCGATGACATTTGTCCCAGTCACCAGGAATGTCTGCGGCCAGTTCAAGCTGAGCGCGTTGTAAGTGAGGTCCTCACGCGCAGGACCGGCGCTGCCGTCGTAGGCCAATTCTCCCGCCGAGATGTTCGCATTGATCACGTTTGACCCGTTGATCCAGACTTTGAAGCCATCGTCGTAGGCCGCCTCGAGAGACAATTCGGTTATTTGCGCGACGTTGGTTACGACGAACGTGTTGCGGAAATAAACCGTCGTGTAATTGCTTCGCATGTCGCTGAGAATCGTGCCGAGGAAACTTGCGCTTTCCCCGTATCCAATCGGCGCGGCCCCGATTGGCCAGCTTGCATCGGGGAAATCCAGCGCGCGCCAGGCGTCCGTTGGCGCGGAAGCTTCGCTCCAGCCTTTGAGATATTTCCAGGCCGAATGGTCGGAGAGGAGGGTGAAACTCTGGAGGGTCGGATTGGCTGTGGTCGAAACGCGCCAGTTTCCACCCAGGTCGTTGTCGAAGGCGGGATTGACCAGCTCAATCGAGTAACCCGGCGGATCACCCACGGTCGGCCACGGAAAACCGAGCTGAAATTCCACCTGGTCGGCGACGTTGCCGGCCGAATCGAGCAGAACAATTTTTTCCCCGTCGTTATCGAGCGCGCCCACCCATGGGCCCAGCGCGGTGGCGCCGAATTTGTTTTGCAGCGCGGCTGGATTCTGCGCCACGACCAGATAATTCCCCGGGGCCAATTGCGTGCCGGCGGGAAAGGTGTAGGCCACGCCGGCGGAAAATCGCCAGCCGGTCAGATCCACCGTGTTGGTGCCCGTGTTGAACAACTCGATGAATTCCACGAACTCCGTTTTGACGTCGGGATCGTAGTGGATTTCGTTTATGACAATTGCGGCGCGCGATTCAATTGCCATCAGCCAGCAACAGAGAAGGGTGAACCCGAGATGTTGCATCTTTGGCAACCCGGCGTATCGCCGGACGTTCTGATTTCTCCTCCCGTCGTTTATCATGTCGTTGCAACTTTGCAAAAACGGCCGGGGTAACACACCCCGGCCGAGTGCTTGCAAGATTATACACCACCCGACATTTACTGCACGATGACTCTGTAAAACTTCTGGGGACTCGCCGGGGCGTTGGTGTACGGCGAGGTCGCGTTATTGGTGGTGTAAGGACCAGTCACCTGATTGGCTTCGAGCAACGTTCCCGAAGGCCACGACAAAACAATGTTTCCACCAATTCGCTGGACGTTCAGGCTGACCGATGGGGCGGCCGAGTATAGACCCTGAATCTGGCTTGCGGAGAGCGCGTACGGGAAGATTGCCACTTCGTCAATCATGCCGTTGACCGTGCGCGCAGCACTATTGGGATCGCCGCCGATTCTGATCGTGTCGGAGAACGCCCTGGCAGCATGGCCTCCCGCAGGTGCGTTGACGGCGCTCTGCGAACCGTTGGTGTTGATGAGATAAATGGTCGCTTGCACCGGATCAACGACGAGCGCAACAAACGACCATTGATTCATGGGCACGTACAGCCCCGAATCCCAATTATACGTCGCGGCATTGTCCAGCCAGTGATAGTTGAGATTGTTCGTGCTGATAAAGTTGAGGCCGGTTGCCGGCTGACCCGCGCGCGCGAAGACAATCCCAGCCCGATCAACGACGGCAGCGGGATTGACCCATGCGGTGATCGTCAGCGCGTTCGTATTGATTCCCCAAGCCGGAGTCGTCGCCCACGAATCCGCCGCAGAAGTCATGAGTGAAAAATTTCCGGCCTCAAAAATACTGAACCCGTCGCCTGATCGCGGACCGGCCATGCCAGTGAACCCATTCTGCGCGGCGATGCCGTAGGTCCCATTCAGCCCGCCCCAGAAGTCGTTCGCGATCGCCGTACCGCCGGACGGATCGTTCGTTTCGTTGAGGCGATAATAGGCAATCGGATTGAGCGCGATCACCGCCGACTCGTAGCTGTTCGGCACGGGTGTAATCACCGTCAACGTCGCGACGCCGCTCGTGATGGAAGCGACCCGGTTGGTGATGACTACGTCATAGAGACCCTGGTTGGCGGCCTGAACATTTGCAATCGTCAAGGTCGGAGTCGCGGAACCAGAAATTCCATTCCCGTCGGTCAGTGGCACGTTGTCCTTGCGCCAGCGATACACCGGCGATGTTCCCACCGCGGTGACATTGAATGTTGCCTGGCGGCCCGCGTAGAGGGTCTGAGAAATCGGATCAACCGAGATCGAGGGTGGCAGGTCTCCGCCGCTCAATGCGGCGCCGAACAAATCGGATAGTTCGGAGGAAGTGATGGCCCGATTGAACACCGCGACTTCATCAATCGTTCCGGGGAAGAAGTTGCCCGTCGCGTCCAGAATGCCACCGCCGCCGACGCGGAATGGGAACGGCGCGAAACCGTAGTTGGTCGTCACGTTGGCGGCGCTGGATGATTGCAGGACCTTGACGCCTCCCGTTCCGTTGGTGGACGCGAGATAGAGATTCACATTCGTGCCGGTCCCGACGGCAGCGATGAGATACCAGACTCCCGGAAGCACGTTCGTGGACTGATTCAAGAATGCAGAACCGCGAGGTGTGAACACGCCGATTTGTGGCATTAGGTCAGTCCCATTTCCGTGAAAACCAAACTCGATCACATCGTTCAGGCCGAACAACCCGATGCGCTGGGTGAAGATGGGCGACGGAATATTGAACCAGCCTATCACGGAAAACTGAGGCAGATTGTTCAACAGGCTGGCGCTGGCGGCGGAGAAGGAACCGATGCCATCGTACTGCCCGCCGGTGTTGGTGCTTTCTATGCCCGAGTACTCGGGCGGCACGGGGCCGACCGCACCGAGTGTGACGCTGGTGTTGGACAAGGTGTTGCCACCCCAATAATCGTAAGACTCGAGGCTGCCTGCGGCCTCGTTGAACCGCCAGTAGGCAATTGGATTCGCCGTTCGCAGCCTGGCTTCGTACGGCGCGGGCGCGTTGGAGGCCACAACCGTGAGCGTTGCGGCAACGCTGGTCACGGAACCGCCGGGACCGCTGACCACGACGTCGTAGCTGCCGACATCGCCCGCCGTTGCGCCAGTGATTTGCAAGGCGCGAGTCGTCGTGCCGGAAAGATTGCCGCCATCCGAGATGTTAGACGAATTCTTGCGCCATTGATACGTCAGCGGTTCTTCGCCAGACGCAGTGACAGAGAACGCCGCGTTTCGGCCAGCAAAAATCGCCGACGAGACTGGCTGCACGGCAATGACCGTTGGGATCAAGCTGACGTTTAATCCCTTCTTGTACAGGTCCACGATTTCGGTCGGTGAAAGTGAACGGTTGAACACGGCCACTTCGTCAATGCTTCCAACAAAAGCGCGATCCTGCGGTATCGCGGTGGAACTCGGGTCCGTGCCAATCATGATCGGAGCCGAGAAAGCGACATTGGTGTGAGCCACAGTGTTGGTCGCAGAGAACTGGCCGCTCGCGCTATACAGATAGATGATCGCGTTGGTCGGAGTAACCACCCAAGCGACAAAAGACCACTGGTTGCTGACAGGCGAGAGGCCCGAGACGAAATTAAACTGGCCGTTGTTCCAAGTGTAACCCAGGAAGTTGAAGGCGTTGTTTCCGTACCCGAACGTGTTAACGTCACCGCCGCGGGCCGAGAAAATCGCCGTGTTGGCGGTTTGATTGGCGGTCGGGTAAATCCACGCGCAAACTGTCACCGTGTTGGTGTTCAAATTCAACGCCGGACCCACGGCCCAACTTACGTAGGACGAAGGATAGGGAATGGGCGTGGTCACGTTGCGGATGGTTTGCAGCGCTGAATTGCCGGCTTCAAAGCTCGGAAAACCGGCGGGCCGCGGCCCAACGATACCGTTGAATCCGTTCTGAGCTAAAGATCCATAAACGGCGTTGAAGCCGCCAATCACATCGTATGCAGGACTGTTGTTGGTGGAAGGGTCGCCGGTTTCATTCAACCGCCAGTACGCAACGGGGGCGCTGGTCGCAATTTTTTCGGCATAGCTGCCCGCCGCGGGCGAAGTAATTGTGAGCGGCGCGACCGTGCTGGTGACTACGCCGCTGGCGTTCGACACTACCACTGAGTAACCACCAGCGTCCGCGCTGGAGACATTCGCGATGTTCAGGTTCGCGGTCGTCGCGCCAGAAATATTGCCGCCGTCCGACAACGGCGCGCCGTTCTTTTGCCATTGGAATGTCATCGGCACGACTCCGGAGGCCTTGATACGGAAGGACGCCCTCCCACCGGCGTAAGTTTCGGAGCCTGGCAAGGGCTCCAAAGTTGCGCCCGTGGCGACAGCACGAGGAATGATCTGGACCGCGTTGATCGGCACGCGCGTGTTGAATTCCGCTGTGCGGATCAGCAAGGCGTCCGCCGCCAGCCCCGTGAAGACAACATAATTCCCTGAACGTGCGACGCGTCCATTATCAGACGTCACTGGCACTTGCTGGTAAACCGGATTCACGAGGAAATTATTGTAGTCACGCAGAAAGGCATGGGTCGTCAGGTCCGCCCCGAACGTAATGTTGTCAACGGGCCCTGCGGCGCTCTGAAGCCAGTATTCACCGCAACGGCCGGCCTGATTGTCGCCGTCGGCATAAATCACGAGGTCATAGTAACTGATTCCTTGCGCCGACAACCACGCGCCCAAGCCGGTGAGATAGACGAGTGGCATACTATTATTGTTTGGCTGCGTGAACAAATTGGTGTTGAGCGCCGAATTGCCACTCCCGTTGGAATCCAGATACGAATTCATCAAGTCGGTATCCGGGACTCCGAGATTTCCGGGTGTACCGCCGGCAATGCTCCAGCAATTTCCTGCGATCCAATTCACTGTCACTCCGCTGGTCGCTCCAAAAGCGTCCAGCAGCGCAATGTTCGTCCCTCTGAATCCGAGGTTGTTCCAGTTCGTTTGTGAGTATGGCGTAACGCCCGCCAAAGCTTCCGGAGGCAACGCGTTGGGAAATGCGTTTTGAACGTTCGGACCATCAGACCCGGGCCCGCGGACGAAGTTCATTCCAATCTGCGCACCGGAAGCCACGGTAGCGAGGCAGATCATTGTCACGGCCATTAACAGGGTTTTCCTGTTCGCGATGGAAAACGAGCGGGCGAAGGGAACTGCGGTATTCATAAGGGTGCTTGGGTTGTGTTGTTACTGCAAGTCAGCGGTGCGTAGGAAACGGCAGACCAACGTTTCAAAAATATTCTACCGGGCAAACAACTGTTACAGCCTAAGATTCGCGCTGAGAAAATCAAGTCTCGAAATCCACGTTTTTCACACCGTCGCGTAGGAGATGCTAACTCCTCAGTTCAAATACCCGCCCAACGACAGCGACCGCCGGCTCAGCAAGGCAGAGAATGTCCTTGACGGTTGCACGATTGACTCTAAACGAAGGCTGGGACGTAAAGTTATGTGCGAGCAGCGAATCCTTCCAACAAACCACCGAACTCCGAATCCGGCAGTCTCATGACCCAGCGCTTTGCCAGATTGCTTGTCCTGCTGACTGTCCTGGCGCTGGTCGCGATGTCGTGGTGGATAAAGCGCTCATTCACCGCATCGCGCCCCGCCGAAGTAACCGGGCCGGAGAATTCTGAAACCGTCGCCCGCTTTCTTGCGCTGGAAGCCCGCGAACGGGAAGCAGAACTCACTGTTTGGTCCAGAGAAATGCTCGCCCAGGAGTGCGGACGCGTTTTTGAATCGCTGTGGGATTCCCTCAACGAAACGACCAACAAGTTTCGCGCGCTTGCGTCGTTCCCCGCCGGAGAAATCGTCACTGCTCGTTTCAATCCACCGGAGATTCTTCCCCACGGCATTGAAGTTTATTCGCCTTCTGCCGAGAGTGAAACCTGGACTCCATCCCAGTGGCAGCGGTTTGTCGAGGAGTCGGCAAAGGCCGGCTGGCAGCTTGCGAACACGGAGCTACGCCATGTCCGGTTCGATACGGACGCCGCCAGTCAACCCAGGGAAAGCCAGTTTTACTTTCGCGCGCACCTGTGGAACGAATCAACTTCCACGCGGGCAATGTTCGATGGCAATCTGGTGGTGCAGTGGGCAACGAGATCGCCCATCGCCGAACCGCCGGTTGTGAAAAGAATTGATGCCACGCACCTCACGTTGCGAACGCGCGTTGGCGAGCCGCCCTTCGTTCCCATTCTAAGCGAGACCATCAAGCCGCCCGAGAAATCGCACTTCATTGATCCGCTGGCGCTTTACGATCTGAATGGCGATGGACGATCCGAGATCATTCTCGTCGCCAAAAATCTTGTGTATCACCAACGACCGGATGGCCGTTTCGAATCGAGTGCCCTGTGCCGGCAGCCATTGGGGCTGCTGTTCACCGGCCTGCTGGCAGACTTCGACGGAGACGGAGCCGCGGACCTCGTGGGGGCAAAATTTGAAGGTGCGTTTCTGTTCAAAGGTACGGCGCGCGGCGAATTTACCGAGCCGGGACGCCAAGTGTGGGCGGCCAACCCGCGTTTGCGTTACGCGCAGGCCATGACTTGCGGCGACATTGACCGCGACGGCGACCTGGACTTGTTCCTCGGGCAATACAAACTCCCATACGCCGGCGGCCAGATGCCCACGCCTTACTACGACGCCAATGATGGTGACCCGGCTTATCTGTTGTTGAACGACGGCAAAGGCAACTTTACTGATGCGACGGATGCCGTGGGATTGGGAAAGAAACGCTGGCGCCGGACCTACAGCGCGTCGTTCGTTGATCTGGACGGAGACACAGATCTGGATTTGTTGGTCGTAAGCGATTTTGCGGGGGTTGATGTTTATCGGAACGACGGCGGCGGGCGTTTCAACGACGTGACGCGCGAGTGGATTCCCGAGTCGCACGCGTTCGGAATGGCGCACGCGCTGGCTGATTTCAACGCTGATGGCCGGCTGGATATTTTGATGATCGGAATGAATTCACCAACGGCCGACCGGTTGAATCATCTGAATTTGTGGCGGCCCGGCTTTTCGGAGGATCGCCAGATGCGAGCGCGCATGACTTACGGCAACCGGCTTTATTTTGCGAAGCCCACGGGCGGATTCGAGCAAGGCGCGCTTGGCGATTTTGTCGCCCGCTCCGGCTGGTCCTGGGGTTGCGCCGCCAGCGATTTTGACAACGACGGTTTCCTTGAAGTTTATATCGCCAACGGCCACGAGACTCGACGCAAAGTGAGTGATTACGAGCCGGAATTCTGGCGGCACGACATTTACGCTGCCGCATCCACCAACGACACGGCAGCGGACGTTTACTTTCTCTCGAAAGCCAACCGAAGGGTCGGCAACAACCAGTCCTTTGGAGGACATGAGCAGAATCGGTTTTATCTGAACCAACGCGGCGACAGGTTCATCGAAGTGGGTTACCTGCTGGGTGTGAGTCTGGTGGAGGATTCCCGGGCCGTCGTCGCTGACGATCTCGATGGCGATGGTCGCCTTGATTTGCTTCTCACGACGTTTGAAGCCTGGCCCGAAACCAAACAGACCCTGCGCGTTTATCGCAACAACATGACCGCAACGGGAAATTGGATCGGTTTTCTTTTCCGCGAAGAGGGCGGCAGCAGGTCGCCGGTCGGCGCGACCGTCACGCTGCGTCATGCCGGCGGAATCGTAACGCGCCAGCTTGTGACCGGAGACTCACATCGCTCCCAACACTCCAACACGTTGCATTTTGGCCTGGGTAACATTGCGCAGGTGGAAAGCGTGGAAATCCTTTGGCCTAGTGGCAGGAAGTTGTCGCTGCGAAGTCCTCAAGTGAATCGTTACCACGAACTCAGCCCGCCGACTCAATGAGCCGGGCATCAGCAGCGCCGGAAACAATCTGCGGCGAATCAGCGGCCCATCATGATACGACCAAGGTCTTGATAGGCCTTGCGGGCTTTCGCGTCGGTCTCCGCCTTCTGTCGGAGTGCGTCCTGGGCCTGGTAAGCGCGCCGCGCGTACTCCTGTCGTAATGCTTCGTTCATCGCGGCCTGCTGGCGAGCCTGGTCCATCGCCATCCACGCGCGCACGGCGTTTTCGTAATTCTGGTTGGCAATATCTCTTGATACGGCGTCCCAACTGGCGTTGACCTGCTGTGAATTCGCGATCTGAACCGAAGGGGCAGTCCCCGGAGGAGGGGCGGTTTCGGCAGCGGGAGCTTGTTCCACTGCGGGCGCCGGCGGGACCTCCGCCTTTTTGGAGCAACTGACGGAAACAAGCCACGCCAGCCCCACACCGACCCACAAGCTTTGTCGAGGAATTCTCATACGCCATGTCTAGCGATAGCCCGGACCACAAAGTAGTTCGTTTGACCTTCCAACTCCGCCAGTAATGCGAAGCCTGGTGAACTCTTTCCACTTGATGAAACCTACGCTGGAACCGAAACGGCCCACAATCGCACCGCCGCCAACATCGCGCGTTGGGTCCGATGGATTTCCGCCGGCGTGCCGTTGCGATACACCTTCGCTGGCGTTGGCTGGATTCTGACCGGCGTCGTTAAAATTAAACGGGTTCGTTTCGTCAGACTCCCACATCAGAAAGTCAGTCGCCTTGAATCCGCTCAGTTTATAGGTTGCCCCCAAGGAACTGGCGTTCGCAACTTCGCGACCACCACCATAACCGCACACCGCGCCGTTCCAGGCATAAGAAGTGAGTTTCATCTCCCGGGGTCGCCACAGCGCCAGTTCTCGTCCACCACCGCGGGTCCTGAAGTCGCGCGGGCAGTCCATCACCCTTTGATTCTTCGCAAGCAGGGGGCCGAGCTGTCCAATTTGGAACCAAGGAATTTGGTTGGTGTTATCAGTGCGACCGGCGGCCGACGGAATCTGGGCGGGAAGCCCAGGGAGCCTCCCTCGGTTTGCGGTTGCGTAGGCCCAGCCATCAGGACCTGGCCCCGAACTAATGCTGCCCCAAGTTGGATGAGGTAGATAATCACTAAAATCCGTGGCGTACATGTTCATGGCTACGAGAACCTGCCGGACATTGTTCAAGTCGGTAGTTCGCTCGGCCTTGTCTTTCGCCTTGGCCAGCGCGGGCAATAGCATCGCGGCCAGGATCGCGATGATGGCGATCACCACCAGCAGTTCAATGAGCGTGAAGGCACGGGCAACTTTCGACGGGATGGGCGTATTCATCTTCAGACGTTTTGAAGGCTCTCGGCTATGGTTTGTAGTGCAGGATTGCATCAGCTTGCGCTTTTTGCACGACGGATGTTGCTTTGCTTATGACAGACTGGCAACCAGTTGTCACTGTGAAAATTTGGAAATTTTTTGAGCTTTTTTGGCAACCGTCACCCAGATAGCCCCGGCCTGTTTGCGCAATACGTACACTTGGCAGAGCCCCAAGGTCAGGCGTGGATGCAACTGAAAGATTGGTTGCGGGGGGTGGATTTGAACCACCGACCTCAAGGTTATGAGCCTTGCGAG
>CAZCZP010000060.1:14564-18090 GCA_964502895.1 uncultured Bifidobacteriaceae bacterium
TTGGTTGCGGGGGGTGGATTTGAACCACCGACCTCAAGGTTATGAGCCTTGCGAGCTACCAGGCTGCTCCACCCCGCGTTCCGAAGTGCGCGGTCATAATGGCTGAGGCGGGACAATGCGCAAGTGCTTTCTCGCTGCGCGATTGCAACTCGTGACTCCTCTGCCCGCGGAAGGTGGCAACGGCGTTGGAATTGTAGTACCGGAACCGCGCTGTAGCAAAACATCGCGCCGCGCCGGCTCGCCCACTGCTTTGGCTCTCTATCTTCCCAAGAGTTGAGCACGATAGTCCGTGGGAGTTTGTCCCAACACTTTTTTGAAAACTCGGTTGAAGTGCGTCAATGACTGAAAGCCGACCTCGAACGCGATTTCGCTCACGCGCAGGTTGGGATTGAGCAGGAGGTTTTTGGATTTCTCGATCCGCACTCGCGAAAGGTAGTCGGTGAAGTTGATCCCCGTGATTTTCTTGAACATCTTGCAGAAATAAAATGTGCTCGTGTTGACGGCCTTGGCCACCTGACCCAACGAGATATCTTCGGCTTGATGCTCCTGGATAAATTCCTTCGCGCGCCGGATGACGGGTGGCTCGGCGTTTTCGTGTTGAACCAACACTTGGTTGCTCAGCATCGCGAGGTGCTGGGCGAAAATTGACAGCATCTTCACAACGGATTCGTGACGCTTGCCGGACACCACTTGCGTGCCGAAGTAGGCGTCCTCCAGTTTTTTCCGATCCACGGCCACTCCCCAATCAGCAACGAGTCTGGTGACTCGATCAAACTGGGCGGCGGAAGGTTTCTTCCGAAAGACCTGACCCGTCTGCAGAAAGCCGATCAAGCGATCACCCAAGCGCACCGGTACCGCCGAATCACACAGACCGGCTGGACACACTTCCGTGTGCGGTTCGTAAGCGGCAGCCTCGGACATTTTTTCCTGAACTTGCAGGCACGCGGCGCACGCACGGCTCTTTTGGGCCATGAGGCTGCAAAACGGACTTTCATTGCGCTTGCCATGGTGCGGCAGTTGCCAGGATTCAACGGGTCGCAACGCAACCGGCAGGCCCGTGGCCTCGGTAAACGCGCGTTCGTAGTCCTGATAGACTCTCGAATTGACGAGGGCCTCCACTAGTCCTTTCGTGCCGTTACCGTTCACAAGCTGCGTCTTGGGTTTGCCATTTTGCGGCGCACTCGCCACTCCGTCCGGCTTGGAAGCGATCAATCCACCGACTACGCTGCGGGCGGCTGAATCACTGGGGTTGCTGTAACTCGGCTTGACAAATGTTGTCTGCATGACGGCAATTTACGACAACCCGTATTTTGCGACAATCAGGCCAACACTGCATTCTGCGCTAACACAGTCCGGTAGTGCGCCTAGGGGAAACCCTTAGACCCATCCCTCGCCAGAAAACGCCACGCGTTCGTCCTAAACTCAGCTAACTCCGAATGTTCTTTTCCGTTCGTTCTGCCAATTGCCCTCGAGCCGACTGCAATCGCCGCACAACCACGGCCGCCATGCGCTTGAGCAGTTCGTAACCAAAATCGTGATCCTCATCGCATTGGGCTTTCAGACGCGTGCCGTAAAAGAAAATCGCCCGGGTGGGTTCCACGGCCCGTGCCCCGAAGTGCCAGTAGTACGGCGAAAACAACCAGGACCAGCCGAGCGCATCGCCGCGTCCGAGCGTCTCGATCAAAACCGTCCGACCGTCACGCGTACATGATTCCAAGGCGACTGCCCCATCAACGATCAGGTAGAATCTGTTCGCCAGATCGCCTTCGCGAAAAATCAACTGGCCCTTGCAGAACTCCGTTTCCATGGCGCACTCACACAAGATGTCAATGTGCGTCGGCTTCATGCCCGCCAGAAACGGATGCTCCGCCACTAATGAGGCCTGCATGTCCTTAACTTGCCCCGCCATCCGCCTGAGTGGCTCCACTGGAATTGCCGAGGGTTGACCATTTTTTGCGACCACGTCCGCCGGCAGCGCGCCCGTGCGTCCAGAGTTTTCAGTCGCAGTCCCGGCCGAGGTCGCGACGCCCACAGGTGCGAGTTAAAACACCGCGCCGTGACCGTTGTCGGCGCACCTGCGGTCCACCGGTCGAAGGCGACTGTTTGTTCAGCAAGCTTGCGACACCAGCGAAAAATTGTTACCCTCGCCGGCGAAATGAACGCCAACGTTCCACCCGCCGATCCCCCCAGCAGGCCTGCCGAAGCGCCAACACCAAAGCGCCGCCGCTGGCTGCTCTATGGTTGCGGTTTCCTGCTCGCCCTCTTGCTCGTGATTTGCGCCACAATCGCCATCACCATTTGGTACATCCAGCGTCCCATCAAACCGGTCGAATTGTCCGCGTCCGAAAAAGTTGCCGTGGAAAAGAAACTCGAGCAACTCGGCGGCCCACTGGAAGACCGGCCGCGCACGGCGACCCCGGACGGCTCGATAAACCTGTCCGAGCCGGATCGGACTTACGCGCCGGGGTCAAAAGTCCTGCGCCTGACCGAACGCGAGCTGAACGGGTTGTTGAACGCGAACACCGACTTGGGAAAAACCGTGCGCTTGGAATTGGGACGCGATGCCATCAACGCCTACATTGCCGCGCCCATCCCGGAAGACGTTCCCCTTCTTGGCGGAAAAATGTTCCGCGCCCGCGGGCGTTTCCGCGTGTCATTGAACGAAGGCGAAGCGCCGTACGCGATTCTCGAAGACGTGACCGTCTTCGGGTTGAGCCTCCCGAAAGCGTGGCTGGGAGGAATCAAAGGAGAAAATCTTTTGGCCGACGCCGTGGGCGAACGCGGTGGGAGGCCGGTATTGAAGGGTGTCAAAAGTCTGCGAGTTGAACCGGGCGCGCTGGTGATGGAAGTCGAGGATTGAGAGCTGGCGCGCCGGCCTTCCTAGATTCGGCTTCGAATCGCACACCCCACCTTGCTCCCCTGCCCTTTTTCAGCAACACTCCCGCCCGATGAAGAACAAACCCAGCAAGTCATCTGGCAAACAGAATTCAATGCGTCCGTTCTCCAGCATCCTCTTGGACGGACCGGAACGCGCCGCTGCGCGCGCCATGCTTTATCCCGTCGGCTTCACCGAGGAAGATTTCAAGAAGCCTATCATCGGCATCGCCTCTACCTGGAGCAACGTCACGCCGTGTAACATGCACATTGATAAACTCGCGCTCGAATCCGAAAAGGGCGCGAACGAAGCCGGCGGCAAGGCGATCATCTTCAACACCATCACCATCTCCGACGGCATCTCGATGGGCAGCGAAGGCATGAAGTATTCCCTCGTCTCGCGCGAAGTCATCGCCGACTCCATCGAAACCGTCGTGGGTTGCGGCGGCATGGACGGCTATGTGGCCATCGGCGGTTGCGACAAAAACATGCCCGGCGCGATGATCTGCATCGCCCGCATGAATCGCCCCGCCGTGTTCGTCTATGGCGGAACGATTCTCCCCGGCTGCCTCACTGCCGCGACTGCGCCTGCCAATTCGCCGAACACTGGCAAAGACCTCGACGTCGTCTCCGTATTCGAAGCCATCGGCCA
>CAZCZP010000061.1:0-16532 GCA_964502895.1 uncultured Bifidobacteriaceae bacterium
CCCCGAAGGGCATGTTCCACATCTTCCTGGGCGTGTTCTTCAGCACGCTCGCGTTCGCGTTCTACGAGCCTTTCTTCTTCATCGGGTTCCTGATCTCCACGGCGCTGTTCGGCCTCTTCCAGGCCATCTTCATGGCGAACGCCGGCGGCGCTTGGGACAACGCCAAGAAAATTGTGGAGGTTGACCTTCGCCAGAAAGGCACCGACCTGCACGCGGCCACCGTCGTCGGTGACACCGTGGGCGATCCCTTCAAGGATACCTCGTCCGTGGCGATGAACCCGGTGATCAAGTTCACCACGCTGTTCGGTCTGCTTGCGGTTGAAATCGCGGTGACGATGAAAGATCAGGCGGTGAAGACCGGCATTGGCGCTTTCTTCTTTGTCGTCGCGCTCTTGTTCGTCTATCGCTCGTTCTACGGGATGCGGATTCCGGAGGACAAGTAGGACTGCGCGCGCTGGAACGGTGACTTGAGCAGACTTGAATCAATCTCAAAGGCGAACCGCGGCAACGTGGCTCGCCTTTTTAGCTTTGCGGGAGAGTTTGAAGCTCAAAGCGACGGCTCGTTGATAGACAGCCAGTACTGGCCGATGGCCCGGACGACCTCCACAAATTTCGGCCCGTCCTGCGGTTTGAGGACGTAACTGTTCACGCCGAGTTTGTAGCTTTCAACCACCTCAATCGCCAGCTTCGATGCGGTCAATACCGTGACGGGGATGCCTTTGGTGCGTTCGTCGGATTTCAACTGCCGCAGCACGTGCAAACCGCCGGTCTTATGCAGCTTCAAATCCAACAGGATCAGCCTGGGCAACTTCACGGTGTTTTTCTCACCGCGCAACGTCACCGAGTTGATGTAATCCATCGCCTCGTCGCCATCGGTAACGTGCTCGATGCGGTGCGCCAGGCCGCATTGCTCCAGCGCGCGCATCGTCAACTCGGCATCGTGGTGATCGTCTTCCACCAACAGAATGTCCGCGATCTGCTCGATTGCTCCTGCCGGCCTGGTTGGTTGATCTAAAGCCATCGTGTGGGACTGACAACGAGACTAGGCAGAAAGGCCCGTGGCGTCCATCGGGATATTGCCGCAGGTTCAGACGGGCCGCCGGCTGGTCGCTTGGCGGCATTCCAGCGCGTCATTACATTGACGCGGTCTCAATGATACTCCTGCACCGTCTTTACTGCGTAACCGCTTTTCCTTAACGCCGCGATGCCCAGCGCGGCGGCCTTGGCTCCGCTGAGAGTCGTCATGATTGGCGTTCCCGTGTAAACCGCCGTCGTGCGAATTCTCACCTCGTCCGCGCGCGGCAATTGTCCGGCGGGCGTATTGATGACCAGTTGAATCTCCTTGTTCTTCAGCAGATCAATCGCATTGGGCCGGCCCTCGGTCAGTTTGAAAATCCTCTGAACCTTCAAACCGGCGGCTTCGAGAATCGCCGCGGTGCCGCTCGTGGCCACCAGCTCGAAGCCAAGGTCCCCGAATTGTTTCGCCACGGCGACCGCGTCCCGCTTGTGTGCGTCGCTCACGCTGATGAACACTTTGCCGCCCATAGGCAACGGCGCGTTCGCGGCCATCTGCGATTTCGCGTAAGCAACGCCAAGGTCGGAATCCAGGCCCATGACTTCGCCCGTCGAGCGCATTTCGGGCGAGAGCAAAATGTCCTGGCCATGAAAGCGGTTGAACGGAAACACGGATTCCTTCACCGCCCAATACTTCGGCCAGACTTCCTCCGTGAAGCCGAGTTCTTTCAGGGTTTTGCCCGCCATGACTTTGGCTGCGAGTTTAGCGAGCGGGAATCCGATCGCCTTGCTCACAAACGGCACGGTACGCGACGCGCGGGGATTCACTTCGAGCACATAAACCGTTTCGCCTTTCACGGCATACTGCACGTTCATCAAGCCGATGACTTTCAACTCCCGGGCCATCGCGTGCGTGTATTCGCGAATGGTATCAATAACCTTTTGCGAGAGCGTGTGCGGCGGCAGCACCATGGCCGCGTCGCCCGAATGGACCCCGGCAAACTCGATGTGCTCCAGCATCCCGCCGATGACAATTGTCCCGCCTTCGGATTTCGGATTTCGGATTTCGGATTTCGGATTTTCAAAGTGCCCCACGTCCGTGATGCAATCCACGTCCACTTCGGTGGCGTCCTCCAGAAATTTGTCCACCAGCACGGGCCGTTCCGGGGAAGCCTCAACCGCGAAACGCATGTAATGCTGCAACTCCGTGTCGGAATACACGATCTGCATCGCCCGCCCGCCCAGCACAAAGCTGGGTCGCACCAGCACCGGATAGCCGAGCTGTTTCGACGCTACGAGCGCCTCAGCTTCATTGGTGGCAAGTCCGTTGGCCGGCTGCGGAATGTTGAGCTTGCGCAACATCGCCGCAAACAGCTTGCGATCCTCGGCAATCTCAATGCTCTGCGGCGACGTGCCGATGATGTTCACGCCGTTTTTTTGAAGGCCGAGCGCCAGGTTGAGCGGCGTCTGCCCGCCGAACTGGGCGATGGCGCCCCAACATTTTTCCCGTTCGTAAATGTGCAACACGTCCTCCAGCGTCAGCGGCTCGAAAAAAAGTTTGTCGCTCGTGTCGTAGTCCGTGGAAACCGTCTCGGGATTCGAGTTCACCATGATGGTTTCAAATCCATCCTCTTTCAGCGCGAACGCCGCATGCACGCAGCAGTAATCGAATTCAATTCCCTGCCCGATGCGATTCGGCCCGCCGCCGAGAATCATCACCTTCTTCGCCGTGTTGCCCTTCACCTCGTCGTCTCCGCGGTCGTAGGTGGAGTAGTAATATGGCGTGTACGCCTCGAACTCGGCGGCGCAAGTGTCCACGAGCCGGTAGCTGGGGACGAGGCCGAGCTCCTTGCGTTCGGCGCGAACGGCGTCCTCGGTTGTGCCGGTCAAATGGGCGATCTGTCGGTCGGAGAATCCCAGCGATTTGGCTTTGGCTAACTGTTCAGCGTTCATTCGTTTCGGCCACAAATAAATCCTGCGAAGCAAACCGAAATGAGGGGCGAGTGTCGAGATTGAAAACGGGGCCGGTATCTGTGCCCCGACGCCGGACTGGTCTTGCGCGCAACGGTTCGTTAACCTCGCCGCCGCATGAGTTGGATCACGATCGTCTGGTCCATGGAAGCCGCGGCGTGTTTGACCCTCGCGGTGATCCATCTCGTCATCTGGGCCCGGCAACGCGCGGCTTGGGCCAATTTGCTTTTCGCGGTGGTCGCGGTCTCGGTCGCCGGCATTGCCGCGTTTGAATTCCTGATGATGCGCGCGCCGACGCCCGCCGGGTTCGGCGCGCTGGTTCGTTCGTGGCACCTTCCCGTTTTTTCCGGGTGCGTTGCCATCGTCGGCTTCATCCAGGTTTATCTTCGGACGGGCCGACCGTGGTTCGCGTGGAGCGTTGTGGGCTTGCGGACGCTGGTCCTGGCGATCAATTTCCTGGAGCCAACGGGCATCAATTACCGTGAAATCACCGCTCTGGCGCATCCGACTTTTCTCGGGGAGACGATTTCGGTGGCGCAGGGCGTGGCCAATCCGTGGAGCCGGGTTGGCGAGTTGACCAATTTGTGGCTCGTGGCCTTCGTCGCCGATGCGTCCATCGCCCTGTGGCGGCGCGGGGACGCCGAAGAACGCCGCCGCGCCGCGGTGATTGGCGGCAGCCTGGCGCTGTTCGTCCTGGTGGGACTGGCGCACACCATTCTGGTGCGCTTGGAGATGATTCGGTCGCCCTATCTGGTGAGCTTCGCGTTCCTGCCTGTGCTCGCGGCGATGGCCTACGAGTTGAGCCGCGATCTGCTGCGCGCGGCGCAACTCGCGCGCGATTTGCGCGAGAGCGAACAGCGCATGGCGCTGGCCGCCGACGCGGCGAACCTCGGCTTCTGGGTGCGCGACCTCGCGCGGAATGAAATCTGGGCCACGGAAAAGTGGCGGGCGTTGTTCGGCTTTGCGAAAACGGAGCGGCTGGACCTCGATGGTTTTTTCCAGCGGCTGCACCCGGAAGACCGTGAGTCGGTTCGGCAGGCCCTGGCGCAGGCGCTCGCCGGCGACGGTGATTACGAAAAGGAATTTCGCGTGGTGCTGCCGGACGGACAGCTTCGCTGGCTCGCGTCGCGCGGGCGCGTCGAGTTCAACGGCGGCGGCAAACCGGTCCTCGTGCGCGGCGTGTCGGCGGACATCACGCACCGCAAACAGACGGAAATGGAAATTCAATTGCACCGCGAGGAGTTGGCCCACCTTTCGCGCGTAACGATGCTCGGCGAACTTTCCGGTTCGCTCGCCCACGAGTTGAACCAGCCGCTGGCCGCCATCCTGAGCAACGCCCAGGCCGCCCAACGCTTTCTGGCGCGCGACGAGACCGACCTGACCGAAGTGCGCGCCATTCTGGCGGACATCGTGGACGAGGACAAACGCGCCGGCGAAGTCATCCGGCGGTTGCGTCTCCTCCTCAGAAAAAACGAGGTCGAACACCAGCCACTCGACCTCAACGACGTCATCCAGGAAGTGCTCAAGCTGGTGCGCAACGATCTGGTCAATCAGGGCATCACGACGCAGGTGGAACTCGCGCCCGTCCTGCCCGCCGTCAGCGGCGACCGCGTGCAACTCCAGCAAGTCGTCCTCAACATTATTTTGAACGCCTGCCATGCAATGACCAACACTCCGCCGGCGGATCGCGTCTTGATCGTGCGCAGTTCCGGCGGCGAAGGCGATGAAGTCCGGGTCGAAATCGCCGACCGCGGATGCGGCATCCCCGCGGAAAATCTGGACCGCCTCTTCACGTCATTTTTTACGACGCGTCCGGAGGGCATGGGCCTGGGGCTGGCGGTCTGCCGCACCATCATGGACGCCCACGCCGGAAAGATGTGGGCCGCGAACAACCCGGAGCGCGGGGCGACCTTTCATTTTACGATCCCGGCGCCAGCGGAACCACATTCATGAATCATCCTTCGGCAACTGTGTTTGTGGTGGATGACGACCCGTCCGTGCTCAAGGGCCTGGCCCGGCTGCTGCGCTCGGCGCGACTGGATGTCGCCGCGTTTGATTCCCCCCGGGAGTTTCTGGAACGACACGACTCCGCCGCGCCCGGCTGTCTCGTGCTCGACGTCGCGATGCCCGGCTTGAACGGCTTGGAACTCCAGGAAGCTTTGGCTGCGGAGGGCAGCGCCCTGCCGATTATTTTCCTGACCGGCCACGGCGACATCCCGAAGAGCGTGCAGGCGATGAAACGCGGCGCGCTGGATTTTCTCACCAAGCCCGTGAATGACGAGGACTTGCTCAAAGCCGTTCACGTCGCAATCGAAAAGGACCGCGCCGCCCGGCAGGCCCGCGCCGAACTTGAGGAAATCCGCGCGCGGCTCGACATGCTCACTCCCCGCGAGCGCGAAGTGCTCGCCCACGTCGTCTCGGGACAGTTGAACAAACAAATCGCCGCCGATCTCGGCACGGTGGAAAAAACCATCAAAGTCCATCGCGCCCGCGTCATGGAGAAGATGAAGGCGCAGTCCGTCGCCGATCTGGTGCGGCTGGCGGAAAAGCTGGGCCTCTGAAGAGAGGCGTGATCGGGGTCAGTGGTCACTCCCCCCTATTGGCCCAAAGTCCAATACCCTTTCCCGACGCGCTCGCTAAGGTTTGCCCATCGTGACCCGACCCAGACCGTTCATAGCCATCGTGGACGATGAGGAATCCGTGCGCAAAGCGTTGACGCGTCTGCTGCGTTCGGCGGACCTGGACGTGGAGGCATTCCCGTCGGGCGTCGAGTTTCTGGAATCCCTGCCGGCGCGCCGGCCCGACTGCGTGGTGCTGGACCTGCACATGCCGCGCATGAACGGCTTTGAAGTTCAAGCCCGGCTCGCGGAGTCCACCGCGCCCGTGCCCGTCGTGATCATCACCGGCCATAATTCCAGCGAGACACGCGACCGCGCGCTGGCCGGGCGGCCCATGGCGTATCTCCGGAAACCCGTCAACGACCAGACGTTGCTCGACGCCATTGAACTCGCGCTGACGCACAACGCGAAGCCCTGAAACTCGAGGTGAATCCGTTTCCCAAACCAAACCCGTGACCACACAAATCGCGACCAGACCATGACATGACACCAATAAACCCGTCCCAACGCCTGGACCTCCTTCTCGCCGGGCCGTCCGTCCTGCTGGCGCTTTCCGCCAGCGCGCAGAAAGTTGTCGCGCTAGGCTTCAAGTATTACGCCGACGGCTCCAGCGGCGGACCGGATGGGGCTTGCGCTTCAACCTGGCGTTCCTGTTTCCGAAATAAAACCGCACCGCTCTGAACAATTTCAATTCACATCAATCCAAAATCAAAACCATGAAGACCACGACACTCCCGAAAGTAATTCTCGCGGCGCTGTTGTCCGCCAGCCTCGCGCTGACGGCGCTAGCCAAACAACCCAACATCGTCCACATCGTCGCCGACGATATGGGCTGGAAGGACGTCAGCTTCAATGGCGCCACCGACATCAAGACGCCAAACATTGACAAGCTCGCCGCCGGCGGCGCGAAGTTCACCCAATTCTACGCGCTGCCCATGTGTACGCCCACGCGCGCCGCGCTAATGACCGGCCGCTATCCCTACCGCTACGGCCTGCAAACCATCGTCATCCCCGGCCCGGCGGGCTATGGACTCGACATGTCCGAGTATCTCCTCCCGCAGACGCTCAAGGATGCCGGCTACAAAACCGCGCTCATTGGCAAATGGCACCTGGGCCACGCGGACACCAAGTATTGGCCCAAGCAGCGCGGCTTCGATTACGCCTACGGCGCGACGATCGGTGAACTCGATTACTACACCCACGGCGACGCCGGCGTCCTCGACTGGTTCCGCAATAACAAGCCCGTGAAGGAAAAGGGCTACGCCACCCAGCTCTTCGGCACAGACGCGGTGAAATACATCAACGAGCAGAGCGCGGACAAACCGTTCTATCTTTACCTCGCCTTCAACGCGCCGCACACGCCGTATCAAGCGCCGCAGGATTACATTGATCGCTTCAAGCACATCGCGGAGCCCACGCGCCGCACTTACGCCGCCATGGTTTCGTGCCTCGACGACGAAATTGGGAAAGTCGTCGCCGCGCTCGACCAGAAGGGGCTGCGCGAGAACACGCTCATCATTTTCCACAGCGACAACGGCGGCGTGCGCAACCCCATGTTCGCCGGCCAGATGACCGACATGTCCAAGCTCGTGCTTCCGTGCGACAACGGCCCGTATCGCGGCGGCAAGGGCGAACTGTTTGAAGGCGGCACGCGCGTCGCGGCCTGCGCGAACTGGCCCGGCCACATCAAGCCGCAGACCGTGGACGGACTGATCCATGTCGTGGACCTCTATCCCACGTTCGCCGCGCTGGCGGGCGCCTCCACCGCCAAGTGCAAGCCGCTCGACGGCGTGAACGTGTGGGACACCATCGCTGAAGGCAAACCCTCACCGCGCACGGAAGTCGTTTACAACATCGAGCCGTTCCGCGGCGCGGTGCGGCAGGGCGATTGGAAATTGATCTGGCGCGCGATGATTCCGATGAGCATGGACCTCTACAATCTCGCGGACGATCCCTACGAGAAAAACAACCTCGTCGCCGCGCATCCCGACAAAGTCAAGGCGATGCAGGAGCGTCTCAACACACTGGGCAAGGAAGCCGCCAAACCGCTTGGGCTGGTATGGATGGTTGGCACCTCGATGGCGCACGGCAAACCCGCCATCGCTTCCACGGAAAAAAGCAGTGCTGCTCCGTCCGTGGACCCTCACGGCCACTCCGTCACCGACGAAGGCGTCGGCGAACTCGAGAAATTGCCCGCGCATCACTGAACCTTCGAAACCCAGCCAATCACAACGGTCCAAATCAGAATGAAACACAAACTTCTCATCACGCTCTTGCTCGCCTCCGCGTTGCCGCCCGCAATGTTGCGCGCGGACGAAAACAAGCCATGGCGCTTTGACAATTCACTCAACTTGTTCCTCGCCGGCATGAGCGGTGACCTTACTGCCAAAGGCATTCCGGCTGACGTGGACGCCAGCTTCGGCGACATCATCGAACATTTGGAAGCCGGCTTCGCCGGTCGCGTCACCGTCGGATACGAGCGCTGGTCGCTCTCCACTGAGTTCAGTTACCTGCGCTTGAGCGCCGAACCGACGGGCGCAAAAATTGACCTCGAACAATGGATGGTTGAGCCTTCCATCGGTTACGAAGTCTGCAAATATGCGCAAGTCTTCGCCGGCGGCCGTTACAACAGCATCAACGGCGATGTGACGTTTAGCGGCCCCGCCGGACGCGTGGCCACCGGCACGCAAGACTGGTGGGATCCCATTGTCGGCGCGCAACTGAGCTACCCGTTGATCAAAGATAAATTGAGTTTTGATGGACGCTTTGACGTTGGCGGCTTCGGTGTCGGCTCAGATATCACCTGGCAGGCGTTCCCGTATTTGAACTGGCGCTTCGCCAAATGGGGATCGGCGCAACTGGGCTACCGCTGGCTCGGCACCGACTACGAAACCGGAAGCGGACTGAGCAAGTTCCGTTACGACGTGGTTCTCCAGGGTTTCCAACTCGGGTTCACGTTCCACTTCTGATTCGCGCAAACCCTGGCAATGAGAAGACCAAACAACATATCGGTCTGGCTCGCGGCAGCCGGCGCGTGCCTGCTGTCGCCGATGCTTGCCAGCGCGGAGGGTGCGCAGACAAACTGGTCGTTCGCCGTTTCACCGTATCTGTGGGTGCCGGCGCTGGACGTCGAAACAAGCGTGCCGTCGTCGCCGTCCACAGTGGATCGTTTCGAAACGCGCCTTAGCGCCGGCCTGCTGATCGCGGGTGAAGTGCAGTATCGCTCCGTCGGTTTGTTCGTCGACTTCGCGTGGGTGCGGCTCGACACCGACGCCAAAAATCCCGGTCAGGCATTTTCGGCGGTGAACCTGCAATCGGACCTCATCCACACGACGGCGGCGCTGACGTATCGGCTGCCATCGCGTGGAAAACTTCACGCTGAAGTTCTCGCCGGCGCGCGCGTGTGGTACGTGAACGAGGACCTCAAATTCACCAGCGGCGCGCTGCCCGGCTTCAATACGAGCGGTGACAAAGTGTGGGCCGATCCCATTATCGGCGCGGGCTTGCGATATGAATTGTCGCCTCGCTGGCTCATTACGACAAAAGGCACGATCGGCGGCTTCGCAGTTTCGGCGGACATCGCGTGGGAGGTTTTCGCCGGAGTCGGTTATCGCATCAACGATTGGTCCTCCGTCGCGCTGGGCTATCGGTATCTGCACGAGGACTACGACCGCGGCAGATTCAATTTCAATCTCGATGCCCACGGTTTCCTTTTGGGCTTCGATTTTCATTTCTGACCGCACATGACGGCGAACGCCACAGCAGTTCAGCGCAATCCGCCGTGGATTTATCCGCTGCTGTTGGCCGCGCAAACAGCGGGAGCTGTCATCGTGCTCGCGAACGGTATCCCGATTTATCGCAGCATAGTTGGTGACACCAGTAGGCCCGATCCACAGCCGGGAATTTTGTGGTGGGCAGTGGCGGCGGTGGTGCTGATTCAAATCGCTTATTGGCTGCGGGTTCGATTGAAACCCGCCATGCCGCCGGGTGGATTTCCCATCTTCGGCCACATCGCGCAGTTCGCGGCGCGCCTCAGTTTCATTTTCGCCAGTTCGACTTTCTCAGTCGTGTTCCTCGCGCGCTTCGAGCAACTATCCCTTCCGCCGCATCGCGTCGCCATGGTGCTGCTACTGTTGTTCTCCATGTTTTGCTGGACGCTCGAACTCGAACGCCTCGCGCGGGCGCTGAACGGAACCGAAGCGCACGCTGAATTTCAGCAACCAACCAAACAAACGATCCCCGCATGAAAACAACACGCTTCCTCTCTGCGCTCGCCCTTGCGGCAACGCTCTCCGCACATGCCGATGTTCTCGAACTGAAAAACGGCCAGGTCCTCACCGGCAAGTACAACGGCGGCACCGCTGGAACGATCCGCTTCAACAGCGCCTCTGGCCAGCAAGTCATCGAAACGGGCAAGACACTCGCGCTTACCTTTACCGGCGGTGACGCTCCCGCCGCTGCGGCACCTGCCGCGACGCCCGCACCCGCCGCTGCACCACAACCCGCCGCCGCGCCGAGCACCGTCGTCATCAACGCCGGCACGGGCCTGCTCGTGCGGATGGTGGACGGCGCATCCTCTCGCGATCCCCGCGGCAAACGCTTTGCGGTGTCGCTGGAACTGGACCTCATCGTCAACGGCACGATGATCGCCAAGGCCGGCACGCGCGCTTACGGCCGCGTCGCCAGCGCGCAACAAGCCGGCCGCGTCGCCGGCAAGAGCGCTCTGGATCTGCGGCTGAGCGAAATCACTGTCGGTGGAGTGTTGGTGCCGGTCGTCACCGGCCCGTACATCGAAGCCGGCAAAAGCTCCCTCGCCAAAACCGCCAAGCTGACGGCGACCGGCGCGGCCATCGGCGCCATTGCCGGCGACGCGGGCAAGGGCGCAGCCATCGGGGCGAGCACGACCGTGCTCAAACGCGGCCGGACCGTCGGCGTCGCACCCGGCGAGTTGCTCGAGTTCCAATTGCAACAACCCGTGACCATCAAACTCTGACCTTGTTCCAAAACCAATTTGAAGCCGAAAGGAAACTCCCATGAAACTGAATTTCAAAATCCTCGCCGCGCTCGTCGCCACCATCACTTTCGCGGCCGCGAATCGCTCCACCGCGGAAACGGTCGTGGACGCCGCCGAAGTCGCCCGCTCCACGATCAAGGCCGACCGCAAAGTCGTCATCGCTGAAAATCTGAACTTAACCGAAGCGGAGGGGAAAGCCTTCTGGCCGCTCTATCGCGACTATCGCGTCGAGATCGAGAAGGCCAACGATGCCGTGGTGATACTCGTTTTGGAGTACGCGGACCTCCATCCCAACGTCTCGGAGGACCGCGCGAAGGAGATGCTCAAAAAGTATTCGGCTCTCGAAAAACGCCTCGTGGATCTTCGCGCAAAACATCTCAAGAAAATTGGCAAGGTTCTTCCCGCGACGAAGACACTGCGCTTCGCGCAATTGGAGAACCGGCTCGATCTCACCGTGCGCCTCGGCCTGGCCGCGTCCATTCCGCTCATGCCGACGCAAACCAAACCGTGACGAACCCGCGATTTCGTCCACCAAACGAAAGGTGATTCATGAAAACGCGATTCTGCTTTCAGCTTGCCGCGCTCGTTTCGAGTGTTGCAGTCATGCTGGCGCTGGCGACCGGATGTGTGACGCCGGTGAAAACGGAATTCAAATCCGACACGCCATTCGCCGCATGGCAGACCTTCGCGCTACTGCCGTTCACCGCAAACACCGCGCGCGATCCGGGCGCGACCCTGCGCTTTGCCGAACCGGCGCGCGTCGCCACCGCCGACGCGCTCACCGCGAAGGGATTTCGCCTCGCGGAACTGAAGCAAGCGGATTTCGCCGTCAACGTCCGCGGCGAAGCCATCCCGCGCGTTGAGGTGAAGGATTGGGGTTACACGCGCTACGCCCGCACGGCGCGCTACGGCCGGATTCCGGTGCACGTCGGCGACGTGGACGTTCGTTCCTACGACGAGAAGACGTTGACGATTGAAATCTTCGACAACAAATCGCACGAACTGGTTTGGACGGGCTGGATGACCAAAGACTCGGTCGAGAAGACCAGCGCGGAGCAGCTCCAACAAGCCATCGTGGCAATCCTTGCGAAATTCCCGCCAACCCCGGCTGCCAAATGAAAACCCCTGCCGTGACGCGATCGAGAGTTTGTTTCGCACTCGCCCCCGCGCTGCTTTGCTCGCTCTCGACCGCGGGTTGCCGTTCGAACAAACAACCCTCTTCCGCGAGTTTTGCCTCGGTTGTCATCTCCAATCGGAGCGTCGCGGAAATCCAGCGTGCCGCGATAGCCGTATTTGCCGAAGCCGACTATCGCACGGCGACGTATCCGGATGGCGAAATGAAATTCGAGAAGGAAGGCACGCGCGGTCAGCAGTTTGCCTGCGGCGCCTTGGCAACCGATTCTGCCGTCGCCGTGCGCGTGCGCGCGCAAATCGTTCCCCTGACTGACGGTTCCCATCGCTTGCAATGCAAAGCGTACATCGTGCGCGATGCTGGCGACGCTTTCTTTGAAAATGAGACGCGCCTTTCGAGCTGCGCAGCGGCGCATATCAAAAACTGCTGGACGAAGTCGCGAAACGATTGAAGTGAAATTCTCCAGCGTAATTATGTTCCATTCTCTGAAAAGACTGCTGCTCGTGATGTTGTGCGCAGCCGGCTCGTCGCTTCATGCCGACAATTGGACGCCGCCGCCGCCGCCGAAAGAGGACGGCTTCGATTGGATTCAGCTCAAATCCGGCGAGTGGCTTAAGGGCAAAATCAAATCATTGCAGGACGAAAAGCTGGAATTCGACAGCGAGGAGTTGAACTTGCTGACGTTCGCTTGGAAAGACATCCGTGTCGTCCGTTCACCGCGACTCGTCAGCGTGCGTATCGAAAAACTCAAGCCGGTGGACGGTTCAATTCTGGTGACGACGAACGAGGTGCAGATCGTCACGAGCGCCACAACGAACATTTATCGGCGCGCAGACCTGCTGGCCATCGCGCCAACGGGCGACCGGGAGCTGGACAAGTGGTCGGGCAAAATATCCGCCGGTGTCAGCTTCCGCTCCGGCAACACGCGCGAAACGGACGCGGACATTCACGCCGCGATCCAGCGCCGCACGCCGGACACGCGGCTCAGCCTCGATTACCTCGGCAACTATGGAAAAATCAACGGCGCCGAGGTGGAAGAAAATCACCGCTTCATCGGCCAGTTCGACTATTTCCTTTCCCGTCGCCTCTACGTGCGCGTGCCGGATCTCGAGTATTACCGCGACCCGTTCCAAAACCTCGAACATCGCCTCACGGTGGGCGCGGGCGTGGGCTACGACCTTTTCAAAACGCCGCGCACAGAGTGGAACATCACAGCCAGCCCGTCCTGGCAACACAATTGGTTCGATTCGGTCCAGCCCGGCGAGAGCGCGACGGCCCAGTCGGCGGCTTTGGTCTTGTCCACGCACTTCGATACCGAGTTGACGCAGCGGCTGGATTTCATTTTCGAGTATCGCAGCCAGCTCACGCGCAAAGAAACCGGCAATGACACGCACCACGCCATCACGACGCTCGAGTTCGAAATTCATAAACGGCTCAAACTGGACCTGTCCTTTGTCTGGGACCGCATCGGCAGTCCGCAAACCGGCTCCGACGGCGACACACCTGCGCCGGACGATTTCCGGCTCATCACATCGCTGGGAATAGACTTTTGAGGACCAACTCGTGCCCTCGCTCCGATCCAAACCCCCGCGCGTCATCGCGGAGATTTGTCTGCCACTTTCATTCACCGCGTGCCGCGTCGTGCGGCAAACCGATGAGTTCCCGGCAAAACCGCCGGCATCGTCACGGGCGGAGGTAAAACAAAAACTGCAAATTCGGGAGGCCGGCGAATCGTTCGAGGCTGGGGGCAACCGTCTGCTCTCTCGTTTCTTTTTCGCCGCGCTCGCTTACCGGCGACTGGCGGGCAAATCGCCGATAGCCGGACATAACAAGAGTTTGTTTTGCCTGACAAACCCGGCAAAGTGAGCCGGGTGACAAACCGAATGGCAAGTCTGCCGGGCCAAATTCGCGCGAAAGCGTCTCCCCGCAACGCATTCACGCTACTACTCTGTTTCGCATGCGGCGCCGCTGTGGCGGAGACGACACGGAACGAAACGCCCGCCGGCCTGCCTTCGCGCCTGCCCCGAACCAACCTCATGCTCTTCCACGGCAAGCGTGGCGAAATCTTGCCGGTCAGATCCAAAACCGATTGGCAAAAGCGCCGGGCGAAAATTCTGCACGGCATGCAGGAGGTCATGGGGACGTTGCCCGACAACCCCCGGCGCAAACCACCCGCGGTGCGCGTCGAACAGGAAACCGATTGTGGCTCGTACGTCCGGCGCTTCATCGCTTACGAATCCGAACCCGGCTCGCAAGTGCCGGCTTATCTTCTGATCCCGAAAGAAGCGCTGTCCGGCAAAAAGAAACTTCCTGCCGTGCTCGCGCTGCATCCAACGGACATGCAATTCGGTCATCGCGTCTTGGTCGAGCAGGTCAACAAAAACTATCGCACCTACGCCAACGAAGTGGCCGAGCGCGGCTTCGTGGTGCTCGCACCGGCTTATCCCGTGATGGCGAATTATCAGCCCGACCTCAACGCCCTTGGCTACGAGAGCGGCACGATGAAAGCCATCTGGGACAACATCCGTGGTTTGGACTTCCTCGACTCGCTGCCTTTCGTCAAGCGCGGACAATACGGCGCACTCGGCCATTCGCTTGGCGGACACAACGCGATTTACACCGCGGTCTTTGATCCTCGCATCAAGGTCATCGTCTCAAGCTGCGGCTTCGATTCATTCCTCGATTACTACGGCGGCGATCCCCAAAACTGGCAACCCGAACGCGGCTGGTGTCAGACGCGCTACATGCTCAAGCTCGCCGAATATCGCGGACGCCTGGAGGAAATCCCCTTCGACTTCCACGAACTCATCGGTGCGCTCGCACCACGCCCGGTGTTCATCAACGCGCCCTTGGACGATTCGAATTTTCAGGCGCGCAGCGTGGACGAAATTGTGAAGGCCGCCTCGGCGGTTTACCGGCTGCATCGCGCAGAAAGAAATTTGACGGTCGAGCATCCGGACTGCGGACATGATTTCCCGGAAGCGCAACGGGAGCGCGCGTATCGGTTGTTGGAAGAGAATTTGCGATGATGCGCACATCGAGAACCCGTGTTGCTCGGGCGCAGCGTGTTACGCGACCGGCTCAATAAAACGGATTGTTCGCCTTCTCCTCCGCCACCGTGGTCAGAGGGCCGTGGCCAGGACAAATCAATGTGTCTTGCGGAAGTGAGAGAATTTGATCGCGCACTTTTTGTTTTGCCAGCGCGCCGTGCTGTGGCGCGCCGCCCATTGAGCCAGCGAAGATTGCGTCGCCCACGATGGCCACGGCTGGCGCATCGTCCGGCCACGTGCCCACGATGTAAGTCACGCCGTCTTCCGCGTGGCCCGGCGTGTCGCGATTCGTGATGCGCAGACTGCCGAGCATGATGAAATCGTTGCGGCGGTTCTTGTGTTGCGGCGGCGCGCTTTTGGCGTCGGTGTGCAAATGGGCCTTGGGAAATTTGGTCCGCACGGTTTCAAGGCCGGCGATGTGGTCCGGGTGAGTGTGCGTGATGAACAGGTGCTTGAGTTGAAGTTGATTCTCCTCGATCAGTTCGAAAGCGGGCGCGGCAGTCCAGCCGGTGTCGAACAACGCCGCCTCGCGCGTGACTTCATCCCAAACCAGATACGCGTGAACGATCATGCCGTTGCCTTCGGTGCTGATTTGGCGGAACTCACGCCAGGTGCTCAAATCCCTTTTCGACGGCAGCCAGCCGTTGAAGATGCCTTCCAGCTTCTTCCCATTCAACTCCAGCAAATGGCCAAGGGCCGCGAAATCCGGCTTCTTCGCCGACTGCCCGGAATCTTCCAGGGCGGCATATTCCGCTTCGGTGAGTTTGGCGGCGTGGGCCGCGGCGGACGGCTCGACTTTCACCATCATGCGCGCTTTGCGAATGACATCTCCCGCGTTGTCTTCCAGGTTCATGGCGAAACGGTAACGAGCCGAAGTTGGAGTTCAAGCTTTAGCTTGCTAACGCGTCGCCGGGAGATTCTCGCGACCCGATTCGCGCTTCGACTTTCTCAGCCCTCACCCTTCCCTCTCCCCGTGGGGGAGAGGGAAGGGTGAGGGGGCAACGGGCAATAGGAGGTTCATGCGGAGAGCTTCGACGCAACCTGCGCCGCCAGTCGTTCCAACCACTGCGCCGAATGTGCTTTTGCACTCGCCACACCCGTCAAGTCGGTGAGCGCTCGGATTTGAACGAACATTTTGCTCTCGTGGCAATCCGGCGGCACAGTTCCCGCCAGACCGACACAAGGAATTTTCTTTGCGCGACAGCGCCGCGCGATTTCGCCGACGCCTTTGCCCATGAGCGTGGACTTATCAATTGAGCCTTCACCTGTGATGACGAGATCGGCGCCACGCAACCGGCTCTCCAGCTTCGCCAGTTTCGCAAAGAGATCGAAGCCCGGCACAAGCTCCGCGCCAAGGAATGCGAGCAAGCCGAATCCCAGGCCGCCCGCCGCGCCCGTGCCGGGCGCTCGCGCAAAGTCAGTCGCAAATTGCTGTCTCATTATGAAGGCCAGCTTCCCCAGGCAACGTTCGGAAAATTCAAAATCCGCCGGGCGTAGCCCTTTCTGCGGCCCATAAACGCGCGTGGCACCACGCACGCCGAGAAATTTGTTCTGCACGTCCACGGCGACGGTCACTCTTCCAATCCGATCAGTTCCGGGAGGCTGCACGAGAGCCAAGCGGTGTAGTTCTGTCCATCGCTCAATTGGATGGCCACGCTTGTCCTCAAATTTCCATCCCAGCGAGCGCGCCAGGCCGAATCCGCCATCGTTCGTCGCGCTGCCGCCGATGCCGA
>CAZCZP010000061.1:16632-17794 GCA_964502895.1 uncultured Bifidobacteriaceae bacterium
AGCGAGCGCGCCAGGCCGAATCCGCCATCGTTCGTCGCGCTGCCGCCGATGCCGATGAGAATTCGCTTCGCGCCCTTGGCCTGTGCCGCGCGCAAGACCACGCCTAGTCCAAACGTGTCCAACTCGAAGGGGTGGAACTTGCCGCGCGGCAGCATCGCGAGGCCGACAATTCTCGCGGATTCAACAATGGCCGTCTTCGTTTTCGCCTCCCACCACCACGTTGCTTTACACGGGCGATGTGCTGCGTTCACAGTTTTGACCATTTGCGGCTTGGCTCGCATCAACGCGCTGACGACTTCGCCGAAACCATCGCCGCCGTCGCTCATCGGCAGGAGATCGAGTTGGTCTTTGGGCCGCGCCTTTTGCCAGCCGCGGGCGATGGCCTCCGCCGCTTCGCCGGCCGTGAGTGTGCCTTTGAATTTGTCGGGAACGATCATTACCTTCACGAGGTCAAAAGTCTGAAGTCCAAAGTCCAAAGTCAACGGCGCGGGCGTTCCCAATGATTTTGGCGTTGAAGCCTGGACTTTAGACTTTGACCACGCCGCAGGCTGTGGCATTGTGCCCTCAGACACTGAAGTTATGAACAAACCGAAAATTATTGCCTATTTGAAACCGACCTGCGGCTGGAGCAACGGCGTCCGCGCCGTGCTCAAAAAATACGACCTGCCGTACGAAGACCGCGACATCATCAACGACCCTGTCCAACGCCAGGAGATGATCGAAAAGAGCGGGCAGATGCTGAGCCCTTGCGTGGAGATCAATGGCCACATGCTGCCGGACATCAGCGGCGAAGAAGTCGAAGCGTGGATGCTGGCCAACAAGGTCGTAGCACCCAACGACCGTCAGGCCGACGCGCCCACCAATCAGCCCTGCGCTCACGAGATGCCCCAAAGCGCGCCGCTTCAGTTCAAGCACTGAGCGGACTGCAATTCAAGCGAGCCGCGTTGGGAACCAGCGCGGCTTTTCTTTTGGGGAAGCTTCGACCTCGAAATTGGACGCACGTTGCGACCATGAACCGCAGGGGCTTGTCTGTCGCGACAGCGTCCTGGACTGCTCGCGGAATTTCGAGCGAGTGCGCAATTCAGATTGCCTGCCCGCCTGCACTTGCCCACTTTTCCGCCATGCGAATCGTGACTTCGGTTACGGCAATGCAGAGCCTGGC
>CAZCZP010000062.1:0-17634 GCA_964502895.1 uncultured Bifidobacteriaceae bacterium
CGGCGCAGCAACGCGGCCCTACCGGTTGACTGTAGCGGCGCTCTGCGAGCGCTGACCTTTGCTCCTCCTCAACGGCGGTCATAGACCGCCGCTACAGAAATGCAGATTGTTTGTTCCAAGCTGGCGGCGCAGCAGCACCGCCCTACCATGGCTCCCAGGGTCGTTCTCCCCACCGATTGGGAGGTCGGACTTCGACCGGTGCAGCACGCCGCCGTGCCTAGGGCGATTTTACTTGGTAGTAGCGTTGCGCGTAATTCGTGGCTTGCGGGTCGGTGAACTGGAACTGGCCGGAGCCGGGCGGCGTTTCGAACGCGGGGCCGAGCTCCGACCAGGCACCGAACGGCAACGCCACGTTGGTGCTTCCCAGTACGGTGAAGAGCGCGCCACTGAAATTGGTGAACGCCAACTGCACCGACCCGTCGCCCAACTGCGTCAGACCGGTCAATTCGATGGGTCCTGCGGGAACGTAAACCGGGCTGAAAACGAAGGCCTGGCCGTTGGTGATGACTGCTTCGTTGAATGACCATTGCCGATTTCTACCGTTTAGATGGCCGCCGGTATCGCGAATTCCGATTGTGGCCTGCGCGCCGCTGGAACGAGCATTACCGGAATCCACATCGAGATACTGGCACAGGATATTGCCGTTGGTTTCAAACAGGATGGCCTGGAAAGTGACGCTGCTGGGTGACGTGGAAAAACCAAAGATATTGTTCCACTGCACAATGAACCGGTGGTCGCCCGGCGTGCCCAGCGTCTGGAAATAAACTGCGTCCGCACCGGGGTTGCCGTTGGTGCGCGTCACCCAGTCATCCCAGAGCACGGCGATGCTGGGTAAATCGCCGCTGGGCGCAGCGCTGGTCAGGTCGTCGTTGGAAAAGTCGGTGCTCGTTCCGCCCAAAGTGATCAAGCCTTTTGCAGTGAACGCGACATTGCTATAACTACGACCGTAGAAATGGAATGCAAACCCGAGCGGCGTGGAAAAACTGCTGGTATCGGAATCCGACAACACCCGAGTGCCGCTGCCCGAGATGTCCTCGAACGAGAACAATGCCGGGGATGCCAGGTAGCTTGGCTTCACCACTGTCAGGATCGCCGGAGGAGTGCTGGTGACCGAACCCACAATATTCCAAACGACCACGGTAAAGCCGATGCCCGAGTCGTTGGTCTGGACATTAAACAGTTTGTAGCTGGAATTGGTGGCGCCGGGGATGTCAACGGAGTTGGCGCGCCACTGGTAACTTTTGGGATTGTCACCGGACGCCGCGACGAAAAACGTGGTACTTCCACCTGCCTCAACGATCCGGTTCTGGGGTTGGGTGGTAATGGACGGCGGAGAAAGGACGGTCAGGGTGGCGACGGCGCTGACCATCGAGCCGCTGGCATTGGTGACCGCGACGGTGTAATTGCCGGCGTTCGAGGCGGCGACGTTGCCCAGCGTCAGTTCGGGAGAAGTCGCGCCAGACACGTTGCCCCCGTTAGAAAGGGTCACTCCGTTTCGCTGCCATTGATAACCGAGCGAGCCGCTGCCCTGGGCGGTGGCGCTAAACACGGCGGTCGTGCCCGCCACATTCGTGCGGTTCTGTGGTTGGGCGGTAATCATCGGATCGGTGGTCGCGGTGGAGAAAAGAATGGCCTGGCCGCTGGTGACACCCGCCTGGTTGAACGACCATTGCGAATTCTTGCCGTTCAGATGCCCATCAGTGTCCCGAATTCCGATTGTGGCCTGCGCGCCGCTGGAACGAGCATTACCGGAATCCACATCGAGATACTGGCACAGGATATTGCCGTTGGTTTCAAACAGGATGGCCTGGAAAGTGACGCTGCTGGGTGACGTGGAAAAACCAAAGATATTGTTCCACTGCACAATGAACCGGTGGTCGCCCGGCGTGCCCAGCGTCTGGAAATAAACTGCGTCCGCACCGGGGTTGCCGTTGGTGCGCGTCACCCAGTCATCCCAGAGCACGGCGATGCTGGGTAAATCGCCGCTGGGCGCAGCGCTGGTCAGGTCGTCGTTGGAAAAGTCGGTGCTCGTTCCGCCCAAAGTGATCAAGCCATCTTGAGTGAAGCTGGCGTCACCATAACTGCGTCCGTAGAAATTGAACGCAAAACCGAGCGACGCGGAAAAACTTGTGCTGTCTCCATTCGCCAACACCCGGGTGCCGCTGCCGGAGATGTCCTCGAAAGCGAACGGCGCTGCGGATCGGGCATACCCAAAGGCATCCACCGGCCAGATGGCTTCCACCGCGCCGATGTCAGGCGCCTGACCGCCAACGCGGGCGAATGCGCGCTGGTCGGTGATGACACCTGGAACCGGCTGGGCTGCGTCTATCACGGGGGAGCCGTCCAGCGGCGGCCGGGTTCGGTTGGGGCCCCCATAATAGCTCAACGGGGCAAGCAGGGGATTGCCGGTGAGGTAGTCGTTTCCGGGCGTGCCCAACCCAGTGGCGCCAGTCGGATTGCCGATGAAGTTGACCCCACCGATGGTCGCAGCCGGGCCGGACAGGTCCGGGTTACCACCCGGCGCGGCATTGAGGGCCACAATCGTATTGGTCAGGTGCAGTGTCCCGGTGGTCTGGACGCCGCCACCAGTGCCATGGCTTGGCGTAACGCTCCCGGTGTTGCCTCGGGTTCCGGCCGCGTTGTCCGTGAGCGTGGTATGAGTAAGGCGAAGAATTCCGGCGTTGAAGATGCCTCCGCCCGAGCCGCCGTTGCCACCGTAGCGCGGCTCGACTCCTCCGGATCCTCCATTTGCGCCGGAGCCGCTGGCGTTGTTGGCGATGGTGCTGTTGAGGATGTTCAGCGTTCCGGTGGACGCGTTGTAGATGGCCCCACCGAAGCCTCCGCTTCCGCCGGTGCCTCCCGGGCCTTGAGGTGCGTCACCGCCTTTACCACCGTTACCTGCAGTGTTTCCGGATAAGGTCACGCGATTGAGCGTGAGCGTCCCCTGGTTGAGAATTCCTCCGCCGGATTCGCCGGGCGACCCCGCGCCGCCGGGACTTCCCACTTGCGCTGCACCGTTTGTCCCCGCCGTTCCATTGGCGCTTTTACCTCCGCTGATAGTGATGGAGTCCAGAATAACCGAGTTGCTGCTGGCGATCTCGAAGACCCGGCTGGCGTTGTTACCGCTGATGGTGATGCCGCCGGGCAGCGCGGAGGCGTCAATGGTCAGACTCCTGTTAATGAGCATCTGGCCACTGGTCAGAGTGATGGTCTGGCCGGAGTGTGAGGGATCAAATGAAATGGTTGCGGTCGCCGACGCGTTCGCAACTGCCTGACGTAGCGTACCCGGGCCGCTGTCCTGATTGCTCGATACCAACAAGTCAATGATTACTTGTAATTCGGCATTAACCGCGGCGGGATCTTCAATGGAATCATAGAAGCGCAACTCACCAATGGCGCCGTGGAAAAAGCGATTGAGATTGAACGCACACGAGCCGATGACAAATCCAGCGTTCACAATTCCATTACCACCATCGGTGGGCCCGGTACTGCCGATCAGAATCCCGTCCACATAGAGCCGCGCCACTCCTTGTCCGGGAAAGACCGACGGATCCTGCCAGGTCAGAATCATAGTGTGGGGTTCGCCGTTAATCAGAGTCACGGTGGGAGTTGGCGTGATCTCAATGTTGAAGAAGCTTCGGGCGTTGCCGGCGGTATCGTAGGTCAAGCCCCAATCATTCGGCGTGCTGGGCGCTTCACCATTCAGTGGTCCAGGATAGCCCCAATAGAACTGGTCGGCACCCGAAGCGCCTTGGGTGGTGAGAAAGAACGCCGCGATGGTCACGCTGGTCTGGCCAACAATTGGATTCTCCCCCGCAGCCACCGAGAAATAGTCGTTCGTGCCGTCAAACACGAGGCCAGAGGCGACATTGGAGCCACGAAGTGGAAAGACGCCAGAGGTTTTGGCAGGACTGTTTGTCGGCGCCGGCACGGTGGCAATTTTGCCCGCAACGCGGTCCACCCAGTTGTTCGTTCCCCCGGCCCAATCATCCGCGACCCATTGTGCTACCAGCGCGGCGCGGCTGGTACCCGGCACGAGGGCGGGCAATAGGATCACGCTGAAGCAAAGAGCGGCGATAAGATTGACCACCTGGACTTGAAACGGGTCAGCGGGGCGGGTGCGGAATTGGGATAAAGATGTTTTCATTGGTTCGCTTAACTAATTCACCGCGTTGAATTCGGTGTCGCCAAGATTAGAGGTTCGCAGCCAGAGAACCAAAAAGGTTGAAGACGAGGCTAACTTAACCTGTTAATCATTTTCCTCCTAAAGTTAATTCTGACTTTCGCAGGCAAACCGGAGGTGGTTTTACAGACAGGGGAGAGTTTGGCTTTGCAGCCTTTGCGGGTTTTCCCCAGGCGAAGCCTGCAGAATTGAATCCGAGTTCATTGGAGTTCATCCGTGGTTGAATTGCTTTTGACACCTCATCCGGCTTCGCCACGTGGACGCACTCGCTCCCGCTCGTTCGGCCCTTCGGGTTTTCAGCAGGGCTGAACTCCTTTCGCGGCTTCCCAAGCCGCTCAAGTCTCCCCGTTCGAGGGGGAGAAGGTTGTTGCCCGTGCGGCTTGGTCCTTTCGAACGGCCACCGTCGCTCGCATCGCTTGCAATTATCTTACCGGCCTAGAATCATTCAGAAAACATGGCAACGACTCCTATCCAAGCCGTGGACGAACGGGTGATGACATTTCGCGAGCGTTCGTGGGAGGCCTTGCGACGAACGTGCCCTGTCATTGCACCACGTGGCGTCTGACGTTATCCACGAACCTGAACGCGCCCGCGCCGGCGAAGTTCACCTTGAGCGCCACGTATGGTTTGCAAGGGCAGACCGATCCAAATCAGCTCGAAGCAGGTCCGACGGTCGAAGTGCGGGGCGAATGGGAAATGGTCTGCGGCACGAAGGGGAAGCCGAACGCTGTCGTTTACCGCCTGTATCCTGAGGGCCGAAAAGAATCGGTATCTCTGGTGCGAGTGGGGGAAAACATCCTGCATTTTTTGAACGAGGACAAAACGCTCCGGGTGGGAAATGCCGGCTGGAGCTACACGTTGAATCGAAAGGGCGCGGGAAACTGAAGCTTCTCCTACCAAGCCAATGAAACCCATTCACCTGCTGCTCCTACTCGGCTGTCTGCTGCGAACGGTGGCCCTTTCAGCGGAAGCGACGAATGCCGTCGCCTCCAGTGCTGCCACCAATTACTGGAGAACCCTTCGGCCCGGACCGAATGTGCATGGCTATTACGAAGGCCGCTCGCCGTGCCAGGAGATTTCGCAAGTGCTAAACGCTCCCAAACGGGATGAGTGCATCAAAATCAAATGGCAGTTGATTCTTTACCGCGACCCGGTGACGCATGCGCCGACGACGTTCGCGCTGGGTGGATTGGTCTGGCGCAATCCGCCGAAAACCGGCAAGTGGTCCATCGTCAAAGGCACGAAAGAGGACCCCGACGCCGAGGTTTACCAATTGGATACCGGCCAGAATGGCTTTCTCTCGTTTCTGAAGGCGGACGACAACATTCTGTTCTTCCTCGACAAGAATCGCGAACTCCTCGTCGGCAACGAGAGCTTCAGCTACACGCTGAATCGAGCGACAGTGAAATAACTGTAGCGGCGCTCTGTGTGCGCCGATGGTGGCTGCCTTGCAAAGGCGGCGGTCGTAGACCGCCGCTACAGCAGCGGATTAGATTTCAATCTCATCGAGTGCTTTGCGCAATTCCTCTGCGCCGGCTGTGCCCGCGATGTAGTGACCGACCACGCTCCGAAATCCGTGCGCCTTCACCGGCGTCATTTTCCGCAGCAAATTCTGAATGAGCGTCCGGCCAATGGCCACGAAGGTGTTGCCGTTGTAGAAACAGAACGGCGCGAGCTTGTGACACTGGCGGCAGATGTCCAAGGTCTCGCGCAGCGTCAGTTCACGAGTGCGGGATGTTTCCCAGAGTTTTTGCGCGGGCTGGTAACCGTCAGCGGTAGGTTTGTGAAGCGCATTCTTCTCTTTGCACAACCCGGCGTTGATGGTGACGACCGTTTCCCACGGCCAATCCTTCAACCAACGCTGTTTCATTTGGCCTTGGTGGCCTTACGACGGAGATTCGCTTTGATCTTGCCCAGCGTGGACACGCCTTCGCTTTTGAGATGGCCGCGTCCGGTCTTGGCAAACAGCGGTTCGGCCACGAAGCGATCTTGAATGCGTAACGCTTCGCGCATGGCTGCCTGGAGATTCTTTTGCACCTGTGTCGCCGTTGCCATGCGGAGAAGTTACCGCCGGAGCTGTGAGTGGTCAACACCCTTGGCTTTGACCTGAACTTCGCGCGTCAGAAGGGATTCATTTCTTGAACCCGAGCCGGTTCTCCGCCAGTAGTGGGCGCATGTTGACCACGCCGGTCCTTGCCCGGACTGCCACCAAGTAGGCGCGTCAGCACTGACCTACCGCTTGTAAATTCTTGGCCGGCTATCAATCATTTCAAAGCTATGGCGACGACTCCCATCCAAGCCGTGGATGAACGGGTGCTGCCGTTTGCGCCGGACCAAATCTGGCCGGTGCTGGCGGACGTGAACGGTTATCCCCAGTGGTATCCGCCGTCGCTGCACCTGCACGTGCGGGCGGTCACCGCCGACGGGATCGGGTCGGAGGTGGAGCTGCGGCCTCGGGGTGGACGCGCGTTTCGCTGACGCGTGGAGTCGCTCGAGCGCCGCGCCGGCTGCGGCTGCGTTACCCGGGGGACTTCATCGTGGGCACGGGCGAGTGGCGCTTGGACGCCGCGCCCGGCGGCACGCGGGTGGCGTATGAGATTGATGTGGTGGCCACTGGGCGATTGGCGGTGCTGCTGGGCTGGCTGTTGCCGCTCGGCAAAATCCACTCCAGGTTCATGCGCGAGGTGCTGGAGTGTCTGGAACGCGAGACGGCAAGGCGGGTGGGTTCACCGGCACCCAGCCGTGGTCAATTTTTGCCTCAACTTATCCCGCTTTGAGCCGCTTCTTCTCCCGGCTCTCAACTTTCTTGATGCTCTCGGCCACGGGCAGATTCTCCGGCATGCCGCCCAATTCGTGAAGGGTCTTGCGGACTTTGCGGCCCACTTCGTTGATTCAACGACGAGCAAACCGCCGCGCGCTTCCCCGAGTCATCGCGAGATTGCCTGCCTCTTTGACGGCAAAGACCGCGTAACATCTTTCCCTGAACGAGCGTCTGCAAGACTGGATGAAACAACGCAACAAAGTCGCGTGGCTGATGCTGGCAGCCCTGGGATTATCGTGTGCCTCGGGCGCCGCCGCGGCCAATTCGTTCCCGGAAAAGTACCAGACAGACGCCGCTTTGAACGATGTCGAGACGGTGCGCTACGATTGGGTGGATGCGAAGCGCGACCGCAACGTGCCGGCGAAAATTTACTTCCCCAAGACTGGCGATGGGCCGTTTCCCATCATCATTTTCTCCCACGGCCTCGGTGGCACGCGGGAAGGCTACGAATATCTGGGCCGACATTGGGCGGGTCACGGTTACGTTTCCGTTCACCTGCAACATCCCGGCAGCGACGACGCTGTGTGGCGCAAGGCGGCTGCGTCCGACCGCATGAGCGCGATGCGGAAGGCGGCGGCAGATCCGCGCAACGCCCTCAATCGTCCCCTGGATATCAGCTTCGCGATTGATCAACTGGAGAAGTTGAACAAGGAGAATTCAGCTTTTGAAAAAAGATTGGACCTCGAGCGCATTGGTGTGGCCGGACATTCGTTTGGCGCGTTTACCACGTTGGCAATTGCCGGCCAGGTTTTCGCGCCGGCATTGACCCGGCAAAGTTCACTGGCTGATTCGCGGGTCAAAGCTGCCATTCCGATGAGCGCGCCCGTGCCGGCCAACAAACGCCAGCTCGACGAGGTTTACGCCCGGATCAAAATCCCCTGCTTGCACATGACCGGAACGGAAGACGCCAGCCCGATTGGCGACACAAAACCGGAGGAACGCCGTCTGCCATTCGATCACAGCCACGGCTCGGATCAATTTCTCATCACCTTCCAAGGCGGCGACCATGCGATTTTTTCCGGCGGCAGGCGATTGCTGCCCAACGCCAAGGACGCGGAATTCCAAAAAATGATTTGCGACGGCTCTACGGCTTTTTGGGATGCGTACCTCCGGGGCGAGGCAAGGGCGAAGGCGTGGCTGGCCAACGAATTCAAGAACGTCCTGGGCCGGGACGGCGAATTTGAAATGAAGTTGAAGCACCGCCCTACAACTGAGTGACTTTCAGCCCCTCTTTTTTCAGCAGCTCCACCACGCCTTCGCGCCCGACGAGGTGGCCGGCGCCAACAATGACAATGGCCGTCTTTCCACTGTTCAGAAGTTCCCGAATCTTGGGCAGCCAGGTTTGGTTGCGGTCGGTGAGCATCCGCTTGGCGATGACGGGTGCTTCGCGCAAGGCTTCGTTGATCAGCTTTTCCAGCGCGTCGGCATCACCGACCTGCCAGGCCTTGAGAATGTCGTCATACATCTGGCGCGTTTTGTCCATGTCCTTCAACGTTGTCTGCATCAAGAGCTCGCCTTCCTCTTTGCTAAACCCCGTGATCAGGTTGATTTGAAAATCCACGGTTTCGAGAGCACCGGTCTGCTTGCCCTCCTTGCGGGCGCGCTCGAAAAAATGCTTGTCCACGCCGCGGGCCGGATCGAAGCCGAGCTTCTGGAGTTCGAACATGGCCAGCATGATGGCCGCGAGGGAAGGCTTGAATTGCGAGAAAACCATTTCCGGGAGTTCCAATCGCTTGGCGTGCTCGAGAAACTGCTCGTAAGTCGGGGCGGACAACTGATCCTTGAGCGTCTCGCCCTCGGGCAGGCGGGCTTTGGTCATTAATTTCACCTGCGTCGCCGGCTGTTCCAACTCGGCCACGTCCGCCTCGAAGACGGCGATCTCCGAGTTGGTGAACGCCGATTCGATCGCGGCGGCGAGCGGATAGTTGCTTTCCTTCAGCAGATGAATGGACCCGAGCAGATAGACGGTGTTGTTCGTACCTTGAATTTTCCACAGCGGATTGCGCCCGGTGTTTCCGCGCACGGCCACCTGCGCGGCGACGGGTTGCACCAGCGAGGCCAGCAAAAATAAAAACGTGACTCCAGCGCTGCAACGGCGGTGAATTTTCATGCGCCGAGCCTACAGGTTTGCGCGCATCGGCGATAGTAAAGAATTCTCGCGCATTCCGATCACCCTCGGAATCCGCGCGTAAATCGTTTCTTCCCGGGTTCAGTCCGTAATAATCCGCGCTGGCTGCGCCGTAAAAAAAATTGCAATGACACTCGTGCGCATCTAATTTCCGCCGTCACCGAAAAGATATGTTCAGCAGTTTGAGTAACTTGTTGGGTCGCAGGCCGCCGCAAAAAGGACCGGGACTGTTTCCGGAAGCCTCCTCCAGTCCGCCTTCGTTGGGCAGAGACAATCGGGAACGCAAACAAACCTATTCCAAAATTTTCCGCTGGCGTCTGCCCGACGGGCAAACGACCGAGCCGGAGGTGGTGGAAGTGGTGGGTTCCTTCACGCATTGGCAACGCGTTCCGCTGATGCGCGACGGAAAACTCGACGCGTGGCACGTCACGATGCATCACATCGAAGGCAACCGCACGCATCATTACATGCTGCTCGTGGACGGCAAACCGTACTACGACAAAAACTGCGACGGGTTGGCGGTGCCGCACGGCCCCCAGGAAGAACGCTACCAGCTCAATACGGACAAAGGTCCGCGGGTGTTCATGCTTTTTGCACAGACCCGATAGCAGTCGCACTGCACGGGCAAATTTGCCAGTGCTCGGTTCGCTTGGATTTATTCCTCGGGCTTCGTCTGGGCGACGGAAACGGTCTTCGACAAGGCCAGTAACCGACGGGATTCAGCGACGAGAAATTTCATGTCCGTGAACGGTTCGTAACTGATGTCCTGCCACCGTACCTTGCCCGCGCCATCCACCAGGAACGTCCCGTGCAGCGGCGTTTTCTCGAAATCGTCATAAGCACGATAAGCTCTGAACACCCTGAGCGATTCATCTGACAGGAGCGGGAAAGGTAGTTCATCCTGTTTCAGTTTCCCGACCGTTTGTTGGAGGCCATCCACACTGTCGGTGCTGATCGCCACGATGTTGATTCGCTCCTTCGCGAACTCTTTGGCCGCGGGCGTAAGTAGATTCAGTTGCTCGATACAATGCGGACAGCCGTGACCGAGGTAAAACACGACGAGCAACGGTTTCCCTTGGTAATCCGCCAATGAATGGTTCGCGCGGCTGGCATCCGTGAGCGTCCAGTCGGGTGCATCGTAAGGCTGCCAGCGAAACGGCCCGAGCGAGTCGAGCGAAGGCCGCTTGCCGACGTCGGTTTTTTCCGGCAAGGGTGTTCGCCAATCGGCGTGCAGGCCGAGGTGTTCCGCAATGGGAGCGAGCCGCGCGAAGATCGGTGTGTCCGGATCGAAACGGGAGGACACGGCTCGGAGTTGTTGGAACGCATTCGTCGCTTCGCTGACTTCGCCATTTTGCCAGCAGAGATATGCGGCCAGCGCAAGGTCGGGCGCTTGGTTGGTCCCGTCCTTCACCAGTTCTTTCGCGAGCTTCACGGTGTTGTTCGTGTCACCCAGACAGTGCCAGAGGCGGGCGCGCTGAGTTTTGGGGACATCTTTCGCCTCGTCCAAAATTTTGCGGGCCTCGTCGGCTTTGGACGCGGCGATGGCTGACCAGATTTGTAGCTCCGCGCGATAATTACCCACGCGTTCGAGTCGCGCGTTGAATCCCTTCATCGCCTGGAGCATGGCGGCGTCGGCGTCAGCTTTTTCTTTCCTCGCGTTTTCCTCGGCCTTTTCAGTGGCGGCAAAGCGCTCTTCCTTGAGTTGCTTCCAGCAGGCATCAATGGAATCCATCAAGGCGCGAGCCGCGTTCGTGTCGCCCACCGAAAAGCGTCCGAGCGCGAGCGCGTAATAGCGGCGTGCCTGTTCCTCGGGCAATTCGGTGGGTTCGAGATAGAATGTTTCGGCCAGTTCGAGCATGTCCGGCCAGAGTTCGTAACCAAGGAACGCATCGAACAAACGATTGCGGCCCAGCATCGAGCTGCCGTTGTTTTTGTCGTATGCCGTGTTGTCCTCTTTACGATTGAGTGTGTTGAATTTCGGATGGCGCGGCAGTTCGACCATGTTCTTGGCCAGGTCAATGGCTTCGCGCACGCGACCGCAATAAAGCAGGTCGGTGCACAGCCATTGGTTGTTGTGGGCAAAATTGTGAATCTGATCGGGCAGAATCCGCGCCGCCATCATGTACGCGTGATCGGTGCGGGCGGAGGCTTCCTGCTGCCACGCCGCGTCGTCATAACGCTTGAGCTGGCTGTAGGTGTGGCCCGGCATGTGCCACATGTGGGCTATGGCGGGAGCGGATTGCCCGCAGCGCGCGGCGGAGTTCAAAGCACGTTCGTCCTTCTTGTAATTCCACGTGTGAATGCGCGCGTGATGAATCGGGTGCAACGGCTCCTTCGCCAACACTTCGTTCATCAACGCGTCCACAGCGACGCGGCTCGTGATGGGAATGCCTTTCGCTTCGTTGTCCCAGATTTGAAACGAGAGAAAGGTCCTGGCCTCCAGTTCCTCGGAATGCTCTTGAACCAGTTTTTCCAGAGCGTTGATCAAATCCTTGCGGCGCTCCGTGTTCGACTTTTTTCCGGCAAAGTAATCGTGGTAGGCTTCGATCCAGAGAATTTCTCGCGGGCCGGCGTTGGTCTTGAGATCGAACGCACGCTGGATGAAACTCGCGGCGCGATTGGAGTTGTTGACGTTCGCCATCGCCATGCCCCAGTACGCCATCGCGCAATTGGTGTCGAAGGAAGCCGCCTGCCGGAAGGAACGCTCCGCTTCGAAATACCAGAATCCATGAAGCTGGCCGACGCCCTGATTGAAAAATCTCTGGACCTTCGGATGCTTGCTGGTGACCGTGAGCTTCACCTTGCCGGTGCCTTTCGTGAGCTTCGCGGCCTGGCGCGGACCTTCGTTGAACGCCTCACCGTGCAACGAATGACCGGCGAGTGGAGAATTGGTGGTGGCGACCGGTTCGGTGCCGGCGAACAACGCAGAACAACTCAATGCGAGGCAGACAACGGCCGACAAGGTCGCGCGCGGGTGGTTCACAGGTTCTACCTCTAGCAAATCGTGCGGCCCAAGCCAACCGCGGATTTGGCCAGCCCCAACCTCAAGTTCCCAGGTTGCGGATTTGGGAATGCCCAGAGCCACCTTTCGCTAGGTCGAGCCGGAACTCCCTCCAGTCGTGACCGGCATCAACAGCACCTTGTCCACGCGATGGCTGTCCATATCAATGATCTCGACGTTGTAGCCATGGAGCGCAAAGATCTCGCCCTCATGCGGCACGTGGCCGAGGTGTTTCATGATAAATCCCGCAAAGGTCTGATAGTCCCGCTGCGACTTCGGATGCAGCTTGAAGCCCGGAACAAGCCGCTCAAACTCGTCGGCATCAAGCATTCCGTCCACCAACCATGAACCATCGTCACGCCGTTTGGCTTTGGGTCTAAGCCGTTCCGATTCGTTGGGCAACTCGCCGAGGATTGCTTCCATGATGTCGTGCAGCGACACCAAGCCCGCGATGCCGCCGAATTCATCGGCCACGAGGGCAACGAATTTTCCGGTCTGCTTGAATTTCTCGAGCATCACGTTCGCCGTAAGTGACGCCGGGACAATTAGCGGCGCGGTCATCAAATCGCGGATGCGCGGCGGAATGCCGGCGGCCAGATTCGCATAAATCGCCTTCACCGTCACGACGCCGACCACCCGGTCGCGCGTGCCTTCGTAAACCGGGAATGTCGTGTGCCCGCTCACCACGATTTTGTGCCAGATGGACTCGTGCGCGTCAGCGACGTTGATCCAGATGATTTTGCCGCGCGGCGTCATCAAGTCGCGCACCGGCAAGCGATCCAGCGCCAGCACGCCCTCCACCATGGCCGGTTCGTGCGGCAGAAAAACTCCGGCGCGCGTTCCCTCACGAACCAGCAATTTCACCTCGTCTTCCGTGACGCCCGCTTCGGGCTGCGGCCGGAAGCGAAACAATTTTAACATCGCGTCGGTTGACCAGGTAATGAACGTCACCAACGGCGAGACGAACCAGGAAAGCGTCGTCATCGGTCTGGCGAGTGCCCGCGCGATCCCTTCAGGAAAACTGAGTCCCAGCCGTTTGGGCACAAGCTCGCCTATGACCAGGGAGAAATAGGTCAGGCCCGCGACGACTATCGCCAGCGCGATCTTGTCCGCGTAGGGTACGAGGACGTCAACCTGGCGCAACGGCCAGGCCAGCCGGTCAGACAGAGTGGCGCCGCTGAACGCCGCCGCGAGAACACCGACGAGCGTGATGCCCACTTGCACGGTCGAGAGAAAACGATTGGGAGATTCGGCCAGGGCCAGCGCAGCGCGCGCGCGGTCATCGCCTGATTCGGCCAAGCGTCGCAAGCGCGCCTTGCGTACGGATACCACGGCGATCTCCGTCATCGAGAAAATGCCGTTGGCGAGCAGCAGCAGGAAAATGACCGCCAGTTCCAGTGCAATCGAATTCATGCGACCGAGTGTAGCCGATTATCCGGAGAAACCCAAGCCGCACGGCGAAGCTCAAAAACCCTTTGCGTAGTAGAAGGCGCTTGCCACGTTCCCGCAATCGGCGTAAACGGAACTCAAGTGCTGGCATTCCAATTGACTAACGGCCCACGAATCTCGGCTAATAAATGCTGTTTTGTATGAAACCGTTACTCCCGCTTTTGCTCGTTGCTGCCGCTGTGGCGGCACTTGCCCAAGGAATTACACACAGAAACCCACCATCGGCGAGTTTGGATGTTTCGACGAAGCGGATGGTCGTTGAGAAGGCACTAAAGCTGAAAGCAGGAGATTCACTTCAGACCGTCACGGACACGCTCGGCAATCCGACCACGGACACAAATTACGGCGGAGACTTCCACTACATGGATTACCACATGAGAGCATGGCAGCGAGAGCGCGTCGACGACAGTCGTGATGCCGAGTATGTGAGAGTTCGAGTGGACCAGAGTAATCGCGATGTATCGATTTGGATTCAAGTAGAGATAAAATGACGATTCCGAACCATGACAAAGAAAGGACCAAACCAATGACAACATTGATAATGAATAGATCAACCGAGGCAAAAACTCTCACTGGCTGGGCGCGCGCCGTCCGGTGCCTGATGACGATCATGGCGCTTACCGTTGCGGCAACCACAGCCCAATCGGGCGAAGCGAAAGCAGACGCGAAATCCGAGAACAAGTTGGTTGGCACGTGGAAGCTGGTCTCCGCCAAGTACGGGGGCGAGGAGTTCAAGTTCGATGAAGGGCTTACGACCGTCAAGCACGTCACTCCGACGCAATTCATGTGGGCGAGTTACGACAAGGATGGCAAGGTGACGCGTGCCGCGGGCGGAAGCTACACGATGAAAGGCGATGCGTACGAGGAGGTGCCGGAATACGGGACCGGCGAGGATTTCGATGTCATCAAAGGGAAAGCCCAGACGTTCAAATGGAAGGTGGAGGGAAACAAATGGCATCACAACGGCAAACTCAGCAACGGGCTCACCATTGAAGAGGTGTGGGAACGGGTGGAGAAGAAGCCATAAAACCTGCCGAGCAGACAAGTGTTCTTTGGCGCACTCGTTACGGACCTGAATGGCACGCACATTTCAGGATTCTTCCGTTAGAACGTGCCGGCGAATATCGCGCGGTCGGAGTTCGCTGAGTCTCCGGCGGCTGATTTCGGAGTTTCTCCGACTACGAATTGGCAAACAAGATTCTCTGAGCCTCCGTCTGGCTCACCGACCTGAACTCGATCAACGTTGTATGCGCGCGGAACCGCCCTTGGCGAAGGCACGCACCTGTTCGACCGTTGCCATCGTGGTGTCGCCCGGGAACGTGGTGAGCAACGCACCGTGCGCCCAGCCCAGGTTGACCGCTTCCTGTGGTGATTCACCGTTGAGCAGTCCGTAGAAGAATCCCGCCGCGTAACCGTCGCCGCCGCCCACGCGATCCAGAACGTCCAGTTCGCAGGTCGGAGACACGAACGACTGGCCATTCATCCACGCCACCGCGCCCCAACTGTGGCGGTTCGTTGAATGCACCTCCCGCAGCGTTGTCGCCACAATTTTGACCTGCGGATGTTTCTTGCGGACGTTTTCCATCATCGCCAGAAACGCGCTGGGATCGAGTTTCGACTTCGCGGTTGCCTCCGGACCGGGAATCCCGAGGCCGAGTTGCAGGTCTTCCTCGTTACCGACCAGCACGTCCACATTTTTCACAACACGGTCCAACACCGCCACTGCCCGTTCGTGCCCGCCGGAAATGTTCCAGAGCTTGGCGCGGTAATTCAGATCAAACGAAGTCACAGCCCCGGCCGCTTTGGCGGCCTGCATTGCCTCAATGATGACTTCCGCCGTGGTTGGCGACAGCGCCGCAAAAATTCCGCCGCTGTGAAACCAGCGCACGCCGCCGCCGAAAATTTCCTTCCAATTAAAATCGCCCGGACTCAATTGTGCCGCCGCTTCGTTGCAACGGTTGTAGAAAACGACCGGTGCGCGCACGCCCTGGCCGCGATCACTATAAACGGTGGCCATGTTCGGTCCATGAACCCCGTCGTGCTTGAACTGTTTGTAGAACGGCTTGACACCCATCGCCCGGACGCGCTCGGCAATCAGTTCGCCAATCGGATAATCCACCATCGCGCTGGCAACACCGGCCTTCAGGCGAAAACAATCCGACAGATTGGCCGACACGTTGAACTCACCGCCGCTGACGTGAATCTGGCAGTTCGTTGCCTTGCGAAACGGGATGGCGCCCGGGTCGAGGCGATGCACCAGCGCGCCCAATGACAAAAAGTCCAGGCCCCCTTCCGGTTTAATGTTGAATCCGTATTTCATGCTGCTTCCCTGAGTTATCGAAATGTTTGCCGTGAATGCGTCCGGCCCGCACGCGCCGCGCGCGCGAGCCGGGCGACAGTTTGTAAAGGCAACAGTCTCCGTCAACCTTCAATTGCCGAGGAAGATCGGTTTAAGATGTCGGTTGAAAATGTTCTCCGTGACGTTCCGGGCAATGACTTCACGATTCTGGTTGACCAAATCGAGAAACTGTCCGTGCTTCTGGGCCGCGATCTTGTAACCGACGTGCAACAATTGCCGCAGTTGCGGATTGAATTCCGCGCATTGCGGATCGTGCCGCACGGCAGCGACAAATTGCGCCGAGGTCCAGTGTGAGACAGAACTCGCGGCGGGGAGTCGAGCGCGGTCAATATCTATCACGGACGAATATGGCCCGCACAATTCATCAAAGTGGTCCAGCGCTGCGGCATAAATTTCCTTGGCCATCGCGAGGCCATCGCCGCCCGCTTCCGCAAGGCCGATGATTTCCTCCAGCCAAGTTGTCCCGGCGGTCTTCAAGTGCAATCCAGCTTGGTGGCGTTTCAACGCCTGGCGAATCGGTCCGTAGATTGAGAATTTGTCGCTGCCGGAATGGACGCTGAGCTTCAGGTTGTCGGGCAGGCCGTATCTCTTGATGGCACAATTGATGACGCAGATGTCGTCGTTGAATTCCTTTTCGAACTGCGACACGTCGCCGACGTAATCCACGCCCTTGTTGAAACGGCCGGTGAATTTGGGGGCAATGGTTTGCACGGGAATCTCCGCATCCGCCACGGCTGCCAGTATGACCAGCAACTCCAAGGGTGACTGCGGCTCGTCAGTTTCGTCCATCGAGATTTCAGGAATGAACCTGCCCCTGCCCTTGGCCTTCTCGATGTGCTGATAAATCAAACCGGCCTGCTTGACCGCAACCAGATATTTCCCGGCGGTCCTCTCCACGTCGGCGCGCGTAGTTTGGACGCCATTGGTTACACCGGGAATTTTCACCTGCCCGACCAGTTCGGGGTGACGATCCGCAAAAACTCTGATCGCATCCGAGCTGGCCGGTCGGCCGATTGCGTCGGCGACATCAATGGTGAAAAAGTCCGAATGCGGTACGAAACGATCCACGGTATCGAGCCGGATGTGATCCGCGTCCACATGCCAGGGCTTGCGCCAGCCCAGCTCTTTGACGGCCGCCGCTGCCGCTGCCCGAACGCTGGCGGGTTCCGACTGCACGATCAAGTGCTCACGATTGGACTTGTTCCAAACCGGGATGACCTCCACGCCGTTTTCGGTAGCCAACTGGCAGGCTTCCAGTTGCGCCCTCGCTTGTTGGGCGAAGCGATCTCCCACACCGATGGAGAATCGTCCCAGCCTGACCTCGTCGTTCATGATTCGGTGACATGATTCTACATCCATCGGAAATCGCCAAGGGCAGAAAACGTACGAAGCGCGCAACGGGCGCATCTCAAAGGCTTTGCGATAAGCGAATGTCTTCGTGTTTACAGCACTTCATTAACACCCAACTTCAGTTCGGTGGTTTTGGCAGTCGCCGCCATAAAACCGCTTCAGCGGTTTGTCCGCACTCGCAAACCGCTGAAGCGGTTGAAAAGCTTGGGACACGCTGACACCCAACTAAAGTTGGGTGTTAATGAAACCGGTTCATGGGTGTGCGTTTTTGGGGATGCGCGGGTTTGCGACGCGCAATTCAGATTTTGCTTCTCGCGGATCAGACTCAGAAGTTGGAAGCGCT
>CAZCZP010000063.1:0-17624 GCA_964502895.1 uncultured Bifidobacteriaceae bacterium
CGGACAAATCGGCGCGCCGCAGCGCCACCGTGACCATTTCCGTCCCGCTGGCGGCAAGCGCATCACGCATCGTTTCCGGGGAGGAAAATTTTCCCGTGCCCAGGATGAGGCGTGAGCGGAAGATTCGCCCGGCGATGACCAGGGGTTGATTGACAAATGACATCGCCGGGAAATGTAGCGGGACGCCCGTTGGCTTGTCGAGATACGAGCGGCTCAGAATCTGAAATCGAACACGATGCTCAACACGTGAGATTCGATACGCCCGAAGCGAACTTTGTCGGAAGCGGCTGGGCCGAATACCAAATCGGGTTCCCATTCTGGAGAATCGGTGGCGAAGTAGCGATACTCAAGGCTGAGGCCCATATTGTCATTCAGCCGGAAGCGCAATCCGGCAAAGGCCTGGTATGCGAACACGACATCGGACATGTGTCCGTCGAGGGAACCGCCGGCAATCACAATGTCGTCCGCATCCAGAACGGCAACTGAAAACCCCACGCCACCGCCAAAGTACGGCGTCACGAGATCGAGTTTCGGGAATTGAATTCTGGCGTTGATCAGGAACGGCACGTTCGAGAACGTCGCGTCGGCTTCGGAGGCGCCGGTGATTGAATCAATATTGTTTGCCATCAAGCCGGTTTCTCCTTCGATGGCGAACCAATCGGTCAGACCGTAACCCGCCCGGAAGCCGATCCGCACGCCGGGATCGAATTCAACTTCGCTGTCGGAGGGAACCGGTCCAAAGAATTCCTTGAGGTCCGCGTCGGGCAGAATCGTGCCGCCAACGTCGCCCGCGAAATAGAGGCTGCCGCGTTCCTGGCCGCGCATGGAAACCGGCGCCAGCGACAGGAGGATACACACAATCAAACCAGGGATGCATCGAGTTGTTGGTTTCATAATGACACACTTTCGTTGGTGGTGGCTTGATGGGTTACGGGTCGCAACCCATCGGAATCCGGTTACGCCTTCTGTTGGCGAAAGTCAATCGCGCGGAGCCGACGAGCGACGTGGCCGCCACTTGCCAACGCCACAATTGGAAACTCCGCTGGAATTATTGGCAGCGGCCCCTCACCCCGTCCCTCTCCCCATCCGATGGGGAGAGGGTGGCCTTTAGGCCGGGTGAGGGGATGCGCTCGTTACTTCAGTTGGCGGTGGCGCGACGTTGCGTCCAGCCGACGTGAATCAGCCGCGACTCAGATCGCGAAGTCGTTGTATTCCGGTTTCACCAGTTCGGTGGGCGGAAGCAACATGCCGGCGGCGGCAGTCGCATTCGTGCCTTGCTCAATCAGAATGAACGAGCCGGTCAGCCGGTTGGTGGTGTAGCCGTCGAAGATGAGCGGGCGCGAGGCGCGAAGTTTGATTTCGCCGATGTCGTTCATGCCCAGTTCCGCCGGCTCCGCTTCGGAATCGAAGGTTTTGATGTTGATGCGACTTTCCAGGCTGGTGACCGCGGCTTGGACGGTCTGCGTCGTGTGCTTGAGGAAATATTTTTTGCCCCGTTGCAGCGGGCGGGGATGCATCCAGCAAATCCGCGCGTGCAGGTCCGCGCTGGCGCCCGGGAGAAATTCCGATCCTACGATCATGTCGCCGCGGCTCACGTCAATGTCGTGTTCGAGCACGAGCGTGACGGACTGCGGGCAGAACGCTTCCTGCAAGCGGCCGTCGAACGTCCAGATTTCCTTCACCGTGCTCTTGAGGCAGTTGGGCAGCACCATGATCTTTTGCCCGACCTTCACGATGCCGCCGGCGATCTGGCCGCTGACGCCGCGGAAATCGTGGAGGGTTTTGTCCGTGGGATTGTTCGGGCGATTGACCCATTGCACGGGAAACCGCAACGCGCTCATGTTCCAGTCGCTGGCGATGTGAACGGTTTCGAGATGGCGCAGCAACGTCGGCCCTTCAAACCAGGGCGTATTCTTTGAAGCTTCAACTACGTTGTCGCCTTCCAGCGCACTGATAGGGATGAACTTCACATCGCGGAACACATCGAGCCGCGGCAGAAACGCCTCGATGGCCTCGCGGATTTCCAGAAAACGATCTTCGCTCCAATCCACGAGGTCCATTTTGTTCACCGCTATGACCAGATGCGGTATGCCCAGCAACGCCGCGAGATAAGTGTGCCGGCGCGTTTGCTCGATGACGCCCTGCCGCGCGTCCACGAGCACCACGGAAAGATTCGCCGTGCTCGCGCCCGTCACCATATTGCGCGTGTACTGCACGTGGCCCGGCGTGTCCGCGACGATGAATTTGCGGCGTGGTGTGGCGAAATAGCGATACGCGACGTCAATTGTGATGCCTTGCTCGCGTTCCGCGCGCAGGCCGTCGGTGAGGTTGGCGAGATTGATCTGGCCGCCGCCGGTGATGTCCGCCGAGCGTTCGAGCGCTTCAAGCTGGTCCTCCATGATGCTCTTGGAATCGTAGAGCAAGCGGCCAATGAGCGTGGACTTGCCGTCATCCACCGAGCCGCAGGTGTTGAAGCGGAGGATTTCGATTGGGTGTTGAGAGTGGGGCATGGGGGATCAAATCCGAATTCCAAAACCCGAAATCCGAAAGAGCTTCTTGAATAAGCCGCTTGGCAAGAACTCACGGCGCATTCGGTATTCGGGTTTCGGAATTGTTTCGGATTTCGACATTCGTATTTCGGATTTGGATCAGATCATTTTCAGAAGTAACCGGCCTTCTTCCGGTCTTCCATCGCGGCTTCACTCGACTTGTCGTCGGCACGCGAGCCGCGCTCGGTCACACGCGCGGCGGCAATCTCGGTAACAATGTCGTCAATCGTATAGGCCTTCGACTCAATCATGCCGGTGCTGATCATGTCGGCAATGGTGCGAACCCGGACCACCAGCTTCGCGATCTTGTCGGACGGTTTCGGGCGCGCGCCGTTGTAAGGGTCAGGTTTGCCGTTGTCGTTGTGCGGCGGCGGGACGGGCAGCCACTGGCCGCCCCGCCTAAAACAGTCCCGCTCATGGCTGAAATAAATTTTTGGCACTTCGAGCTTCTCGCGCTTGATGTACTCCCAAACATCCATTTCCGTCCAGTTCGAGAGCGGAAACACGCGCATGTTTTCGCCGGGGTTGAGCCGCGCGTTGTAAAGGTTCCAGATTTCCGGCCGCTGGTTTTTGGGATCCCATTGCCCGAAGCCATCGCGGAAACTGAAGAAGCGTTCCTTCGCACGCGCCTTTTCCTCGTCGCGCCGCGCGCCACCGATGCAGCAATCGAACCGAAACTCTTCGATGGCCCCGAGCAGCGCTGGAATCTGGAGACGGTTGCGGCTGATTTCACCCGGCGCGGGATGGGCAAGTCCCTTGGCAATCGCGTCGTCCACGGTTCGCACAATGAGCTTTGCGCCAAGCTGCTTCGCCCGACGATCCCGGAACTCCAGCAGCTCTGGAAATTCATGGCCGGTTTCCACGTTGAGAAACGGCATCGGAATGTCAGACGGGCGGAACGCCTTTTCCGCCAGGCGCAGAATGCAGATGGAATCCTTGCCGCCCGAGAAGAGAATTGCGGGTCGCTCGAACTCCGCGGCGACCTCGCGCATCACGTGGATGGCTTCGGTTTCGAGGAATTGAAGATGGTCGAGTTGGTAGCTGCTCATCGCTAATCCCTGTTTCCCTTCGGTCATGCAGCGGCAACCGCTTTGCCACCCCAGGCGGCGTGAAGTCCGCATTCACGCTTTTCATCAGCTTTGGCTGGATCAAAATAATCCCACTCGTTCGGCAGGCCGTGCTGCTTCAGGTAATTCTCCATGTCCGCGTCGCTCCAATAAAATACCGGGCTGACCTTGAGTGAATTGAAGTTCTTGTCCTCGGATACGATGTCGAGACCGGCGCGATTCGGGTTCTGCATTTTGCGCAACGCGGTGATCCATACCGAAGGAGCGAGGTCTTTCATCCCGCGCTGAAATGGTTCGAGCTTCATCACGGCGCTGAATTGCTTCAACGCTTCTTCCTGTTCGGTGGACGGAATCGGGCCGTGAATCGCGTCGCGATGCGCGGGCGTCATTTTCGGCAGATAAGGCTTGAGGTTCAGCTTGAGTTGCTCGCGAATCCGCTCGGCGTGTTTGTAAGTGGCCGGACGATTGTAGCCGTGATCCACCCACAACACGGGGATGTCCGGCTGAACCTGAGTGCAGAGGTGCAGGACCACCGCTTCGTAAGGGCGAAAATTCGTGGAGACAATGGCGCGGCCATTGGCTTGGGCAACCGCCCACTTCACGATGTCGAGCGCCGGTTTGGTGCGCAACTCGGTGTTGGCAGTGGAGATAAAATCCGAAATCATTCTTTTGTCAGTTGTTCAACATCCGCCAAATCTTTCAACCGCGCACTGGCCTTCTTGTTGGCGATCAAATCGTCAAAGCTGATTAGATGGGCCAATTGGCCGTCCACTTTGTCCGTAACCCGCCGAGTGTAGGCGACTGTGAATTCTCCTCCCGAAATTGAAGGAAGAATTTCGATCAGGTTCGGCACCGCGCCAAAGCGCGTGACGTTTTCTTTGTCCAAAAACCACTCGCGTGTCAGTCCGGCCAATTCACCACCAAAAAATGTCTTCACTGCTTGAACGAGACGGTCGGCGTTCTCCGGCGATACGGCGATCCAGATGTCCATGTCTCGCGTTGCCCGGAAATATCCGTGATACGCCACCGCGTGACCGCCCACCAACAGGTACTCAACGCCAGCGTCGTTTAGACAAGTTAGGAAGTCGCGGAAGTCGTCGCTGAGATACCTCGGGTCCATAGGCGTATTGGCGCGCCAGTTCCAGTTGGCGCAAGCGCTCAAGCGGAGTCAGTGAACGCATCCACGCGCGATCCGCTGCCTCGGCTTCTGCGTGCGTCGAGTAGCGGGTGACAATCGGCTGAATAATTCGCGGACGCTTTGCGTTCATCTCATGGGTTATTTTACTTTTCTTCCATTCTAAGCTCAAGCCGTCAGCGTTGTTTGTTCCTTCCAAAACACTCGCTCCACCCAGTCGCCGAAGCGCTCGTTCGCGTTCCGCTCTTTCGCATAGCGAGCGAGGATCGGGCGCAACTCGTTCTCGATTTCCGGGTCTTTGATGACATCTTTCCAAACGCGATTAAGGCGCGTGCCTGCCGCGTTGCCGCCCAGCCAAAGTTGATACCGCCCCGGTGCTTTGCCTACGAATGCAATCTCCGCCATGTACGGCCGCGCGCAGCCATTCGGGCAGCCGGTCGAGCGGATGATGATTTCCTCACCACCCAGGCCGACTTCGGCACAAATTTTTTCGATTCGAGCCACAAGGCCCGGCAACATTCGTTCGGATTCCGCCAGCGCCAAACCGCACGTTGGCAAGGCCGGGCAAGCCATCGAAGCGGCGTGCAGCACGCTGGCCTGGTTTTCCGTCTTCACCCCTTGCGAAGTGAGCAGAGCATTGATGGCTGCCTTGTCGGCTTCGGCGATGTTTGCGAGTATCACGTTCTGATTCGCGCTAAGCCGAAACTCGGTGTTCGGAAATTTCTCCGCCACCTGCCGTAGCGCCGTTTTCTGCGCACCCTTCACACGGCCCGTTTCGACGAACAGGCCAAGAAACCAAGTTCCGTCCACCGCCTTGTGCCAACCATAGAGGTCGCCCATGGTCGCAAATGTGTAAGGTCGTGCGGGCTGTAATTGGATGCCGGCGCGTTTGTTAACCTCGTCGCGCATGAAATCCACGCCGCGCTCAGCGACGACGTACTTCAGCCGCGCGTGCTTGCGATCTGCGCGATCGCCAAAATCCCGATGGATCGTGAGGACTGCCTTGGCCACCTCCACAATTTTGTCCGGAGCGAAGAAACCGATGACATCCGCCAGCCGCGGAAAGGTGGCTTCGTTGCCGTGACTGCGGCCCATGCCGCCACCCACGGCGAGATTGTAGCCAACCAGCTTGTCGTTCTCCACGATGGCGATGAAGCCGAGACAATTTGTGAGCACATCAAGATCGTTCACCGGCGGGATGACGAAAGCGGTTTTGAATTTGCGTGGCAGATAGGTCTTGCCGTAGAGCGGGTCAACAAATCCTTTGTTCTCCGCCGCCTCGTTGTCGAGCTGGACACCATCAATCCAGATGGAGTGATAAGCCTTCGTGCGCGGCGCGAGGGCCATGGCGACTTTGTGGCAGTCGGCAAACACCTGCTCGCGCGCCTTGGTGTAAGCCGGCGTGGGCGGAGCGAGGACGTTGCGATTGACATCACCGCAAGCGGCGAGCGTGGAGAGCAGCGATTCGTTGATTCGCTTGATGAGCGGTCTAAGATTTCCCTTGAGCACGCCGTGAAACTGGATGCTCTGGCGTGTGGTGATGCGAAGGGTGTTGTTGCCGCATTGTGTCGCGAGATCGTCGAAGACGCACCATTGCCTGGCCGTCATCACGCCGCCGGGAATCCGGCCGCGCACCATCATCATATACTTCTTGCCGGCCTTGCGCAGATCGCGGTCGTCTTGCTGATACGAGCCATGGAATTTCAGGAATTGGCCGTCGTCGTCCGTGAAATGGTCAACGCTTTCATCCGCGAGCGTCTGCGCAATGGTGCCCGCTAGCGTCGGGCCGGCTTCCTTGAGGGATTCGTTTCGCGAAACCTCTGGTTTGGTTTGGCTGTCCGTCATAAGCAATTCAACAAAATCTACATGACAATCATTTCAGATTGGAAGTTGTTGTCAAATAGCTTTTTGTCAGCGTATCTCTGTGTCGTGTTTGCATTAACATCTATAAAACAAGTGTAGATTAAATCCCGCTTCCAAGGGCTTGCCATCACGATGTTTCGGAACTTGCGGAAACTGCGGCGCCGGCAGGGTGATTCGCCCACGCCGCCTCGTGCTGTTGATGGGGCGCGGCAAACGTGAACGTTTTTTCAGGCCGAAACAACGCCGGTAATTTATCGAAGGTTGCGGCGACTCCGCACCGCGCTATAATTCCCGACCTGTGGTTGCACCAAAGAAAACACGCGTGGTCTGCGGCATGAGCGGCGGGGTGGATTCCTCCGCGACGGCGGCGCTTTTGCTGGAGCAGGGCTACGACGTGGTGGGCATCACGCTCAAGCTCTGGCCACAGGATTGCGTGTCGCGGGCCGAGGACAAATGCTGTGGCCCGCAAGCGGTCACGGATGCGCGGGCGGTTTGTCACAAATTGGGGATACCGTATTACCTCATTGATGAGGCGGAGCAATTTCAAACGAAGGTCATCCAGTATTTTGCCGACGAATACAAGGCGGGTCGCACGCCGAACCCGTGCGTCATGTGCAATCAGAATTTGAAGTTCGGGCGGCTTATTGACCGCGCGGATCAACTCGGGGCCGAGTTCATCGCCACCGGACACTTCGCGCGGCTGGAGCGCAGCGATGAGCGCGTGTTGCTCAAGCGTGGACGTGATTTGAAGAAGGACCAAAGTTATTTCCTGTTTTCGTTGAAGCAGAACCAGCTTGCGCGCGCGATGTTTCCGCTTGGTGAAAAAACCAAGAACGACACGCGCGAAGTGGCGCGTCACTGCAATCTCAAGACCGCAGACAAGGAAGAAAGCATGGAGATTTGTTTTGTGCCGGACAACGACTACGGAAAATTTCTGGAGCAGGCAAAGCTTGCGGCAAGACATCGTGGTGAAATTGTGGACGAGCAGGGCAAGCTGCTGGGCCATCACGAAGGCATTGAGTTCTACACCATTGGCCAGCGGCGAGGACTGGGTGTCTCCAGCGCGCAACCGCTTTACGTCGTTGAACTGGATGCGGCGAACAACCGAGTCATTGTTGGTGACGAGGCCGCGTTGGCTCGGGACGAATTCATCGTGGATCGCTGCAACTGGATTCCCTTCGATACGCCGCCGGAGAGTCTCGAAGTCACTGCGAAGATACGTTACAACCATCCCGGCACCCCAGCCTCGGTAACGCCGTTAGGAAATGGCCGAGCTAAAGTCAAATTGCACGCGCTACAACGCGCGATAACACCGGGGCAAGCGGCAGTTTTCTATCAGGACGATCTGGTAGTGGGTGGTGGCTGGATCACACGGTGACATGAGGAGAGATTCCGCTTGCGCCGCACTTGCCGGTTGTTACAGTCACGCCGCTTTTTCACCCGGCTCGGGGCGAATTTCCATTTAACCGGATATCTGATTTGTGAAAGTTTTCAGCGGAACAGCCAACGAACCTCTGGCCAACGCCATTTGCGATTACATCGGCATCAAACTCGGCAAGTGCGGCATTCGTCCGTTTCCCGATGGCGAGACGTTTGTAAAAATCGAGGAGAACGTTCGTGGCGAAGACGTCTTCATTGTGCAGCCCACGTCGCCGCCCACGAATCATCATTTGATGGAACTGTTCATCATGATGGATGCGTTGCGCCGGGCCAGCGCCCATCGCATCACGGCGGTGCTGCCCTTCTACGGTTACGCGCGCCAAGATCGCAAAGACCAGCCGCGCGTGCCGATCACCGCCAAGCTTGTGGCAAACCTGTTGATCGCCGCTGGCGCGAACCGCATCCTCACGATGGATTTGCACGCGCAACAGATTCAAGGCTTCTTCGACATTCCGGTGGATCATCTTTACGCCGCGCCCGTGATGTACGATCACCTGCGGAAAAAGAAATTGAGCGATCTGGTGGTCGTGAGTCCGGACGTGGGTGGGCTGAAAATGGCTTACGCTTATTCTCAAGAGCTGGAGTCCGGACTGGCCATCATCGCCAAGCGCCGCAAAAGCGCTTCAGAGGTCGAATCCATGGCGGTGATCGGCGAAGTTCGCGGCAAGAATGTTTTATTGGTGGACGATTTGACGGAGACTGCCGGCACGCTGACCAAAGGGGCCGAGTTGCTGAAGAAAAAGGGAGCCAAGAAGATTTTGGCCTGCGTTTCGCACGCGATCCTGAACGACGTGGGAGTGGAAAGATTGCGGAAGTCGAGTATTGACGAGCTAATCACAACTGATACAGTCCTGCGCCCTGCGATTCGGGGCGTGAAAATTACCACGCTGTCGGTCGCCGGGCTTTTGGGCGAAGCGATTAAACGAATCCATAGTAATTCGTCGGTGACTTCGCTGTTTGAATCGAAAGGCGGGCGGACCAGTTAGGCCGTTCGAAGATAGACTTAGACATGAAATCAGTACCTTTGAATGCATTTCCGCGCACACTGGCGCGCGGTCGTAAAGTCAAACAACTCCGGGCCGCTGGACGCGTGCCGGCTGTCATTTACGGCGGACAATCCAAACCCGAAAACCTCGAGGTCAGCGCCAAGGAGATGGAAGACCTCATTCATCATTCAGTTTCCGAGAACATTCTTGTGGACCTCGCGGTGGACAAGTCCAAGCGGCTCGCGCTCGTCCAAGAAGTTCAACACCATCCGCTCGATGGCAAAGTTCTGCACGTGGACTTTCACGAAGTTTCCGAAACCGAAAAGGTCACGGTCATGGTGCCGGTTGAAACCGTCGGTGAAGCCGCCGGCGTGAAAACGGGCGGCGGAGTGCTGGAACACGTTCTCTTCAAGATCAAAGTCCGCGCGCTGCCGAAGGATTTGCCCGAACAGATTGTAGTGGACGTCACGAGTCTTGAACTCGGCAAGTCCATTCACCTTGGCGAGATCAAGCCGCCCGCCGGCGTTGAGATTCTCGGTGACAAGAAAGTTTCCGTTATCTCCGTTGCCTTGCCGAAGACAGAAGAAGAAGCCGCCGCGGAAACCGCCGCCGCTCCAGTTGCCGCTGGCGACGTCGAGATGACCAAGGAAAAGAAGGAAGAAGGCGAGGAGGGGGCTGCTACGGCGAAGGGGACCGAGAAGGGCGCCGCGAAAGGTGCGGAAAAGACCGCTGCCGCAAAGCCTGGCGAGAAAGCCCCGGCTGCCGCCGCCGCTGGCGACAAGAAAGCCGCTCCGGCCGAGAAGAAGAAATAAGTCCGGCCGCGGCCTCGCGCGACTCGTGTCGCCGGGCCAGACCCGCGCATGGAGGATTTGCATCTCATCGTGGGATTGGGAAATCCGGGCGCGGAGTATGTCCGGACGCGCCACAACGCTGGGTTCCGGCTCATCGAGAAACTGGCCGCGAGTTGGCGGGCCGACTGGAGCGCGGCAAAAAAATTTCAATCACGGCTGGTGCGGGTTGAGCGTGGTGATCGGCGCGTGATCTTGTGCGAGCCGCAGACGTACATGAACTTGAGCGGGGAAGCGGTCGGGGCGCTCGTGGATTTTTATCAGTTGGCGTTGCGTAACGTCCTGGTGGCAGTGGACGACGCTGATTTGCCGCTGGGCGAGTTGCGGCTGCGGATGCGCGGGAGCAGCGGCGGTCATCATGGATTGGAATCCATCGAGCAACGGCTGGGCACGCGCGAGTTCGCGCGGTTGCGGATCGGGATTGGACGCCGGGACGGCACGCGCGAAATCACCGGGCATGTGCTCGGGCGATTTGATTCGACCGAGTCAGCGCTGGTGGATAAGGTTTTAACGGTGGCGTGCGACCAGGTGGAATGCTGGTTGGACGCCGGAATACAGAAAGCAATGAACCAATTTAATGGGGTCGTGGTTGATCCCGCGAACGAAGGACAAAAGCAGTGAAACGATACGAAGGCCTGTTCATATTAAATACCGCGGGCAAAGAAGAGGGCATAAAAGAGGCCATTGACAAAATCTCGGCCGAGATCAGCGCGGCGGGAGGCAACGTCGAGACCGTGCAAAAGATGGATCGCAAGAGTTTCTCGCGCGTTGCCGACAAAAAATACTCGGCTGGCTTTTACGTGAACGTGATTTTCGCCGGCGCGCCTGCGATCGTCACGCAACTACGCAGCCGGTTCGCCTTGAGCGAAGAGGTTTTTCGAGTCGTGTTCACGCAAGCGCCCGAACCGAAACCCGCGAAGTAAACCCGCAAAAGAACTGGAGGCCCAATGGCCAGCTTCAACAAAGTTATCCTCGCCGGCAACCTGACTCGCGACCCTGAGTTGAGATACACGCCCAAAGGCACGGCGATCGCGCGCCTGGGAATCGCTTGCAATCGCAAATGGAAAAGCGAAACGGGTGAAATGAAGGAGGAAGTCACTTTTGTGGACGTGGACGCCTTCGGCAAGACTGCGGAAACCATCGCGCAGTATCTCAAAAAGGGCCGGCCCATTCTAATCGAAGGGCGCCTCCGATACGAAACCTGGGATGACAAGCAAACCAACCAGAAGCGCAGCAAACTTGGCGTGGTGTTGGAGAACTTCCAGTTCCTCGATTCCGGCGGTGGACGCGGTGGCGATGGCGGTGAAGGACAGGGTCGTCCCGCGCCAGCGAGCCGCCCGGCGGCCGCACCGGCGCCCGCGGATGCCGAACCGGATGTTCCGCCACACGAAGGCGACGACGTTCCGTTTTGATCCAAGCCGCGAGGCCAGGAAATATTCCGCATCACGATCCAGCGATTTAACGATTCATGAAAACCGAAGTCATTCTCACCAGTAACATCGTCGGCTTGGGCGGCGAATCCGACCAGGTCAGGGTCGCCGCCGGTTACGCCCGCAATTATTTGTTTCCGCAACGCCTGGCCATTCCGCTGACGCAAGCCAACAAACGCCGGTTGGAAGCGCTGCGGCAGCGCCGCGCCGAGCGTGAGGCGCACGAATTCAACACCATGAGCGAATTGGCCAAAGGGGTTTCAAAGCTCATTGCTGTCGTGACCGTCAAAACCGGTGAAGATGGGAAGATGTTTGGCGCGGTGACCTCGGGCATGATCGCCGACCAACTCAAGACGCAATTCGACATCACGCTCGACAAGCGAAAAATCCATCTCGAACACCCGATCAAGACACTGGGTGAACACGAAGTCGAATTGCATCTGCACGCTGAAGTCAAAGGCACGCTCAAAGTGCGCGTCGAGAGCACCACGCCTCCACCGGCCGTGACGGCTGAAGCCGCCGCTCCGGCTGAACCCAGGAAGGAAGAGGGCCGGGAAGGCCGTTACGAACGCCGTGGCCGCCGGCCCGAAGGCGACAAGCCGGCTGAAAAATCCGAAGCGAGCGACAAGGCGCGCGGCGCTAAAGCGGACAAAGGTTCAAAGGTTGAGCGACCAGCCAAAGCCGAAAAGCCGGCTAAAGTCGAGAAGTCAGCAAAAGCCGATAAACCATCCAAGAGCGCCGGTTAACGTTCTCTCCACAGGACTTTCACAGCAGGCCGTTGCCGGCCTGCTTTTTTATTTCGCGCGTACGGCGCGCCGTGAACGTTCGCATTGGTGGAGCAGGCTCACCAATCCTTGAGCAAACGCCGCCGGCGTTCCTGCTTTTCTGCGGGTTTGAACTGCAAAAATTGTTCCTCACCCTTTTGCGCATCCAATAACTGTTGCGCTTCCTGCGGCGTCATGGCGTGTGCCTGGACGGGTTGAGCAGGGTCACCTTCCTGATCTTCCTTTTGTTCGCCAGATGATTGTGGTTTTTGTTGATCCTTTTGCTGCTGGTCTTTCTTCGCTTGTGGGTCGTTCTGGTCGTTTTTTTCCTGTGATTGATCCTGCTGTTGCTTCTGCTGCTCCTGGTTCTTCTGATCCTGTTGTTGTTGCTGCTGTTGCTTTTGTTCCTCTTCCTGTTTGGCCAGGATTTCGGCGAGCGCTCGGAGCTTTTCGTCGTCTGGAAATTTCTGAAGCCCGGTTGTGACCTCCCCGACGGCGTTCGTCTTTTCACCAAAGACGTAAAACTGCGCGCCGCGGTGGAAGTGATCCTCCGCGGTTTGCGCGCAAAGCACCAGAGGCGCGAGCGCCAGACTAACGATCAGTAGTTTTAACACCATTTACCTCTCTCAACCGTTCGATGTAATCCGAATAATAGCCGGTCGTGGAATCTCGTTGAAGCTGGTTTTCCATGATTTCGAGCGCCTGCTGGTAATCCCTCCGCCGCACCGCTTCATCTGCGGCGGCCTTGGCCTTCCTGGCTTCCTCGCTCGGGTCCGGCGGCTTTCCGTCATTCTGCTGCTGTTGTTTTAGCTCTTCCAGTTTCTTCTTTACGAACTCGTAATTGAACTTCGCGTCCGCGTTGTTTGTGTTTAATTTGATGGCTCCGTCGTAACGCCGCAGCGCATCTTCCCATGCCCGCTGCATTTTCTGAGGATCACCTGCTGCTTGTCCCGCTCGATACAGTGCGTTGCCCAGGTTGTAGTAAGCGCGCTCCTGCAATTGCAGATCCTGGGCCGGCAGCGCCTCGGTGAAATGTTTGGCGGCTTGATCGAAGTTCCCCTGGCGATACGCTGCCGCGCCTGCGTTAAATTGCAGCCGCGGATCATCCTTTTTGCGTTCAAGCGCGCGTTGATACTCCTTGAGTGCCTCGTCATATTTGCCCGCTTCGTACTCGCGAAGCGCGCTCGCCGGCGAGCCGAGCATCGAGGCTGGCAACCATAGCAGGACCAGTAAAGCCACCGCTTCGCTCAGGGGTTTTTGCTCCGGCGCAAGTGCGGTTCTTCGCGACGCACGCTTCTGTTCGGGCAACAACATTTCAAACAACAAAAACAATATCGCCGCAGTCAGCGGCCAGTGGTAGCGCTCGTGATACTGCTTCACCAGTTTTTCCTGGCCCTCGGACTTGGGCAGCGGCGCGAGGCCCTGTTCATAGAGTGAATCAATCGTCTTCGCCCCTGCCAAACGAAGGTACATTCGGCCCTCGGTCGCGAACGCGACTTCCTGAAGCAAATTCTCGTTCAGCCGCGACTTCACCACGTTGCCCTGATCGTCCCGGATGTAGTCCGTGCGGTTCTTGGCATCCTTGACTCGCAACAACTCGCCTTCAGCCGTGCCCACGCCGACCGTGAAAATGCGCAACCCGTCTTCCGCCGCCTTTTGTGCCGCGGCCAGCGCTCCTTCGTCGTTGTCCTCGCCGTCACTGAAGATCACCAGCACTTTGTAATTGTCGCCTTCTTTGAAAGCTTCGCGGGCGACGTTGATCGCTTCGGCCAGGGCGGTGCCGCCCGAAGGAATGATGTTCACGTCCAATGCCTCGACACTTTGGCGGAACGCGTTGTCATCTATCGTGAGTGGACACTGCAAGAACGCGCTGCCGGCAAACGCCACCAGGCCGAGGCGGTCGGATTTCGCCTGTTGCATCAAATCCAGCGCCGCCAGTTTTGCCCGCGCCAGACGATTCGGTGCAATGTCCTCCGCCAGCATGCTCTTGGACGTATCAATCGCGACGACGATATCCAGGCCTCGTTGTTTCACTTCCTCCCAGGTGAAACCCCACTGCGGTCGCGCCAGGGCGAGGATCAAGCAAACCACTGCAAGAACAACGCCTGCCATGCGAAGCTTTTGCCGCACGGGCGAAACGCCAGAAATTAATCCAGGCAACAAGCGTGCCTGAATAAACTGTTTTGCCAGTTCCTGGCGCTTGCGCCACGACCACCAGAAAAAGGCGATCAACGCCGGCGGGAAAACCAACAACAGCCAGAGCAGATGAGGATGAGCGAATCTCACGGCAGCCGCCTCCAGACCGTGTGCTTCAGCAAAAGTTCCAAGAGCAGCAACGCCAGCCCCGGCGCAATGATCCAGGCAAACAGTTCCTGGTGTTGGGCATATTTCTTCACGTCCGCTTCCGTTTTTTCCAGCCTGTCAATCTCCGCATAGATTGCCTCAAATCGCGCGGCGTTGTCGGCGCGGTAATATTTTCCATCCGTCCGCTCGGCGATTTTGTTGAGCGTGTCTTCGTCAATATCCACCGGCTCCATGCGGTAACCCACTTTCTGTCCCATGAAATATTGCGGCACCGGCGCTTGTCCGCGCGTCCCGACCCCGATCGTATAAACCTTCACCGCCAGGGCTTGCGCCGCTTCGGCGGCCGTCAAGGGCGATACCTTGCCCGCGTTGTTTACGCCGTCGGTCATCAGAATCACGATCTTGCTTTTGGACTTCAATTCGCGCAGACGGTTCAGCGCGGTGCTCAAACCCGAGCCAATCGCGGTTTGATTCCCGTTGACCGTTCCGAGTTCAAGGCGATCCAGGTTTTGCACCAGGAAATCGTGGTCGAGTGTCAATGGCGTCGCCGTGTATGCCTCGGTGCCGAACACGACCAGGCCAATGCGGTCGTTCGGACGTTTCTCAATGAATCTCTTCAAAACCTCACGGGCCATGACCAAGCGATTGACGCGTTGCCCGCGAATTTCAAAATCCTCCGCCGCCATGCTCCCCGACAAATCAAACACCACGACGATGTCCACCCCGCTCGCCGTAATCCTAGTTTCACTCTTCGTCAGCCGCGGTTGTGACAGCGCGATGATGAACAGCGCCAGCGCCAGCCAGCGCAACGCGGGCAGGAATCCCCCCGCACTCGTTCGCGAGATATCGAGCACGCCGCGCAACAGTTGCACCGAGGAATAAATAAAAGCAGGCGGTTGGCCGCGCTTGCCTTTCAACCACGCGGCCAAAGGCAGCAACAGAAGCAGCAACAAAAAATATGGATAGGCGAACGTCATGCGGCCTTGGGTGTCTGCACCCGGGACTCGGGACTCGGGACTTCGATCGGCTCGGTTTCTTCGATGAGCCGCAACGCGGAATTGTAAAGCGCCTCAAGCTCGGGTCGCCCGGGTTCGTATTTGGCGAACTTCACCAGATCACACGCCGAAAGGAATCCTTTCAACGATTCCTTTTGCAGCGCCGTGAGCGCGTCGCTCCGGCTCAAGTCCGCGAGAAATTCGTCGGTGGTCCGCTCCGGGGCGCGCAGACCGAAGCGTTCTTCGAGATACAGGCGAACCGCATCCGAGACGATTGTGCAAAAAGGTTTGGGCTGATCGAAAAGATCCAGGGCGGTTTCAAGTTTTCGGCGCGCTCGCTCGTGCGCGGGAATTTCAATCACGATAGGTGGTTGCATTTGGCGGCGTCGCCAATACCGCCACAATGCAAATGCAATCGCCGCGAGCAGCAACACTCCGAGCGCCCACCAGAGCAACTCCCAGGGATTGGGAATCTCCACGGGCGGCCGGATATCGCGAATGTCATTAGCGACGGTTGAGGCTGTTTGATTTGTGGCCATGAGTCAGTCCTTCCGCTTGCCCTCACCCTGACCCTCTCCCCCCGGGGAGAGGGGACGGCAATCGGACGCCTCGTGATTTGCAGAAATCAATTTGCCTGCCTCCTCCGTCCGGCGATGCGTGACTCAAGGCGGACAAATTGAAAGGTCCGTTCGCTACAATGCGGGCTGGCGAGCAATTCTCCCTCTCCTGGGGGAGAGGGAGAACGTCACACAAATTGGTGCCGGACCTTTTCATCCTCGCAACCTCCTCCGCTCCCTCGTTTCAAAAAACTTTGCCAGCGCCGCGCCGTAAGGCTGATCTGTGCGCAGTTGAATTGAATCAATCCCCGCCGAGCGGAATAAGCGGGCCGTGTCCGACAGCGCCCGAGTTTGCCGTTGGTTGAAAGCCGACCGTTTGCGCTCGTCGCCGCTGTTGATCTCAATCACTTCGCCGGTTTCGGCGTCCTTCAACACCAGACGGCCCAGCGCCGGTAATTCGAGTTCGTAGCGATCCGTGATCTGCACGGCCACGACGTCAAGCCGACGATTGGCCTGCTTGAGCATGGTGAACGAAGCTTGGGCGAGCGATTCGAGCAGCATCATTTGCGGGCGCAGTTTGCGGCTGCGCTCGCGCACGGAAACCGCGGGCGAACCAATGAAATCCGAAATCACCACTGCCACCGCGCGATGTCGCGCGACGTGCATCAGGAATTCCAACGCCGCATTCAAATCTGTCCCACGTCGCTCAGGCTCGAAGAACAGTACTTCACGGATGACCCGCAGAACGTGGCTGCGACCTTTGCGCGGCGGAATGAATTTCTCCACCTCATCGCTGAAGAGGATGAGGCCGACCTTGTCGTTGTTGCGAATGGCGGAGAAGGCGAGCACGGAGGCGATTTCTGCCGCGAGTTCGCGCTTGGATTGGTCGCGCGAGCCGAACAAACCCGAACCGCTGACGTCAACGACGAGCATGAGCGTGAGTTCGCGTTCCTCCACGAACTTCTTGATAAACGGATGATTCATCCGCGCGGTGACGTTCCAGTCAATGGCGCGCACGTCGTCGCCGGGTTGGTATTCGCGCACCTCGTCAAAGTTCATGCCCTGGCCCTTGAAGACGGAATGATACGCCCCCGCGAGCGATTCGGTCACGATGCGGTTCGTGCGAATTTCGATCTGCCGGATCTTTTTGAGAATCTCGCGGGGGATCATGCGGCTATCTGTGCAGCGATGAAGCTGAGTTAAGCTTTGTCAGTCTTTTCAAAAGGAAAAACCATAGGAATTTTGAATTTGATTCGTGAATGAGAGCTATTCTCCGCATCGCTCTTTCCATGAGAGCCGAGTCCAATCGAACCAACCATAATTCCTATGCCACCTTTAGTTTCGGTTCCTTTTGAAGCCACGACTGCCACATCAAATTCAATCTGCTGCACTGCGCGGTAGAACTTCTTGTTCTCATCCAAGTAACCGTAAACATTTGAGTTTGCGTTGTGAGTTCCAGAGACGTTCCTAGGATTAACAACTGCTGAAGAATCCTTGAGTTCCGCCGATGCGCCTTCAACGCCTTTGGCAATTTGAACCAAGGTTTGCGTGATGAAATTTTGTAGATCCATAATTTTGTTGGTTTTCACGGCACGGGCAGTTCATCAAAGATTTTCTGGATGACCGTTTCGCTGGTTTTTTCCTCGGCCTCGGCTCGGCCAAAACGTGCCTTGCGGCAGGATTTGG
>CAZCZP010000064.1:0-17615 GCA_964502895.1 uncultured Bifidobacteriaceae bacterium
GAGTCACACGCAGAACTATGCCGCGGCGGCGGCGGTACTGGAGAGCGCTGTTTAGCTGCGGCGAGTCAAAAAGTGGAATAACCTTTTTGGGCAGGGGACGCCGAGATTTCCACAGAAAGTGGAGAAGGAAGTTGCCCCAAACAAATTCTCGTTTCCGCTACGAAGCAAGAGGGCCGGCAAGGATGCCGACGTGCCGATTTTGGAAATCTTGCTACCCACCACTTCCTTCTGGCTTAATGCGCGCGTTACATGAGCGCAGCCAAGCGAAAGAAAGATTCAAATCAACCGGAGTTGCCGATTGACGGGCCACAACCCGCCCCAGCAGTCACCAAACCGGCTGAAGCGAAACCTGGTAAGTCCAAACGCGCCGCCGACGGCAACGGTGAGCAACACGTCGTCGCCGAACAAGTTGAGGCCGTCGCGCCGCGCGCGTTTGATCCTAAGAAACTCGGAGCGGGTTTGCACACGCGCGTGGATCGCGGATTTCTGGATTACGCCAGCTATGTCATTCGCGACCGGGCCATTCCGAATCTCGCGGACGGTTTGAAGCCGGTTCAGCGGCGCATTCTCTGGGCGCTGCACGAGAAAGATGACGGGCGCTTCATCAAAGTCGCCAACGTCGTGGGTCACACGATGCAGTATCATCCGCACGGTGACGCCTCCATCGGCGACGCGCTCGTGGTGCTGGCGAACAAGCGTTACCTCATCGAAGGGCAGGGGAATTACGGCAACGTCTTCACCGGCGATCCGCCCGCCGCGCCACGGTACATCGAATGCCGCCTCACGGACCTCGCGCGCACGCACCTGTTCAACGACGAAATCACGCAATTCGTGCCGAGCTACGACGGGCGCAACAAAGAGCCGGTCACGCTGCCGAGCAAGTTGCCGTTGACGCTCATGCTGGGGGCCGAAGGCATCGCGGTGGGTTTGAGCGCGCGGATTTTGCCCCACAATTTTCCCGAGCTGCTCGAAGCACAGATCGCGATTCTCAAGAAGCAGCCGTTCAAGTGTCTGCCGGATTTCCCGACCGGCGGCCTGATGGACGCGCGCGATTACCAGGACGGCAAGGGCAGCGTGAAGGTGCGTGCCCGCATCAAAACGCGCGAGGAATCCTCGGTCGTCATCACAGAACTGCCACCCGGCACGACGACGGAATCGCTTACCGCTTCCATCGAGGCGGCGGTGGAGAAGGGCAAGTTGAAGGTGAAATCCATCAACGATTTCACGTCTGAGGAGGTGGAGATCGAGATCAAATGTCCGCCGGGCGTGGATGCGGAAAAGCTGGTGGACGCGCTGTATGCGTTTACCGATTGCGAGGTGACGATCGCGAGCCGCATCGTCGTCATCAAAGATAATCGGCCCGTCGAACTGACGGTCAGCGAGGTGTTGCGCGAGAATACGGCGCAGTTGGTGGAGACGCTCAAGCGTGAACTCGAACTCAAGGAACAAAAGCTGCAGGACGAACTGCACTTCCGGACGCTGGAGCGTATCTTCATCGAAGAGCGCATTTACAAACTGATTGAGAAGTGCAAGACAGCCGAGGCCGTGACGGCGGCGGTTCATGACGGATTCAAGCCGTTCAAAAAGGAACTTGTGCGTGAACTCACTGATCCTGACGTGGAGCGGTTGTTGCAGGTTCGCATCCGGCGGATTTCGCTTTTCGACATCAACCAGCATCGCGAGCAGATGGAAAAAGTGAAGGCTGACCTGGCCGAGACCCGCAAGAACCTTAAGAACCTCACGAAATATGTGATCGGCCATCTTGAAGCGTTGCTGGAAAAATACGGCCCGCAGTTTCCGCGGCTCACAACCAAGTCGAGCCGGCACGAGGAAGTGGACGCGAAGGCCGTCGCGTTCAAGGCGTTCAAGGTTTCTTACGACCGTGAGAGTGGCTATGTCGGTTACAAAGTCAGCGGCGAGGAATTCAAAATTGAATGCACGAAGTTTGACAAGGTCTTGCTCGTGTTCAAGGACGGGACTTACAAAGTCAGCGAACTGCCGGAGAAGTTGTTCGTCGGCCCGGAACTGTTTTACTGCGGCCTGCCGGATCGCGAGACGGTTTTCACCTGCGCCTACACGGATCGCAAGGCGAGTTACCTCAAGCGCTTCAAATTCGGCGGAACCATTTTGAACAAGGCGTATCTATGTATTCCGGAGAAGTCGCGCATTTTGTTCTTCGCGACCGGCACACCGAAAACTCTGTACGTGCGCTACAAGCCTGCGCCGCACCAGAAAATCAACCAACAAACCTGCGACCCGGCGAAGATTGAAATCAAATCGCCCAAGACCCGCGGTCGGCAGATTTCCATCAAGGACATTTCGTCCGTGACGGCCGAACCCACGCGCGGGTGGGATGAGAAAGCCACGACGACGGAGATTGTGTTCGCCTGAATCTACCTGAATGCATCTGGGCAAGTGGATTTGGTGGTGTGCAGCTTTGGGGTTTCTTCCGAGGGGTGATTGAATTCACCGCCGAGGTTGGGGATTTGGGGATTGTACCGTCACTGCCGACGCTTGACCACGTTGGCCTCCAACTTTAGGCTCACATGATGTCGAACGCGGGTGGCAAGAAGCAACGCAAAGCGCTAATACTTGGCGTGGGATTGGATTCTGACGGGCACAAGCGGCTTACCACCGGCCCGAATTTCGCCCTTGTAGGAGGCTCGAAAGACACGCACGAGCAGATGACGGAAAAGGCGGTCAAGATCAACGAGAAGCTCAAGGAACGCGGCAAACACCTTCACGAAGTCAGTCACGAAGAATTTGACGACATCGCCAACGAGGTCGGATTGAAACGCGCCGAGCCGCCGAAGGCAGAGGAGAATTGAGGCTGCGGCGCCGCCCCGATTGTTTGTCGAAAACATCGCGAGGATCGAAGCCAAGCCCGTATCTACGGGGCGTTTTTATCCTTCCTTTTCTTCAGGAACGGCAACTTGATGGTCTCGTTAAGCAGTGTGATCAGGGATTTCTTTTTTCGCTTTACCGGACCGATGGGCTCGCACGCGTGGCTGCAGAGGGCGCAAAGTTTCAGCGTCCGGCCTCCCTTGCGCCGCAAGCGGTGAACGCAGGCGTCACACAAGACCTCATGGCAATGCGTGCACCGATGCGTGACGCGGGCTTGGGGATGCCGGCGGCAAAGGACGGTTCCGTCCGGCAGCACCACGGGCGGGGATTCCACCATTCTCTCGATTTCAGGAATGGCGATTCGAGCATCGGTCGTCTCGACCACGATCGTCACGTCCCCCAGGCGCACGGCCTGGCCAGGACGCAACATGACTTCTTTGACTGGCCTGTCGTCGAGGAAAGTGCCGTTAGTTGAATCGCAATCGCGAAGCAGCACTCCTTCGGCGGTAAGAATCATGATGCAGTGCGTCGCCGAAATGGTGGGGTGGTCAATGACGATCTCACTGTCCGGATGACGGCCGAATCGGTTCACCCCCAGATTCAACTCACAAGTCGTGGGTCGATCATGACCATTGTTTATCAGCAAACGAGCCACAGTATTTTCTGTATTGGCCGTTTATTCTATAACGACCTTGAGGCTACCTGTCCACTGGATTTCAGTTCACACGGTTTTTGCATTTGGTTTCAGGTTGTGTGGAAAAGCCAAAGGACTTGGACGTTACGGCCCCGCCACAATCCGCAAATTGGTGGGAGGCGCCGGCGGCGACGGAAGCCTGACGATCGCCAGGCGATCCAGCCTGGCATTCGCTCCGCTGCCTCGGATGACGAGTTGATGCGGGCCCTCGCTGAAGTTGTAAGCATGGTTGGGCAGGCGGTTTCGTCCAGCAGTGACCATCCTTTCCGCAAAAAGCGGTGAGGCGGGAAAAACCCAGACGGAGGCCGCATCTTGTGGCTCGCCGTCAATGCACACATAGAATGAATTTGAAGGCGCATCGAGCGCCTGGACCGTCGCGTGAATCGCGTAGTTTCCGGCGTTCGTTATGACGAAGTCATAGACCGCGCGCCCACCGTTGGTAACGCTGGTTTGGTGCGGCTGGTAAACGTAGCCGTTCGTAAGCACAAAAGGCGCACTGATGACCCCCGACTCCGCCTCGATCAACAGCGATTGCGCCATCGAGACAGAACTGAATTGCGCGCCGAGTGCCAGCAGCGTGGCGCAGAGGTGATTGGTTCTCACGGCGGCTAAACCAATAACCCAAACAAGTTGTTCTGCGCGCCTCTTACTATTACGGACAAGGGTTCGGTAGGTTTACGGATGTATGAGAAAACCTCCAACGCAGTTTGATGAAACGAACCGTTGCGAAGGCGGGGCGGACGCTCTGTGGTTATGATTTCTAAACCTTGCTGGAAATCTCGCCAACCTTCAACCGCGTCTTGAGAATCTGCCCCCGCACAACTTCCTCTGCATTTTGTAAGACCTTGCCTGATTTCGCGTCCGTTGTGATGGAATAACCTCGCGCCAGGACTTGTTCCGGGCCAAGCAAAAGGAGGCGCGAGTTCAAAGTCTTCAAATCGTGTTGCCGCTCGCGCCATTGATGCCGCGCTTGTTCGCCCAGCCGCCGCCGTGCTTGAGCCAGAGCCTCGCGCCGCTGCTTCACGACTTGGCCGGGTCGCGCACGCCAGAGCCGGGCGGCAAGATTTTTCCAACCGACGTTCCGGTCACGCACACCTTGGTTCGCGCACCGAAAGAGATTGGCTTGCAGATCGTCCAAACGCTGCAGCCACTCGTTCAGCTGGCGGCGTGGATGGGCGCGTTTGAGACGCAAATTCAAATCGCCGAACTCTTCGATTTGGCGGGCGACCTGCCGGTGCAGGCGCTGGCGCATGATTGCGGGAGCACCCGCCACAAACTCGCGAGATGCGTGAACGGCTTCCGTAATAATTTCAGCCGCGGCGCTCGGTGTGGCTGCGCGAACATCCGCGACAAAGTCGCTGATCGTGAAATCAATTTCATGGCCGACCGCCGACACCACGGGCAATCGGGAGTCAAAAATCGCCCGCGCCACGATTTCTTCGTTGAACGCCCACAAATCTTCCAGACTGCCGCCGCCGCGGGTAACGAGGATCAGGTCAACCTGGGAGTTAGTCCATCCATTCAACATTCGGATCGCTCCGGCCACCTCGGCTGCTGAGCCATCACCTTGCACGCGGCACGGCGCGAGGATGATTTCCAACCCGGGATTGCGCCGCTGCACGACGTGCAGCACATCGCGGATCGCCGCGCCCGTCGGCGAAGTGACCAGGCCGATGCGTTGCGGAAACTTTGGCAGGGGGCGTTTGCGTTCATTGGCGAACAACCCTTCCGCCGCGAGCTTATGCTTCAGTTTCTCGAATGCGATTTGCAGAGAGCCGACGCCTTGCAACTCCACCGCCCGTACGATGAGCTGATACTGACCGCGCGCTTCATAGACCGTGACTTCCCCCTGGAGCAATACTTTCTGTCCGTCCGCCAACGATTCGCGATGCGACACCGATTCGGTGCGAAACAGCACGCAACTCAGTTGTGAATTGGCATCCTTTAGCGTGAAATAAATGTGTCCGGAACTTTGAACGCGAAGATTTGAGACTTCGCCGGTCACCCAAACCTGACCGACATTTTTTTCCAGCAGCCGGCGGACCTGTTCGGTGAGTTCGCTGACGGACAAGACGCGGCGGGTTTGTTCGGTCGGAAACAATTCGCCGAAGTCCCACTGGGATTTGGATTGCCTGTTTGGCGGCATTTAGAGCGACCAACCCTGGCGATACTCGGTCTTCAAAAACTTGTTGGCCTCGTTCGAATTGGTGAAGCGCAGATTCGGCCCGTCCCACAGCAGTTTTTTCGTAGTCAATTCCTCGCGCATCTGCGACCGCAGGGCGACGTTGCCCAGGAGGACGACTTCAGTGAGCGGGCCCGCCCAGTCGAAATTGGAACCGGCGGGTTTGCCACCCTTGCACGCGTCAATCCACTCCTGGTAATGGCCGACCGAGCGCGGCAGTTTTTTGGGCGGGTCGCCGTATTCACGCGCACGCTTCGTCGGGATCAAGGTGTAACCGCTTTTTCGGCCGCCACGCTTTGTGAGGATTTTCCCCTTGTCGCCGATGAACAGATGTCCGCCAGCGCCCATTTCCTCGCCTTGTTCCAGTTCCTCGGGACGCGGCGGACGCAAACCGCCGTCATACCAGACAAGCTTTAGCGGTGGCATTTCACCGCGCGCGGCGAAATGATACGTGACCATTGAGGCGAGCGGGTAAGTCTCCTTGTTCACGCGGTTGGAACTCGCTTCGACGCTGAGGGGATGCCCGAGTTTCAAGGCGCGGAACACCGGGTCGAACGAATGGCAGCCGATGTCACCTAGCGCACCTGTTCCGAAATCCCACCAACCGCGCCAGCGGAACGGAACATAAATCGGATGGTAAGGCCGCTGCGGCGCCGGCCCAAGCCAGAGATTCCAATCTAACGTGCTCGGCACTGGTGGCGTATCCTTGGGCCGCTCCACACCCTGAGGCCAATACTCGTTGAACAATCCGTTCGACGGACGATCCGTCCACACGTGCGCTTCGCGCACCGGGCCGATGGCGTTGTCCCAGATCATTTCGCACAGGAGGCGCGTCTCCTCGGAGGCCTGGCCGGAGTTGCCCATTTGTGTGGCTACCTTTTGCTCGCGCGCAATCCGGGTCATTTGCCGGGACTCCCAGACATCGTGCGTAAGAGGTTTCTCACAATAGACGTGCTTGCCCAGTTTCATTGCCGTGATCGAGACGATCGCGTGCAAATGATCCGGCGTCGCAACCACGACGGCGTCAATGTCCTTCTGCTGCTCAAGCATCTTGCGGTAGTCCTGATGGACTTTCGCCTGCGGATAACGGCGAAACACGCCACCCGCGTGTGCGGAATCCACGTCGCACAAGGCGACGATGTTCTCACCAGTCAATTGACTGATCACATGCCCGCCTTGGCCGCCGATTCCGACACCCGCTATGTTTAGCTTCTCATTCGGTGATTTCGCGCCACCGCGCCCGAGCACGTGGCTCGGGAGAAACATAAACGCCGAGGAAGCCAAGACTGAACTCGTGATGAACTTCCGCCGCGAGAGGTGGTTTGATTTCGCGCCTGAGTCAGCCGCGCTTCGAGTCTGGATTCGATTCTTGGTTTGCATACCCCGTGTCCCTTTCTGCTCGTTTGGATTACTTCAATTCCTTGATCCGCACGTTGCGGAACGAAACCGTGCCGTGATCGCCTTGCAGGAAGATCGGGCCGGGTTGGTCATGGTTGTTGTCCAATTCGCCCCCCGTGCCTTTGGTGACTTCGACGTTGTCATGAATTTTCACGCCGTTTTGGATGACGGTGATTTTGTTGCCGATGATGGTCGCTTCGACCGCCTGCCATTCGCCGCCGGGCTTGGAGACGAACTTGTCCGGGGCTTTGAAGTTGTAGAGCGAACCATTGCCAGTCTTGCTCACCTTGCCGCTGGGGTTATCGCCGAGAATCTGGAGCTCGTATCGCCCGCGGAGATAAAAGCCGCTGTTGGAGTCGTCCGGAACCATGTACTCGTATTTCACCGTGAAGTTCAGAAACTTCTGATCTGTTACCAGGTCTGTGCCGTGTTCGCCTTTGTTGACGATGTTCTTCAGAATGCCGTTCTCGACTTTCCAACTATTGTGCCCTCCAGCATTGCGCAAATGCCAGCCGGCGGTGTCCTTGCCGTTGAACAGCGGACGGAAGCCGTCATCGTCTGCCGCGCAAACGATGGAAGCGACTGCGCCCAGCAGTGCCAGAGTGAGGAGTGTTTTTTTCATATTGAGAATTGTGGATAGGTTTAGCCGAAACTTTTTTGTTGCCCTGCGAATTTGCCCGACACGGGTTCTTTACCGGAATAACCCGCCGCGTCAAGGATGTTAAAGACTGGGAAACCGCGACGATTATTCAATAGCCCGCTAATTCACCGTTCCCGGGTCAGCTCCCGGGTGTTCACTCCGTGGCATTTACGAGATAAGTGCGAAACCGCTTAAGAGCCGGGTCCTTCAACTCCTTGCAGTCCTTGCCGCCGACGGACACACCGCCGTCGTCACAAAGAATGTAGAATTGCCCCGGCCTCGCCTCGCTGGCGAAGATCATGGCTTCGGGATTAAGGCCAACGAGGTTGATCTCAGGCATCCACCGAGGCCGTGCGTTTTCACCCGTCCAGGAATAAAGCCGGGCCGGAACCTTGTTGTCGTAATGGCCTGCAATAATCCAATACTGGCCCAGGTGATAATCGAGACTGCGGATGCCGAGACCGTTCAGGTCGAGCAGGATGGCATCACCGAATGCAGCAGGCCGTCCGGCCACGACTTCGTTTGGATTCAACATCGCCACCACCAGCGCCTTTCCATCGGGAATCGGCGTCCTGAAGCCGATCAACAAATGGCCCTCTCGTGTGGCGGACAGGCCTTCGATGTTTAGTGCGCCGGGTTTATCCGGGGCGGTTTGCGCGGCGCGGGCCAGATTGAAACGGCTTAACTTCGGCTCAAGGATCAAATCCCGCAGCAATTGCTTGTAAGGGCTGCCGACCGGGACGAGCGTCACCCCTGGCGCATTGGTGCGGATGTCCGTGGCAAAAAACCGCTGGCGATCCGGACTCGGCTTGCCCGATGACATCGTTCCGTGAGAACTGATCCAGAAAATTCTGTTGCCCACGCGTGCCGCGCCTTCAAGGTCGGCCTCGGGCGATTTCTTCGTTAGTTGCAGAAACGCCGAGACATCGAGCGTTGCCACTGGCGAACCGGGGTGACTGCGGCTGTAAGTGCGGAGAATGTTGTCCTCGTCGTTCGCCACCACAAAGCGATCCTCGTCGAGAGCTACAGCGGCGGACGCATCGCAAGTGTGGGTGTAGGTTGGCGCCTCTGACATTGTGATTTGACCGCACGCGGAAGCCACGCCTATAAGACAGGCTAGGAAAGTGCGCAGAAATTTTGTCCGCCGGAAGGGATCGCCTTGAGCCGTGGTCTGAGACGGCGCTCGCAAATGAGTCCTATAAAGCGAAGGAGCGCGGAGGGCATCTCCGCGCTCGGTGGGTTGCAGAATCACAGTTAAATCAAATCGGCGCCGCGAATTGTCAGTTCTTGGCGAGCGCTTTGGCTACCGCCATTTCGAGATCTTCTCCGCGCAAGTCCTTGGCGATGATTTTGCCTTCGCCGTCGAGGAGGTAAGTCGCCGGGATGCTGTTAACGCCATATTTGGTGGACAGTTTATTGTTCCAGCCCTCGCCATCGAAATACTGCTGCCAGGTCATGTTCTTTTCCCGGGTGAATTTCTCGAGCTTCGCCTTGTCGCTGTCGAGACTGATGCCGACGATTTCAAACCCCTTGGCGTGGTGCTTTTCGTAGGCCCTTATCACGCTGGGCAATTCCTTTACGCACGGTCCGCACCACGTGGCCCAGAAATCAACCAGCACCACCTTGCCCTTGTAGGCGGTGAGGTTGAACGGCTTTCCGTTCACGTCCTTCTCGTCGAAGTCAGGAAATTTGGCACCTTCGACGAGTGAGCTTCGTATTTTTTGGGCGGCGGCTTGTTTCTCGATGTTCTCAAGAATCTCGTCGGCGCTCTTGCCGAGTTTGGTTTCGGGGAAGTCGCGTTTGAGCTGCTTGATCAGTTCAACTCCCTTCTCGCTGTTTTCAAAGACCTGCAAATACAACTGCGCCTTCATGAAGAGAACCTGCGCCGCGTCGTCGGCCTGTTCGGTTTTGTACTTCGCGACCAGCGTGTCGAATTCCTTCAATTCGTCCGCCAAATCGGCCTCGGTTTTTTTGTCATCCTTCAGCTTCGACTGGACCTTGGCGACCAGCGATTTGAGTTCCGCCGCGGCCCCGTCGTTTTCGGCGGCGAAGCCTGGCCGAAACGCCAGCAGCAGGGCGGCGGCGGTTGCCGCGATCAAGATTGTTATTTTCATAGTTTCGCGCGCGTTGCGAGCGTGGGCAATTAATGTGTTGCCGACAAAAGACCAACGTTTCCACCGCGCCGCAAGTTTATTCACCGACCTCGAATTGCGCCGGCGATTTTCGCGCGGGGGAAACGCACTTTCGATGCTAGAACCAATACCGCGCGCCAATGCCGGCCATGATTCCAAGCCGCGTTGACGGCGCCACGTCAAGGACCGGCGCGATCTCCAAGAATATGTCAATGGGTTTGTCCGGGAAAATGTAAGACACGCCCACGGGGGCGCGAATCCCAAAGCGCTCGGAATCGTTATCCCTAAATTTCACGCGCGCGCCGACGCCGAAGTAAAGCGGCAACCGGCCTTCGTTCAGCGAAAACACGTCGAACTTGTGCCACAAAAGATCGCTGTGAATGTGCAGGTCGGTGTCGCTTTCGAATGCCCAGCCGATACCGCCGTCAATCGCCATGGTTTCGTTGAACCAATACTTCAACGTCGCGCCAGTTGGCTCGCCGAGCATGAGTCCGGCGCCAAATCGTCCGCCGGAAGTTTTCGAAGCAAGGCTCGTTTCCGGCGTTCCAGTTGTGTTTGTGGCTGGCGCGTCCGCGGTCGGCGCGTTGGTTGTTTGAGCTGTGCCGCTTCCAATTCCCAGGAGCGTAATCAGAGTGATGGCTTTCAGTGATTGTTTCATAATTTGTATCTGGTTACGGTTTGGGGCGAATAAGCGGTCAGCGTGCCAGCGCGCTGACCGGGAGACTGTGATGCAACTCAATGACTTGGCCGAACGAGAAACAGAGCCGGTGGAACATCTCGTTCCACACGTGGTCTTGGGTGTGTCAGATGCGCTTCGAGTTGGAGAAAATTCCGCAAAATCTGTTAGAGCCAGGGCTCCCACTGCGTAACCATTCGGCGCAACAACTCCACTTCATCAGGTTTCAATTCAACGAGCGGCGGACGCACCGGGCCGCCGACGAGTCCGACCAGGTCCATCATCGCTTTCATCGCCGACACTTCATATCCCTTGCGGCGGGCGCGCAGGGCGTAGAGCGGAATCACCAGATCTTCCATCAGTTTCGTCAGTTCAGCGGAGTGACCGGTGGAAGCCAGTTCGTGCAACCGCAACGAAAGCTTTGGAGCCACGTTCGCGATGCTGGACGTGTAGGCACGGATGCCGATGGAGTAGTAGCCCGGGACCATGTCGTCGCCCGCGCCACCGATCCAATGCAGCCGGTCGCCAAGACGCTGGCGTATCATCTGGTATCGGCGCAGGTCCGCCTGGCCGTCTTTCCACGCGATGAGATTCGGAATGGCGTGCGCGAGCTTCTCGACCAGGGGAGGGGAGGGATTGAACCAATCGCGGCTGTAAATCAGCAAACCCAGTGGCGTCGCGTCGGCGATGCCCTTGTAGTAGGCCACGGTGCCGTCGTCTTCCTGGCTCGGGTAGTACGGCGGAAACGCCAGAATGCCACTCACGCCAGCCGCCGCTGCATGTCGCGCGACTTGAGCAGCGATGGGCGGATTGAATCCCGCGCCCGTCAACACCGGCACGCGCCCGCCAACTTCTGCAACGGTGGCTTTGACGACCGCCAGATGCTCGTCCGGTGAAAGGCAATGCATTTCTCCCGTGCCCGCTGGGGCCACCACGGCGGCGATGGGTTGTCTCAACAGCGAGCGCAGATTGTGTCGCAGTCCTTCGAGGTCGAGCGACAAATCTTTCTTGAATGGCGTGCAGGGAAATGAAATGACGCCGTGAAGCTTGCTGCGGAGTTCGTCGGGTTGCATGTCGCACGGTGAATAGCCAAGGCGAAGCAGCTTTTCAAGCGTGCGTAAATACTCGCTGAAACGATTACAAGCGGCACTGCCAGCTTTCCCCTTGACAATCTGGGGAAGCAATCTAATCTCCCCCTAGAACATCTAGGAAAGACTATGGCTGCGACCAAAGCGGAACTGCTACAGGGCACGTTGGACCTGCTCATCCTCAAAACTCTCACCGCCGGAGCGATGCACGGCTACGCCATCGCCCAGCGCATCCAACAGCGCTCGGATGACGTGCTGGTGGTGGAGGAAGGCTCGCTTTATCCGGCGTTGTATCGCATGGAGGAAAAAGGGTGGATTTCCGCTGAATGGGGCAAGTCGGACAATAACCGACGCGCGAAGTTCTATTCGCTGACTCGTTCGGGGCGCAAGCAACTCGAAGAGGAAACAGCGATTTGGGAACGCGTTCACCGCGCCATCACGCTGGTGTTGCAGACGGCGTGAGTGGTGGCGCGCGACGGCGGAGACATCAACATCAGGAGCACTTGAACATGAACACCACAACGACCGTGCGAAATGCATCGCCAGAATCCTCACCCGCCCGGGAAGCCTTGATCCGGCTCAGTGATGTCGAGAAACGCTACCAGACCAAGGCGGGCTTCACTTACGTCTTGCGGCAGATCAACCTCGAAATCGCGGAAGGAGATTTTGTCACAATCATGGGGCCGAGCGGTGCGGGGAAATCCACATTGCTGGGCATTCTAGGCATGTATGACCACGCGTGGGAGGGCGAGTTTGAATTCCTGGGCCATCATGTGCATCGGCTTCCGGCGAAGGATCGCGCCATGCTGAACAAACGCTACGTCGGGTTCGTGTTCCAGCAATTCCACCTGCTCGACGATCTCACGGTAGCGGAGAACCTCGATATCCCGCTTTCCTACCGCAACGTCCCGAAAAGCGAGCGCCAGGGAATGGTTGCCGATGTTCTCGACCGCTTCGGAATCGTGGCGAAGAAGGATTTGTTTCCGTCGCAGCTTTCGGGCGGACAGCAACAATTGGTCGCCGTCGCTCGCGCGATTATCGCCAAGCCCGCCTTGCTGCTGGCGGACGAGCCGACGGGCAATCTGCACACCGACCAAGGCCGCGAAATCATGGAGCTTTTCAAGAAGTTGAATCAGGAAGGCACGACGATCGTTCAAGTGACGCACAACGAAGCGTGGGCGGCCTATGGCAGACGGATCATCCGGCTCAAGGACGGTTGGATGGAGAAGTGAAACGTGATGCGAGATGAAATGAAATTTGTGCGTTCACTCTGGCGGAGACTTCGCTCGCTCGGACAACGACGAGCGGTGAAGCAGGAGATTGATGAGGAGCTGCGCTTCCACATCGAGCAACGCACGGCGGAGAACATCGCCGCCGGCATGGCGCGAGAAGAAGCGATGCGCGAAGCGAGCAAACGTTTCGGCAACCTGCAAAGCGTTCGCGAGGAGTGTCGCGAGAAACGCGGCGCAAGTTTTGGTGAAGCTTCCTGGCAGGACATTCGATTCGGTTTACGAATGCTGCGGAAGAATCCTGGCTTTGCCACAGTCGCTGTCCTCTCGCTCGCGCTCGGCATCGGCGCTGCCACGGCAGTCTTCTCGCTCGTCAACGCCATTCTCTTGCGCTCGTTGCCGGTGCCGAATCCGCATGAGTTGCGCGTGTTGCAGTGGACCGGAATTGACGCCCGCCCACGTTCAATCAATGGCCACGTCAGCACGAGCGGCAATCGCTCCACCGCCGAATGCGTTTCGCCCGCGATGTTTTCCAGCTTGCGCGAGAGGGGCGCCGCACTCGCGGACATCTTCGCGTTCGCTCCACTTGAAGACGCGGTCGCGCGCGCGCGATCCGAGGCTTTCCCCACGAGTGGCATGGTCGTATCCGACAACTTTTTTTCCGCGCTCGGCGTGCGTCCGGTGATTGGCCGGCTGTTTGTGCCGGGACGTGTTGGCGCGGACGCCGCCCAGGAAGTCGTGATCACCTACGAGCAATGGGGAAAGCATTTCAACCACGATCCCGGCGCGGTTGGCCAGCCGCTCACGTTCAACGGACATAATCTCACGGTTATCGGTGTGCTGCCGCGTGGTTTCACCGGCGTGCGCCCCGGCAGTGCGTATGGATTCTACGTGCTCATGGCGCCCGAGTCGCCCTTTCTGGAGCGGGCCGTATCGGTCGCGGATCATTGGTGGGTGCGCCTCATGGCGCGAATGCAACCGGTCACGAGCGATGCGCGTTTGAAAGCCGCACTCGACACAGTTTTTGTTCCCGAAGCGCAATCCCAGATGAAGCAGCCGGAAATTCTGGTGCAAGCTGGCGGCGGTGGTCTTGCTTTTGACCGCAACGCTTATGGCAAGCCGCTGCTGCTCGTGCTGGGTGTGGTTGGAATGGTTCTGCTGGTTGCGTGCGCGAACATCGCCGGACTGTTGCTCACGCGCGGCGCGGCGCGGCAACATGAACTGGCCGTACGCGCCGCGCTTGGAGCAGGACGCTGGCGGCTCGTGCGACAGTCGTTGACGGAAAGTCTGGTGCTGGCATTGCTTGGCGGCGGGCTTGGCGTTCTGATCGCAACTCAGGGCCGGACCGTTATCTCGCGATTGCTCGCGCAAACCGCGGACGGGTTGCGCTACGATTTTTCGCTGGACCTCACGGTGTTGACGTTTTGCTTCGCGGTGGCATTGATGACTGCATTTCTTTCCGGGTTGCTGCCGGCCTTGCGAGCCGGAAATGCGGATCCGATTTCGGGTCTAAAATCACGCACGACTCTCGGCATACCACGGCTGCGAGCCGGGCGTATTTTGGTCGCCGCGCAAATCGCCTTCTCGCTGGTGCTGCTTTCTGGCGCGGGTCTGTACGTCCGCAGCCTTATTAATCTCCGTCAGATTGACGCCGGGTTCGATACGGAAAAGCTCCTTCTCTTCCAGGTCAATCCGGGTTTCGCGGGCTATCCGGAGGCGCAACTGGCCGGCTTTTACGAGCGGGTGCAAACGTCGCTTGCCGCGATTCCGGGTGTGCGAGGCGCCGGCCTCACCGGAATTCCGTTGCTCGATAACAAAAGTTCGTCGGGCGGTTTCGCATTCAAGAGCCGCGGTATGGGCCCGAACGAAAATCCGAGCACTTACCGTCTGGTGGTTGGGGAAACATTTTTCGCCACGATGGGCTTGTCGGTGTTAAGCGGACGCGGGTTGAGCGCTGCCGATGCCGCCGACGCTTCCAAGGTCATTGTGGTCAATGAGACGTTCGTTCGAAAATATTTTCCCGACGGCGATCCGCTCGGCCACACGATCAGCACGTGGCGGTCCGACTGGCGGATCGTGGGAGTGTGTCAGGACGCCCGATACGAAAATATCAAGCAAGCCATTCCACCCACCATCTACATCCCGTTCCGGCAGTTTCCACTTCGTCATGGCGCCTATTTCGCAGTGCGTACTGCCCTGCCGCCGATGGCACTGGCGAACACCGTCCGCAAGGCGGTGACGGAAATTGATCCAAATGTGCCGGTTGCGAAGCTGACCACCCAGGAACAATTGATCAGCGGCACCATCAGCCAGGAACGACTGCTTGCCACGTTGTGCGGCGCGTTGGCGACGTTTGCGTTGGTGCTCGCCTGCATCGGTCTGTATGGATTGCTGTCTTTCAATGTTGCGCGGCGCACGAGTGAGATTGGCGTGCGAATGGCCCTTGGCGCGCAGCCGGGAGCTGTGGCGCAAGTGATCCTGCGTGAAGCGTTGGTGCTGGCCGCCATCGGGATCGGTGTGGGTCTGCCCGCTGTATTCGCCGTCACACGTCTGATCCGCAGTCAGCTTTACGGAGTGGGACCGACGGACTTGAGTACGGTGATTGTTGTAACAACCGTCCTGGTCGCCGTAGCTCTGCTCTCTGCGTGGTGGCCGGCCCGACGAGCGGCGAAGGTCAATCCCTTGATCGCGCTCAGATACGAATGACTCGTTCATGAATCATCTTCAAAAAAACTGGCGCTGGCTTCGCTCGCTCGGACAACGACGCGCGGTGAAGCAGGAGATTGACGAGGAACTGCGCTTCCACCTCGAGCAGCGCACGGCGGAGAACGTCGCGGCGGGGATGTCGTCGGAGGAAGCGGCGCGCGAGGCGCGGAAGCGGTTTGGCAATTGGCAGAGCGTCCGCGAGGAATGTCGAGAAAAGCGGGGCGCGAGTTTTGGTGAAACGACGTGGCAGGACATTCGATTCGGCCTGCGGATGCTGCGGAAGAATCCGGGCTTTACCATAGTCGCGGTGCTCACGCTCGCGTTGGGGATTGGCGTGAATACGTCCATGTTCACGGGACTGCATTCGCTCCTGGTGCCGAAGCTGCCGTACCCCGATGCAGATCGGCTGGTGCGGGTGTTCCGAACGTCGCAGCACTCGCAACGTTGGCCGCATTCGCCGGGCAACTTTTTGTATCAGCAGGAGCAGAACACTGTGTTTGAACGGATGGCGGCGGTGAACGTGCGGTCATTTAACCTGTCCGAACCCGGGCAGCCCGCCGAACGGCTTCGCGCCATGGAGGCGACCGCTGATTTGATCCCGATGCTCGGAATCCAACCGTCGCTCGGGCGCGGTTTCCTGCCGGAGGAAGATCGGCCCGGCCAGAACACCGTCGTCATCTTGAATCATGGATTCTGGCTTCGACGTTTTGCGGCGGACACCAACATCCTTGGTCGCACGCTGCGGCTCGATGGCGAAGCGGTCACGGTGATCGGCGTGATGCCGGCCAGTTTTGGGGAGAGCCGATGGGAAGGTGTGGACCTGTTGCGGCCAATGGCTTTCAGTGACAGCCAGCGCGAGAACCGCGGAGGCAACTATCTGGATGTCCTGGCCCGTCTGAAGCCTGGCATCTCCCTGGCTCAAGCGCGCGCGGGTGTGAAGGCGCTGGCGGCCCGAATGCGTGAGGATCATCCGGACATCGGCGACGTGGGCTTGCGCATCCTGCCGTTGTCGCAATCGCAAATGGACCCGCGCGGTCAGGTCATGCTCTGGCTGATCATGGGTCTCGCCGGATTCGTGCTGCTGATCGCCTGTGCGAACCTGGCCAATCTTCAATTCGCCCGGACGGCTTTGCGCGCGCGTGAACTGGCCATTCGCGGCGCGCTGGGGGCAGCGCGCAGCCGATTGCTCCGCCAGTTGTTGACCGAAAGCCTCCTCATCGCCGCGCTCGGCGGACTGTTGGCGCTCGTGCTGGCGAGCTGGGTGAATCAGGCACTCAGTCGTCAATTGGTGGAAAATGGCAAGCCCTTGCTGGACCTGAAACTCAATTTCGCGGTGTTGGGATTCACGCTGGCCGTTTCAACGTTGACGGGACTGGCGTTTGGGCTGGTCCCCGCCTGGCTGGCGGCGCGCACGGATGTGCAGGCCGCACTGAAACAGGGTTCGCGCGGCGCAACGGTCGACCGTTCGCAGCATCGGCTGCGTCACGCGCTGATCGTCCTGCAGATGGCGCTGGCGTTGACGTTGCTCGCCGGCGCGGGTCTGGTCGTGAGCGGGCTGCAACAATTTGGCGTTCGCGATCACGGCTGGCGCCTGGATGGACTGACGACGGGCCAGCTTAACTTGCCCGAGCGCAAGTATGCTGCGGGTGAACCGCGAGTCGGCTTCATCGAACGACTTCAGGAAAAAATCTGCGCCCTTCCGGGCGTTGAGCGGGCGGCGATTGCCAGTGTGCTGCCCGTCTCGAGCTTTCGGGTCTCCACCGACCTTTTGATCGAGGGACAGCCCGAGCCGCCGGCGGGTCTGCGGAAAATGCGCAATGTCAGCTACGTCAGCCCCGGCTATTTTGCGGCGCTGGGAATGCGTTTGCGGGAAGGGCGCGATTTCACCAGCGCCGACAAGGAGGGCCGCCCTGGCGTGATCATCGTCAACGAGGCGGTCGCTCGCGCTTGTTGGCCCGGCGAGTCTGCGATTGGGAAACGTATTGGATTTCCAGATGCATGGCAGGAGGTCGTGGGCGTGGTGAAC
>CAZCZP010000065.1:0-14853 GCA_964502895.1 uncultured Bifidobacteriaceae bacterium
GGGTGAGGGGATTTCAACAACACAATAAATTTATGCCCGCAAAAAAGACTTCCAAGCCGACCAGCCAGGACACGGTACAACAAACGCGCTTGTGGTTGATGTATCCGCCCAAGCTCATCAAGAAGCCGTTGATCTGGGAACTGGGCCAAAAATTCAAAGTCGTCACCAACATCCGCCAGTGCAGCGTCAGCGACGAGATCGGCATCGTCTGCCTGGAACTCGACGGCGAGCGCGCCGAGATTAAGGCTGCCATCAGGTGGCTGGAGAAAACTGGCGTGAGGGTTGAGCCGGTTGAGATCAGTGCGATCGCGGGCTGACCCACTCAATGCAAAACGGCGCGGGATAACCCAGCGCCGTTTGTGTCTTGGTACAAAAACTACTTTTGCCGCTTCTTCACTTTCAACTGGGCGAGTGAGTGAGCGAGGGCGGCATTGACGGCGGCGACTTCTGTGTCATCAAGCTTTTCGGAGAGGCGGGCTTCGGCGCGTCGTCGAGCTTCCTCAGCTTTCGCCTCGTCAATGTTCTCAGCGCGGATGGCCATGTCGGTGATGATCGAAACGCGGTCCCCGGTGATCTCCACAAAACCGTCGCCCACAGCGAGGAAATAATCCTGCCCGCCCTTACGCGCGGTGATTTCGCCGGCCGCAAGCTGTGTCATCAGCGGAACGTGATGTGGAAAGATGCCCATTTCGCCCTCGACGCCGGGCAACGTGACCATGTCCACGTCTTCGGAGTACACCCTCGCCTCCGGGGTGACGATTTCTAGTTTGAGCGTGGCCATCTGTTTCCGTTTTTAAACTTAATCTTCATCTTACTCTTGATCTGCGCGGGAGGATAAAGATCGAGAGTGAGATTATGAATGAGAGATTTCGTCAAGCTTCCTTGATTTCGTCAATTCCGCCCTTCATGTAAAAGTTCACTTCGGGCACGTCGTCGTGTTTGCCTTCCAGGATTTCCTTGAAGCCGCGCACGGTCTCGGCCACAGGCACCTGCTTGCCCTCGCGGCCGGTGAATACTTGCGCCACCGAGAAGGGCTGTGACAGGAAGCGTTGAATCTTGCGCGCACGGAACACCGTGAGCTTGTCTTCGGGGGAAAGCTCGTCCATGCCGAGGATCGCAATGATGTCCTGCAAATCCTTGTAACGCTGTAAAACCCTTTGCACGCCGCGCGCGACGTCGTAGTGTTCCTGGCCAACAATATCTGCGGACAGAGCGCGGGAGTTCGACGCCAGCGGATCCACGGCGGGATAGATGCCGAGTTCGGCAATCGAACGTTCCAACACAATGGTCGCGTCCAAGTGCGCAAACGTTGTGGCGGGCGCGGGGTCGGTCAAGTCGTCAGCAGGCACGTAAACGGCCTGGAAGCTCGTGATCGAACCTTTTTTGGTCGAAGTAATGCGCTCCTGGAGGTCGCCCATTTCGGCGGCGAGCGTTGGCTGGTAACCGACGGCGCTCGGCGTGCGGCCCAACAACGCGGACACTTCTGAACCTGCCTGCGAGAAACGGAAAATGTTGTCCACGAACAGGAGCACGTCCTGATTCTTTTCGTCGCGAAAATACTCGGTCACGGCCAGCGCGGACAAGGCCACACGGAGACGCGCGCCCGGGGGTTCGTTCATCTGGCCATAGACCAGTCCGATACGCGAGCCGGGTTCGATGATCGGAAGTCCGTTATCACCGATGACCGGATGGCCTTTGGCGTCTTTCTTCACTTTGATGACGCCGGCTTCGATCATTTCGTTGTAAAGATCATTGCCTTCACGCGTGCGTTCACCGACACCAGCGAACATCGAGATGCCGCCGTGCAGCTTCGCGATGTTGTTGATGAGTTCCATGATGACGACGGTCTTACCAACGCCAGCGCCACCGAACGCGCCGACCTTTCCACCCTTCAAGAAGGGACAGATTAAATCAATGACCTTGATGCCGGTGGTGAGGATTTGCGGCGACGTGGATTGATCCACCAGCGGCGGGGCAGGGCGGTGGATTGGCATGAACTTGTCCGCCTTCACCGGGCCTTGTTCGTCCACCGCATTGCCAGTGACGTCAAACACGCGGCCCATGACCGCTTCGCCCACGGGCATCGAAATGGGCGCGCCGGCATCAATGATTTCCATGCCGCGCTTGAGGCCCTCCGTGGCGCTCATGGCGACGGCACGCACCCAGTTGTCGCCCAGATGCTGCTGCACTTCGAGCGTCAGTTTGGTTTTGCCTGCCGCGCCCGGCGAGGTGAACTCGATGGTGAGCGCGTTGTAAATGGCCGGCAATTTGTCGGGGAACTCAATATCCACGACCGGGCCGATGATTTGAACGATTTTGCCTTTGTTCATGGGAGATAGATTCTGCCGTTAACCCAGCGCCATTTGCGCGGTGGTGATTTCCAAAAGTTCCTTCGTGATGTTCGCCTGCCGCAGTTTGTTATAATCGAGCGTGAGGTCTTTGATGAGTTGCTTTGCGTTGTCCGTCGCGTTTTTCATCGCCACCATGCGCGAGCTGTGCTCGGACGCCTTGGCTTCGAGCAGGAATTGATAGACTTGGAAATTCAGGTAGTGCGGCAGCAACGCACCGAGCACTCCGTCCGCACCGGGTTCAAATAGATACTCAACCCCGGATTTCTCCAGAGTGGTGGACGATTCCTCGCCGTGAACGCCGGCCTGAACGCCCTTGATTTCGCTGATGGGCAGCAGCGTCTGCACCTCCGGCTTCTGGTTCAACGTGCTGATGAAATTCGTAAACAAAACGTCCACATGATCCACCTCTCCCTTGAGGAACATCTCCTGGACGAATTTGGAAATCGCCCGCGCCTCGGCGAACAGCGGCGAATCCTTGTAGGTGAATTCCGCGGCAAGCCTGCGTTTTGTGCGCGAAATGAACTGGGCGCCCTTCTTGCCCGCGCAAACGAACACCGTTGCGTCCTTGTCGAATTTTGCCGCTTCTCGCATGAGGTTCGAATTCAGCGCTCCGCACAACCCCTTGTCCGTGGCGACCAGCAGGACCGCACGCTTCCGACCGCCGCGCGCTTCCATCAACGGATGGGAGAAGTCGCCGGAATGGCCGGTCACGTGCGCCAGCATGTTGTTCATCAGGCTGGCGTATGGCCGGCCCGCCAGCGCGACGAGCTGCGCCTTGCGCATCTTCGACGAAGCCACCATCTGCATGGCCTTCGTGATCTGCGCCGTGTTCTTGACCGATTTGATGCGTCGGCGGATGTCGCGTGTGCTGGGCATTACCTTATCGGTAGGTCTGTTTGAATTCCGTGACCGCGCTCTTCAGTTCAGCGGCGATGGCGTCGCTGATCGCCTTCTCCGCACGAATCTTCGCGAGCAACTCGGCTTTGCGCGTGGTCAGGAAATCGGTGAGCTTGGCTTGGAAGTCCTTCACCTTTTCCACGGCCACGTCGTCAATGAAGTTGTTTTGCACCGCCCACAAAACCGCTGCCTGAATTTCAACGGGTGTCGGATTGAATTGTGGCTGCTTGAAAATTTCCACCACGCGCTTGCCGCGTTCAAGAATCGCCTGCGTCTTCGCATCGAGGTCCGAGCCGAACTGTGCAAACGCCGCGAGTTCACGGTATTGGGCGAGGTCGCCTTTGATACGCCCGGCCACCTGCTTCATCGCCTTGATCTGTGCGGCAGAACCGACGCGAGAGACTGAGAGGCCGACGGACACTGCGGGGCGAACGCCTTGGTAGAACAAATCTGTCTCCAGATAAATCTGCCCGTCGGTGATCGAAATCACGTTCGTCGGAATGTATGCCGAAACGTCGCCTGCCTGTGTCTCAATGATCGGGAGTGCCGTGAGTGAACCGTTGCCGTATCTTTCGCCCACACGTGCCGATCGTTCAAGCAAACGGCTGTGCAAATAGAACACGTCTCCGGGATACGCCTCGCGACCGGACGGGCGCTTCAACACGAGCGAAACCTGGCGATACGCAACGGCTTGCTTCGAGAGGTCGTCGTAAATGATGAGCGCGTCCATGCCGTTATCCATGAACCATTCACCCATCGCGGCGCCGGCGAATGGAGCGAGGTATTGATTCGCGGCGGAATCGGAAGCGGCTGCGACCACCACAATCGTATCCTGCATCGCGCCGGCCTTTTCGAGTTCGGCGATGACACGAGCGATGTTCGACTGCTTCTGGCCGATGGCGACGTAAATGTTGTGCATCGGGCGGAAACCTTTTTCGCCCGATTCGCGGCCGACTTTGTTGATGCGCGCTTGATTGATCATCGTGTCCACGCCAATCGTCGTCTTGCCCGTCGAACGGTCGCCGATGATGAGTTCGCGCTGGCCGCGGCCGATCGGAATCATCGCGTCAATCGCCATGATGCCCGTCTGCACCGGCTGGCTCACCGAGCGGCGCTTGATGATGCCGGGCGCAATTTTCTCCACCGGATAAAACGCGTCCTGCTTGATCGGCCCCTTGCCGTCCACCGGGCGACCCAGGCAGTCCACCACGCGGCCGAGCAGGCCCTTGCCCACGGGCACGGAAAGCAACTTGCCCGTGGTCTTCACCTCCGAGCCTTCTTGCACGCTGAGGTAATCGCCGAGGATGATCGCGCCGACTTCGGTTTCTTCGAGGTTCAGCGCGAGGCCGATCACGCCGCCGCCGAAATCCAACATCTCGTTGGCCATCGCGTCGGTCAGACCTTCGATCTTGGCCACGCCGTCGGAACATTCGCGGACGACACCGACGTTCTGCCGGTTCACCTGCGTCTTGACACCGGCGATCTGCGCTTCGATTTCCTGGAGGAGGTTGCTCATATCAAATTATCGTTCCGTTCTTCGTTTCCAAAAATCACATACTCTCGGCGAGCGCATCCAAACGCGCGCGCACACTACCATCAAAAACATCACTGCCCACCTTCACGCGCATCCCACCGATCAGCGCCGGGTTCACCGCGAAATTCACACTCAAACCCTGGCCATAACGTTGCGCGAGATGCGCGTTCACCGACGCTGCCAGGGCCTCGGGCAATGGCGATGCGCTTTCAATGCGCGCCGTTCGCCGTTCGATGTCCAGCTTCACAAGCCGCTGGAAGTGCGAAAGAATTCCCGCGTAACCACGCGGCTTCTGCGCGATGACCGCGTTGACGGTCTGGCGCACACGATTCTCATCAAGCAAGCCGCTCACTTTGCAGTTGGTGAACAACGCCTTTCCATCGCGCCGCGCCTGTTTGGAGATCTTCATTAGTTGCTCGCCAACTGCTTCGCCGTGTCTTCAGCCAGGCGGTTCTGCTGTTCCGGCGTAAGGATATTGCCCGTGACCTTCGCACTGGTGGCTACCACCAGCCGGCCCACTTCCTTGCGCAATTCCGCCTTCATGCGGACGAGTTCAGCTTCGCTCGCCTGACGCGCTTTTGTTGCGATGTCATTTGCCGTGGCAATGGCCTTCTGTGTTTCCTGCTCCAGAACTTTCGCGGCGGAAACGCGCGCCTCTTCGATCAATTTGTTGCCCTGCACGTTGGCGGCATTGAGAATTTCCTGAGCCTTCGCCTGCGCATTGGCGAGGTCAGCCTTGATCTTTTCCGCGTTCGCCAGTCCTTCGGCGATGCGTTGCCGGCGTTCCTCCAGGACTTTTAAAATCGGGCCGTAGGCGAATTTTTTCAGCGCCAGCGCCACGATGACGAACAGGATGATCTGCGAGATCAGCAACTGCCACGTCACGCCGAACTGGTGGGCGATATCGGCAACGGGATTTCCCGGCGCAGCGGCGGCAAGAATGAACGAGTTCATAATCAATTTCTGACAGACAGCGAGCGCGGAGTCTTGCGACCCCGCGCTCACACGGTTACTTCGCGAGGAAGATGGCGAAGAAGACCACGCCTTCCGCCAACGCGGCGAAGATGATCGCCTGGTTGCGGATCGCGCCCGCCGCGCCCGGATTGCGTCCGGTCGCTTCGGCGGCCTTCATGCCGATGATTCCCACGCCAATGGCCGACCCGAGGGCGGCCAGGCCGATGTGAAGACTACCTGTCATAGTTTTGTCTTTCTCTACTGTTTGTTTTTCCGTCCGCCCCCGCAGTTTGCCCACGGTCCAGCGTCCGAAATTCTAATGTCCATGCGCGGCTTCTTTGTGGCCGTCGCCGTGACTCTCGTCATGGTGCTCACACATCAGCGCGGTGAACACCGAGGTCAACAGCGCAAACACCAGCGCTTGCACCAAACCGACGAGCAATTCCAAAAAATAAAATGGCAGCGGCAACAACCAGCCGAGCCACGGGATCAGCGCCATCATGGATTCCAAAATGTTCTCGCCGGCAAAGATGTTGCCGTAAAGACGGAAGCTTAACGAAACCGGACGGAACGCGATGGAGATGACCTCGATCAAACCGACGAAGAAGAAAATCGCGACCATGAAAGCGCCCATGAAGCCCTTGCCGCCGCCGCCCCAGAAAATGTGTTTGAAAAAGCCGCCCACGCCCAGGGATTGAAAAGACCACACCGTCCACAGAAAGAAAAACGTCAGCGCCATGGCCAGCGTCATGTTCAAGTCCGCGTTGCCGCCGCGCAGAATCGGCTTGGAAAGATGGTGAATGTGTCCCGTCGCGTCCGGCTCGCCCCAACCGATGGTGCCGACGCCGGGAATCAAGCCGAACCAGTTCGTCACCAGAATGAAAATGAAGATCGTGCAGAAGAACCAGAACGATTTCTTCACCATCTCCTTCCCGAGGATGTCTCCGAAGAAATCGTACATGCCCTCGACCATCCATTCGACGAAGTTTTGCAGCCCGCTCGGCACCAACTGCACTTTCCGCGTAGCAAGTTGGGCAATTAAAATCAGCAGGGCCGCGACGGTCCAGGTAACGACCATCGAACTCGTGAACTTCAGCGGGCCGATCGAGAAGACCGGCGCAGCCGGCGGGAGGCCGTGCTGTTCACTCTTTGCATGCGTTGCCGCTGCGTGTGTGCCTTCAGCCGGCGCGGACACGGTTTCGCTGGCGGCCGCCGCAAGCAGCGTGGGCGACGCTGCGAACAGCAGACAAACCAGAATTACTCTGAGTAACTGCATCAAATTCGGGCCAATTCAGTACGAGAGATCGCGAAGTCCCTCGGTTTGTTAAGCCGGTTTTTTCCGGAAGCGCGGTGAAAATGCCGTGTCGTGAAAAGTTTCACAAGGAAATTTTTCAGGTAATGACCGAACTGATTGTGGGAGTTAGAAGTTCTTTACAAGACATCGCCCACATCCCGCTCGCGAAACAAAACCAGCCCAAGCTTGCCAACAATCCGTTGACATTTTCCGATGTTTGGCTACCGTCACGCGCCTCGAATTTAATTTAAGAAACCGAATTATGCCGAACACCAAATCCGCCGAGCGCCGCATGCGCAGCAACGAGCGCAAGCATTTGCACAATCGCAGCATCATGTCCCGCCTCCGAAAGTTGGAGAAGAATTACCGCGACCTGGTGACCGCCGGCAAGAAGGACGAAGCCGCCAAGACTTTCCGGGACGTTGCGTCCGCGTTCGACAAAGCGGCTAAATCCGGCGCCGTGCATCAGGCCACCGCGTGTCGCAAGAAATCCCGCCTCGCGCTCGCGTTGAACCGGGTGAAGTAGAATCGGTCAGCGCTTCATTCCGCCGTGATAGATTCGGCAACCTCGGGGACAGCATTGCCATAACGCGATTGTCTTCCCGACGCCTGCGAGCCTGCGTCTGAGAAGGATCAGCCCACATGTACATGTAATGCGCGGAAATGGGCTTTTCTGTTGACCCGCGGAACGCACGGAAATAAAAAGTCGTCGTCAATCCAGCGTTCGCGGCAATCAGATTACGAACCATGAAACGAATCGCGATTCTCCTGGCGGTCGGAGTCACCATGTTCGCGTTGTTCCCTGCATCCGCGCAAACAAGTATCCTTGATGACTTCGAAACGGATGAGGGTCATTTTAATCTTCAGCCTTCCTTTTCCGGCACGACTTCCGGCATAGACCCGACGCTTTCGGTCGCTGATCGGAACCTGACACAATTCTACTCGGGTTTGGCGTCTCAGAGGCTGTTCATTGATGACAACGGAACCAATGCGCCCGATGGCACTGCCTGGCGGGTGCGCCACCTCTCGGGAAGCGGGTCGCCAGCGAACAACGTTTCGATTGCCCCGGATGGTTACATCGGCTACGCCGTGAGAGCGACCTCGGGAGTTGGGTTGCAATTCAGTGTCATTCTCGACCAGGGCGCGACCGCAGAACGGGGAGCTTATCGCACAATCGTGGCGGACGGCTCTTGGAACTTGCTGCAATGGAATCTGGACGATGCGAATGATTGGGAGGCAGGTCCGTTTGGCACCGGCAACAACGGCGCGATTGAAGACGGAACGAATTTCACCATTGATTCGCTCTGGTTTCGGTCAACGGTCGTCAGCGGCGATCAAGACGCTGAATTCTTCATTGACTACATCGCTTTCAACAACACGGGGCAGATCGCGCCGGTCCCAGAACCCTCCACTTGGGCCCTCGGTCTGTTGGGTGGATTTAGCTTGGCGACCATGTTGACCCGGTCTCGTCGCAAGCAGGTGGCGAAAGACTTGAAATAATTGGCGACAGGCCGTCAGTCTTGACGGCCTTTTTGTTGGAGGTTCAATTCGACGCTGTGGGAATTGATCGTTCCCGGCAACTCGCACCTTGCAACCCTCGGTTGCACGACTTACCCTGCTGCGGAGTGAAGAAGACACCACCGCCGTGCAAAATCGTCGAAGGCCAATGTGCCGAGCCGGCGATCTGTCCGCTCAATCGCGTTGCGGCGGGTACAGTTGTCTGCGTAAAAGAACTTGCACTTGCTCCCGACTTGCGCGACCGCCTTCGCGAAATGGGCTTGTGTGAGGAACAACAGGTCAAACTGGTAAGCCGCCAGTCCAGCATCATTTGCCAGGTATGCAATGCGCGGGTCGCCCTGAGTGAGGAACTTGCGGAGGCCATCCTCGTCGAACCAGTTCCTCCAGCGTCAATCCTGTGATATGCCTGTCGCCCCTCAACCGCTGACAACGGTCGCCATCGGAGCCACGGCAACCGTCGCGGAGATCAAGCTCCCGCCAGCCAGCCGTCCGCGACTTATGGAGATGGGCTTGCTGGTCGGGACGCCCGTCGAGTTGATCCGTTTCGCACCGTTGGGCGACCCGGTCGAAATCAAGGTTCGCGGCTACAACCTCACGCTACGGAAGCACGAGGCGGAACAGATTCTTGTCAGTCTGCCCGGTGCGAGTAACAAGTAAATCACCGTCCCAAGTTCCGGCCCGTTGCTCGGAATGGATGGCCGCGTAGCAATTCACCGACAAAGAATCGCAACCTGCCGCAAACGATTTTCCACTCGAACCGGTATCCTGCACCCAGTCTATGACCATGAGCGCGGCTGAAAAATCCGGGGACAACCATATCCGCGTCAAGTCCCGGCATTCACCGGACGGCTCTTCCGGCGTTTACGTCGCCCTTACCGGCAATCCCAATTGCGGCAAGACGACCTTGTTCAATTCGCTCACGGGTTTGCGCGCCAAGGTGGGCAATTACGCCGGCGTCACCGTCGAACGCAAGGAAGGCCGCCTGCTCGACTCGCCGCGGGATTCGGACATTCGCGTCCTGGATTTGCCGGGCACTTACAGCCTCAGCCCGCAATCCCTGGATGAACAGATTTCGCGCGACGTTTTGTTGAACCGCCTGCCGGAACTTCCGCCACCTGATTTGATCGTGGTAGTCGTGGATGCCTCCAATCTTCAGCGCAACCTTTACTACACAACCCAGGTCATCGAACTCGGTCATCCGACCATCCTCGCGTTGAACATGGTGGACGTGGCGGAGAACAACGGACAAATTATTGATGCCGCGAAGCTGGCCGACGTGCTGGGCGTGCCTGTTCTACCGGTGGTGGCAAGCACCGGGCAAGGCGTGCCGGAATTGCGCGCGTGCATCCTCAGCACGCTGAAATCACCGGCTAATGCCAAGCCCAGACAATTCTGCCAGTATCCCGGCCCGTTCCGGATCGAAGCAACCAAGCTGGCTGACTTGCTGGCGGAAACTTTTCATGAAAGACGCAATCAAGCGACGGCGGAAGCGTTGCTCATTTTGAGCAATGAACGCGCGCTGGCCTCCAGCGCGTCGCATTACCCACAGAAAATCCAGGATGCCGTTGCAGCCGCGCGCCAGCGTCTGGACGCTCAAGGCGTGGACTGGCGGGGTGCGCCAATTGAATGGCGCTATGCGCGCGTGGCCGAAATTCAACAGGCCGTCACCACGGACACCGCGCCACCCGGAGAGTTGTTCAGCGACAAACTGGATCGCGTGCTCACTCACAAAATCTGGGGCACCATCATTTTCGTGGCGATCATGGCGTTGATTTTTCAAAGCATCTTCACGTTCGCCGAATACCCGATGAACTGGCTGGAAAGCGGCGTTAGCTGGCTGGGCGGATTGATCGAGGGCAGGATGCCTCCAGGCGATTTGCGGGATTTGTTGGTCAACGGAGTAGTCGCCGGCGTTGGCGCGGTCGTGGTTTTTCTCCCACAGATTCTACTGCTGTTTCTGTTCATCGGCTTTTTGGAAGACACCGGCTACATGGCGCGCGCCGCCTTCTTGATGGACCGCGTGATGAGCAAGGTGGGTCTCCACGGAAAAAGTTTCATCCCCATGCTCAGTTCATTCGCCTGTGCAATTCCCGGCATCATGGCCACAAGAACCATCGAGAGTCCGAAGGACCGGCTGGTGACGATCCTGGTCGCGCCGTTGATGAGCTGTTCAGCGCGCTTGCCGGTTTATACGTTGCTAATCGCCGCCTGCATCCCGCAGCGGACTGTGTTCGGATTTTTCAAACTGACCGGCCTGACCATGCTGGCGATGTATCTGCTCGGCATTGTCGTTGCGCTGCTCATGGCGTGGCTCTTCAAAAAGACGTTGCTCAAAGGCGAAACCCCCATGCTCATCATGGAATTGCCGCCTTACAAACGTCCGCTGTTTCGCGTGGTGTTGCGTCACATGTGGGACCGCTCAAAAATTTTTCTACGCCGCGCTGGCACGGTGATTCTCGGCATCAGCATCGTGCTCTGGTTTCTGGCCACCTATCCGAAAGACAGTCGCATTGACGCGCAGTTCGACGCAAAGCGCGCAGAGTTGACCAAACAAGTTGAAACGGCAAATCCTTCTGCGACTGCCCAGCAACAACTGGACGCGCTCAGCAAGGAAGAAGCCGGCGAGAAACTCCGTCATAGTTTCGCGGGCCGACTGGGCCACATGATCGAACCCATCATCGCGCCGTTGGGATTCGACTGGAAGATCGGCATTGGACTTGTGGCATCGTTCGCGGCGCGCGAAGTGTTCGTGAGCACGATGTCCACCGTCTATAACGTCGGCGACTTCGACGATTCGGAGGCAGGTATGAGCACGCTGGCCGACACGCTCAAGAGTCAGGTGCGTCCGAACGGCAAGCAGGTTTATACGACACTCACGGGGATTACGCTGATGATTTTCTACGTGTTCGCGATGCAATGCGTGAGCACCGTGGCGGTGGTACGGCGCGAAACAAATTCCTGGAGGTGGCCCGTGTTCCAGTGGTTATACATGGGCGTACTCGCGTGGGGACTGGCTTTCATCACCTATCAAGGCGGCCGCTTGCTTGGGTTTGAGTAGCTTAAAACCTACCGGACCAATTCAAACGCAAATCCCTTCAAATACTCCGTCTCGGGAATCATCGGAATGATCGGGTGATCGGCGGATTGCGCGTAGGTCGCGACGCGGCGCAATACATGGCGAGTGTCGAAAGCCGCGGAAAGCACGGTATCCTGAAACAAACCTGCGTTGACGTGGTGCGAACAACAAAACGTCGCCAACGTGCCGCCGGGCCTCAGTAATTTCAGCGCGCGCACGTGGAGTTCCTTGTAGCCGCGCAACGCATCGGGCACGGCAGCGCGATTGCGTGTGAACGATGGCGGGTCAAGCACGATGAGGTCGAACTTGGGCAGCAACTTTTCGTGCGGGCCGGTCTTGGTCTGCGCTTTGAGCCAGTCGAAAACGTTGACGGCTTCGGCGGAACATTTGCCTTTCAAGCCATTTGTCTCCGCGTTCCGCAACGACGTTTTCACGGCCGCTTCGCTTTGATCCAGCATGTGGACGTGCTCAGCCCCAGCTCGCGCCGCGTGCAAACCGAACCCGCCCAGAAAACTGAAGCAGTCGAGGACTTGCGCATCCTTCGCGAATTTCGACACCGCCTGATAATTCTCCTGTTGGTCCAGATACATGCCGGTCTTGTGCCCTGCCGCCAGGTCAGTTTCAAACTTCAGTCCGTTGAGGTTCACAGAAACCGGACCGGTGAGTTCACCAGTGATCAACCCGTTGGCTTCCTCCAGGCCCTCAAATTTCCGGGACGCGACGTCGCTGCGCTCCAAAATGGCGCGTGGCGAGAATAACTTTTTTAAGACCGCGACAATCGTCGCCTTGCGCTTGTCCATGCCAAGTGCGGAGATTTGCACGACCAGCACGTCTTCGTATTTGTCCACGATAAGGCCGCTGAGGAAATCGCTCTCGGCATTAACCACGCGAAACGAAGTCGCGCCCGGCAGATGCTTTTGCCGGACCGCCAGTGCGGCTCGAATGCGTTGTTCAAAAAAGTGTTGGTCAATCTCAACCCGCTCTTGCGACAGAACCCGGACGTTGATCTTCGATTGAGAGTTGAAGACACCTACGCCGAGAAAACGCTGGCGATGGTCTTTAACCTGAACGATCTCGCCGTCCGCAGGCTGCTGGGTGAGCCGGAGAATTGAAGAATGATAAATCCATGGATGCCCCGCCACGATGCGGTCAGCTTCGCCCGGTTTCAAAAAGACAGTCGGCAACGATTCCATAGCTTGTAAACAGTTTCAGTTCCGGAGTGACGAGTTACACGAGTCTCTGAATTCGATGCGGATGGGGCTCGTGCAACTCTCCCTCCGAAGCACGCACATGAAACCAGAAGCAGGCGAGAGAGGGAAGCTGGAACTTGTCGCAGTACTGGGAGCGCCGGCATCCTGCCGGCGAATGGCATCGGCATGGAGCAAGGAAGTCGCCGGCAGGATGCCGGCGCTCCCAGTGCGTTCATGGAAACGGGAACCAAGCGCGCAGAACGAACGGTTCCGCGCGTGACAACTTCGTTGCCCACCGCTAGAACTTCTTTGCGCGTCCGAATCAACCCGAAGATGAAATCGCTCGCTTCCGCCACGATCTTGTTGTTCGCCATGCTCACGACTCAAGCCCAACAGCCCACACTCGCTCCAGACTTGATCATCTTCAATGCTGCGGTCGGCACGATGGACGACGCGCGACCTCGGGCTGGAGCCATCGCCATCTCGGGCAATCGCGTCGCCGCCATCGGCTCAACTGAGGAAATCCGTGGCCTCGCCGGGGCGAAGACGCGCGTGATTGATGCCGCCGGAAAATCTGTGCTGCCCGGTTTCAATGACGCTCACGTTCACTGGCTCATGGGCGGATTTTCCATCACCAATGTGGATTTACGCGATGCGAAGTCGCCAGCAGAATTCGCGCGCCGCATTGGTGATTTTGCGAAGAACCTGCCGAAGGGCCGATGGATTCTGGAAGGAAACTGGGATCACGAAAAATGGCCGGGCACGCCTTTGCCGACGAAGCAGACAATTGATTCCGTGACACCGGACAATCCGGTTTTCGTCAGCCGCCTCGACGGCCACATGGCACTGGCCAACACGCTCGCGCTGAAACTGGCGGGTGTGACGAAGGACACAAAGGATGTTTCGGGTGGACTCATCGTGCGAGACGCGAGCGGCGAACCAGCCGGCGTGTTGAAGGACGCAGCGATGAGTTTGGTCGAACGCGTCGTGCCAGCCCGATCGAGGGAAGAAAATCTGTCGGCCGCGCGGGCCGCAACGGAACACGCGGCTTCAGTGGGAGTGACCAGTGTGCAGGACATGTCCGCAGGCGACGACGTAGGGCTTTATCAGTACATGCTCGAACGTGGCGAATTGAAAACACGCATCTACGGCATGAGGTCAATCGTTTCATGGGAAGCGTTGGGCAAGACGGGCGTGCGCGCGGCGTTCGGCAATGATTGGCTGCGCATCGGCGGGCTGAAAGGCTTTGCCGACGGAAGCCTCGGTTCTTCGACCGCGCTGTTCTTCGAGCCGTACAGCGACACGCCGAACACGCGTGGCCTGTTGTTCGATCAAATGTTGCCGGAAGGAATCATGCTGAAACGTGTCGAAGCCGCGGACAAAGCAGGTTTGCACGTGATGATTCATGCCATCGGCGACGAGGCGAACAAGACCATCCTTGATTTGTTCCAACAGGTGGCGGAAAAGAATGGCCCGCGCGACCGGCGATTTCGCATCGAACACGCCCAGCACATTCGCGCGAGCGAAATCCCGCGGTTCGGCAAAGAAAAAGTTGTCGCCTCGATGCAGCCGTATCATTGTGCCGACGATGGACGCTGGTGTGACAAGCGCATCGGGCCGGAACGCTCGAAAGGCACTTATGCCTTCCGCACGTTGCTGGACACGGGCGCGGTGCTGGCGTTTGGTTCAGACTGGACGGTCGCGCCGCTGAATCCGATGGAAGGTTTGAAGGCGGCTGTCACGCGACAAACGCTCGACGGCAAGAATCCGCAGGGTTGGGTGCCGGAACAAAAGATTTCTTTGGAGGAAGCTGTGCGCGCTTACACGGTCGGGTCTGCCTACGCCGAGTTTCAGGAAAAAGTGAAAGGCAGCCTCACGCCGGGCAAACTCGCGGACTTGGTTATCCTGGACCGCGACATCTTCAAAATTAACCCTGCGGAGTTGGACAAAGTCAAAGTGCTGATGACGGTGGTGGATGGACGCGTGGTTTACGAAGCGCCATGAAGGCAATCCCTGACATCGGATTAGGCCGATGCTCA
>CAZCZP010000065.1:14953-17611 GCA_964502895.1 uncultured Bifidobacteriaceae bacterium
GGATTCGACCGAAACCGGGAGTTCGTCGTCAATCGGGCGGCAGGTTTGAACCGACGCCTGCTGCCGCCGAGACTCCTCATTTCGCATCGTTGATTCAACGACACCCGGCCAAATCGTCGGCACGCCGGGCTGTTGAGATCGCGTCATCATCACTGGTGCGCCGACCTGCGTGTGCCGTGTCAGGTCCGCGCATTCGGCGCGTGCAGTCGCCATGCTTGCCAGCCATTTAGAGTCACGATAGATTTCCGCCATGAGCGCTGCCCAAATCATGAACGAGTTGCCGAAGCTGACGGCGGAAAAGCGCGGCGCGCGTTGACAACCTCCGGGAGCTTGAGAAGCGGGAACGCCTCAACATCTCAACGATCATGACAAGACTAAACTTCCCCTTCACTGAAGAAAAAGTCCGCGCGCTGAAAGTCGGCGACGAGGTTTTGATTTCCGGCGTCGTTCACACTGGGCGCGATGCGGTTCACAAATATCTGCACGAAGGCGGCAAGCTGCCCGAAGGCGTGAGTTTGCGTGATGGAATCCTTTATCATTGCGGACCGGTGGTGATGAAACAGCCGGACGGTTCGTGGAAGGCTACGGCCGCCGGCCCGACAACCTCCATCCGCGAAGAGCCGTATCAGGCCCAAATCATTCGCGATTTCGGTTTGCGCGGTGTCATCGGCAAGGGCGGCATGGGCGACAGGACGCTTGCGGCGTGCAAGGAACATGGCTGCGTTTACCTTCACGCTGTCGGCGGCGCGGCGCAGGTGTTGGCCGAGTGTATCAAGAAGGTTCGCAACGTTTATTTCTACGAGAAGTTCGGCGCGCCCGAAGCGATCTGGGAATTTGAAGTCGCGGACTTCCCCGCCGTGGTGACGATTGATTCGCATGGAAACTCCCTGCATAAGGACGTGTTTGCGAAGAGCCAGGCCGCGCTGGCGGAGCGGCTTTGACGTCGTAGTGGATCTGGTTGGGCGCGCGTGGGCGGATTGGCTTTCGCGCTTTCGCAGGATTGACAGTCCCGGTGTCACTTTCTAACGTCTGCACGCAAAGACAGTGTGCTTTGCCCCGAATGAAAGTTCGGGGATTTTTATTGTGGGACGGGCATCCTGCCTGTCAGTTGCGGACGAAATCAAACAGGCTGGAAGCCTGTTCCACTTATTATGGCAAACACAATTCTGGTCGGCGCCCAATGGGGCGACGAGGGCAAGGGCAAGATCATTGACGTATTGACCGAGCAGGCGGACGTGGTGGTGCGCACGCAGGGCGGCAACAACGCCGGCCACACGGTTTTTCTGGGGCCAAAAAAATATGTCCTTCACCTCGTGCCATCCGGCATCTTGCGAAAATCCAAGCTCTGCGTCATCGGCAACGGCGTCGTGGTGGACCCGGTTGGCCTTGTCAACGAGATCAAGGGACTGCGGAAGATCAACGTCAAGGTGGGCGACAACCTGGTCGTGAGCGAAACCGCGCACGTGGTTTTTCCGTATCACCGCGAACTGGACGCGCAACGCGAGGTGCTCAAGGGCAAGCACAAGATCGGCACGACCAAGCGCGGCATCGGCCCGGCCTACGGCGACAAAGCCGCGCGCGTCGGCCTGCGGATGATTGATCTGATTCACCCCGAGCGGTTCGAGGAAAAATTCCGGCGTCGCATCAAGGAGAACAACGAAGTGCTCAAGGCGCTGGGCGCAAAGCCGCTTAGGTTCAACCAGGTCCACGACGAGTATTGTGCCGCGGCAAAATATCTGAGGCCATTCGTGGCCAACACCGTCATCCTGCTGCACGAAGCGATGCGGCGGGGCAAAGACATTTTGTTCGAGGGCGCACAGGGAACTTTTCTGGACATAGACCACGGCACGTATCCGTTTGTGACGTCGTCGAACACGACGGCGGGCGGCGCTTGCACCGGTTCGGGCGTGCCGCCGCATCGCATGGACCACGTGGTGGGCGTGATGAAGGCTTACACGACACGCGTGGGCGAAGGCCCGTTGCCGACCGAGAACGCCGAGATCGCCGACATGCTGCATGCGATGGGCCGCGAGTTTGGCGCGACGACGGGCCGGCCGCGGCGCTGCGGCTGGTTTGACTCCGTGGCCACGCGCCATGCGACGATGGTGAACGGAATTGATGAGCTCGCGGTCACAAATCTCGATGGCCTCGACACGGTTGAAACGATCAAGGTGTGCATTGGCTATCGCAACAACGGGACGCGTCTTGACTACGTGCCGAACGATGCCCAGACGCTGGCGGAGTGCAAACCGGTTTACGCAGAGTTTGAGGGCTGGCAACGACCGACGACCGCGTGTCGCAGTTGGAAATCACTGCCGGTCAAAGCCCGCGCCTATCTCAAGGCGATTGCCGAGTTGACGGGCGCTCGGCTGGCGATTGTGTCTGTCGGACCGGCGCGGGAGCAGACGATTTTTGTGTGAGTCGCTGTTTCGTTGCGCATGAGCACCGCACCACATCTTTCTTCCGAAGCCAAGGCCTCGTTGCCCCAGCACGTTGCCATTATCATGGACGGCAACGGGCGTTGGGCGAAACAGCGCGGGCTGCCGCGCATCGAAGGGCATCGCCAGGGTGCGGAGTCGGCCCGGACGATCATCCGGACTGCAGGCGAACTCGGCATCAATTACCTCACGCTTTACGCCTTTTCGGTGGAGAATTGGA
>CAZCZP010000066.1:0-17495 GCA_964502895.1 uncultured Bifidobacteriaceae bacterium
CGGCGGCTGATGTTCCAGGCGTATTCGCGGATGTTGCGCGCCGGCAGCACGATGGTGACGCCCGGAATCGTGGCGCGAATGGCTTTCACGTCGCCGTAGGTGAGGCCGTATTGCAGGACGTAATTCTGGCTGCCCTTGTCAGAAACTTTTTGTTCCTCGGGCGGCTTCACGCTTTTGAGGATGATGTTCTGGCTGCCAAGATTTTTGATGCGTTCCTGCGCTTCATAACTGGCGCCTTCGCCAATGGCCAGCATGGCGATCACGGAGCAAACGCCAAACACAATGCCCAGTGCCGTGAGCAACGAACGCAGGCGATGCAGCCAGAGGCTCTTCACCCCGAGCCGCATGGTGCGCCGAAGTTGCGAGAGTGAAAGCCCGCGAACCGCGCGAACTGGCACGGGCTTCAAGACTGGCTTTGCAGTCACATTCATTCGCGGGAATTTACCTGCGGACGTCACTTTCTATATGTCCGTCGCGAAGCCGGATGGCGCGGTGAGCGTTCTCGGCCACGTTCGTATCGTGCGTGACGAGGATAAGTGTTTTCCCTTGCGCATTCAGTTCATCGAACAGCCGCATGATTTCCTTGCCGGATGAGGAGTCGAGATTGCCGGTGGGTTCGTCGGCGAGAATCACAAGCGGATCATTTACCAGCGCACGAGCGATGGCCACGCGCTGCTGTTGTCCGCCGGAAAGCTCGAACGGTTTGTGGTCGAGACGTTCCGCCAGGCCGACGCGCGTGGCCAAATCCCGCGCTCGCTCGCGGCTTTCGTGTTCGGGACAATCCTGGTAGTAGAGCGGAATCTCGATGTTTTCCACGACCGTGAGTTGTTGGATCAAATTGTAGGATTGAAAAACAAAACCGAGCCTTGCGCCGCGCACGGCGGAGAGTGAATCGTCGTTCATCTGCGAAACGTCGTCGCCCCCGAGGAAATACCGGCCGCCGGTCGGACGATCCAGACAGCCGAGCAGATTGAGCATGGTGGACTTGCCGCAGCCGGACGGGCCCATGATGCTGATGTAATCTCCGGCCTCGATGTTGAAGGTAACACCACGCAATGCTTCCACGATTACCAACCCCATCTGATAAGTCTTCCGGACGTTCTCGAACTGGACTATGGGTGTGGACACAGCGTGCCGGGAGTCAGGCTTTGGCGGGTTTCGAAGCCGCGGCGGTTGGCGCTACCGGCGTGGGCGTTGCGGGTGCGGTGGGCTTTGCCTTTTCGCTCTCCGGCTGATTTTTTTCCGGTGAGTCCTTGTCGGTTTCCGTGCTCTGCGGTTGGCGCAACAAAACGCGGTCGCCTTCCTTCAAGCCGGTTTTGACTTCGATGAATTCGTCGTTGAACTGCCCGATCTCCACTTCGCGACGCTCCGACCCAAAACCGCTTGCCACGTAGCAAACCTGTTTGCCATTGCTGGGCGAAACCGCCTGCACCGGCACATAGACGACGTCGTCCAGGCGGTTGACGAGGATTTCCACTTTGCAACTCATACCCGGCTTGACCCAATCGTGCGTGCCGTCAATTGCGATCGTGGTGAGATAAACCTTCAAATCGGGATTCATCCAGCGGTTCTGGGAATCCGGCAACACGCCAACCTTCGTAACTTCGCCAGTGAGCACTTCATCGGGAAACGCATCCACCGTGATGCGCGCTTTCAGTCCTTTCTTGACCTTCTTGATGTAGCTCTCGTGAATCTTGACGTTCACCGACATGCGCGTGGTGTCCGGGATGGTAATGATGGCCTGCCGTTCGCGGACCGATGCGCCTTCGCGAATGCGTTCCTCGCCACCATAATAAATCATGTCATCCCGATTGCCGCCATAGACGACCAACCCGGATTTTTGAGCACGGATGGTGCATTTGCCAAGCTGCTCTTCCAGATCGTTTTTCTGCCGGAGCTGGACTTCGTGCTGGCCCTGCGCGGATTTCAACTTGGCCTTGGCCTGCGCGAGTTTCGATATTGCGAGCCGGCGCGTCTTGTCCAGTTCGCGCACGGCCTCGGCGTATTTTGACAACGACTCTTCGGCGGACTTTTGAAACTCGTATTTCAAAAACAAGTCACGGGCGGTCTGAGCGGTCTGCACCTTCAGGCGGCTGTTCTCGAAGGCAATCTCATCGCGCTGGAGATCTATTCGCGTGACAAAACCCTTCTCAGATAATCGCCGCGTGCCTTCGAGCGTGCCCGTGGCCTGTCCGAGTTCTTTTTGCGCCACCTGCAAGTCATCCTCGAACTTGCGCAGTTTCTGCTTCGCCTCGCCGTCACCCAACACTTCGATCTTCGCATACTTCGAGAAATCGAGTGCGACTGGTTTCGCGGGCTCCGGCTCTTTCTGTTCGATCTTCAAGTCAGTTGCATCCGACCCGTTCCCGGCTCCGGATTCCGGGATTGGCGATCGCGCGGCAGCAAAATTTGCCACGGATTGAACGTTGCTGGCGTTGGTGACAATCATGCGCGTGGGAGGCATTTGGCTGCCTCCCGGTGATAGTTGCGGCCCCTTCCTTTGCGGGGAAACCTCTTCGGCGTTCAAGGTCTGTTCCACGTTGTTCGTGCTCGCGAGGGCCAGAAGCTTATCCAGGCCAAGCTCCGCGATGAGATCTGTGGTTACTGAATCACCGAGGAATTTGTCAAAATCCATCCGCGCGAAGCGGGCCTTCTGTTCGGCAGCCTTGATGTCGCTGGCATTCTGGTTCAACTGGATTTCGTAGTTCTGCTGTGAGTCAGTTAAGTTCGCCAGCGCGGATTGATATTGGATTTCCTGTTGCACGATTTGCTTTTGCAACTCCGACGAATCAAGCTCCACAAGCACCTTGTTGGTTTTCACATCGTCCTCGGTGACAAAGTAGCCCTCCTCCACGATGCGAAGAATTTTCGTGCCTTGATAACCCACGCGCACCTCGCACTTAATTTCCTGCGATTCGAGCGCTTGGAGGCTGCCGCCTTCGAGCACGGAGATTTCCAACGGCCCGCGCCGCGCTGCGAAGGTGGGTATTTTCGTCCCGGTCCCGCCGCGCTCCTTGAGAAAGTAAAACGCGGCGGCGGCGGCGATGACGGCCACCAAGATGAACCGCCAGAGCGGTTGCCGGCGGATGAATGTTAATAGATCATTGAATGCTTGCATCCTGCACCTCCTCCCATTGTCCGTTGTCTTTGATGTAAAGAATTCCCATGTTGTTCCAGAATTGCAGCCGGGCGATGGTATGACTCACGAGGGCCTGAGTCAGTTGGTTCTTCGAGTCTATCAAGGCATTTTGCGCATCCACCTGGTCCTGCGCCTTGGCGCGGCCAAGTTCGGCCAGGAGGTCTTGTTCCTCGACGCGTCGTTCGGCGAGCTTCACGCCGATCTCACTGATCTCGTAATTCCGCTTGGCCTGATCCAGCGTGCGCCAGCTATCCCGAACCTCGAGTTTGATTTCATCTTCCTGTTGCTCAACCGTTCGAGCCGCGCGGTTACGGGCGATGAGCGCGGAGCGATACGAATTGCGCTCGCCCTTGCGGTCGAGTCCGGGGTCAATCGTCAGCCCCGCGTTCCAGCGGTAACGGTCGAAGTCGGGCCTCGGGAATCCGGTATTGTCGGCAGGATCGCTGTTGACGGCGACGGACGCGCCCAGGTCCACCTGCGGCTTGAGGAGGTTTGCCGCCAAATCCACCTGCCGGACTGAGTCATCCAACTGGTCTTTCGTGTTCAAGTAATCGAGCCGCGCCGCAAGGGCCACGCGGATGGAATCGTCCACGGAAATCTCCGGATGATGAATTTGCAGCGCCGCGAGTTCGCGATCATCCAGCACGATGTTTTCATCCACCGTCAGGCCAAGTTGAAATTTGAAATTGTCGAGCGCCTGTTTGTAACTGCGGATGGCATTGATCCACGCGCTCTCGGCGGACAACTCCTGCTGTTCGAGGCGGCCCAGATCGGATTGGGTGATGCGGCCTTCTTGCGCCAGCGCCCGCGTGCGTTCGGCGTTCTTTCTCGAACTTTGCAGGTTCAGAAAATTATTTCGCACCGTGTCGCGGTTGCCCAGCACGTTGTAATAAGCCGTGGCGATTTGCACACTGAAGTCCTTGCGAAACTGGGTGAAGTCCCGCAAGTCGTAAAGAAGCTGCCGTTCTGCCTGGATCAACGCCTCGGTCTCTCGCTTGAAACCGGCGTCGCGCAACAGCGGCCGTAAAAACGTCGCGCTCAGTTGCGACGAGGTCGTCACGTCAGGTTCACCGGTGACGAACCGCAGAAAGTCCGCGGTCAAAGCAGTGGTAATTCGGCCGACATCGCGGATCAGCCAGCTTGCACCGACGTTGCCCCCTGCGGAAACACGTTGCCGCTCGACCAGATTGTCGCTCAAGACGGGCTTCGGCTCGCCGGTCACTTCGTCGGGGATAAACGACAGCACCGCTTCCGTCTGCCCGCCGTAGTTGGCGTTGCCGGACGCGGAGAAGATCGGCGCGAACTGATGCCGGGCGAGGCTCAACGAGAGGGCGGAAAGGTAAAGCTGCTCCTTGCGCGATTGATAATTGCGGCTGTGGTGCACCGCCAGGGACAGCGCCTCCTCCAGGTTCAGAACATGTGCGTCGCGCTCACGCTCGCCGTCCGGGCCAAGAAATTCGTAAACATTTGTGGCGACGGGCAGCCCATCCAGCGAAATGCTGTTCGTTTGCTCGATGGTGAAATTCTGGTCCATGTTTCGCACCCGGGGCGACTTCTCCTTGATAAGGCTGTACGCTTCCTTGTCCGCCGATTTGCGGTAATGTTTGGTGGTGCATCCTGCCAGAATGAGCCAGAATGAAATCACGCCGCACAACAGCAGTCGTCCGGAAGAAATCATGGGTCGAAACAATCAGATAGTGGACTGCTGCTCAGCCATTTTTGTTCATTCTGGGCGGCAAACTTGCCGGCTTGTTTGATTCGGGAGGGCGTCGCCCGCTTCTGTTAAACTCCGGAACCGCTGTTTGGTTGCGCCCGCAACGTATCGGCTTTGACATTGCCGCCGCTGGAAGCTCACGCAGAATCGAAGCAAGGCGCATGCTTGTGGGTAAGGCGCGACGCCAGGCCGGCCAGGGCGGGCGTTCAAAAGGCGCGGCAACTTCCCGTAGCCGTCAGGTTTGCGAAACTCCAAAGATTCTCACTTCGAGGCGCGCTGCGGCAGGCCGGCTACGGGGAGCGCGTCAGTAGAATTCATTACAAATTCCATGCTTCCAAAACGCGCTTTTGAGCTACACTGTGCGTGCTGCTATATGCAAATGCGCCTGGCCCTCGTCTTACTGGTTTCAATACTTTCCAGCCTTCCCCTGCGCGGGGTGGAGATTTTTTCGACCAACGCCGTCTGGCGATTTCGGCGGGGGAACAGCGAGGCGTCCGTCCCGGCGTCCGCCTGGCGCGCGGTGAATTTTGACGATGCCAGCGCGGGTTTCGCCGACTCACCCGCGCCATTCTGGTATGGGGACGTGCGATCGGGCGGCACGCAAATCGGAGACATGCAGAACAATTATTGGAGCATTTACCTTCGCCGCTCGTTTATGATTGGCAATGCATCGCAGGTTTCGTCCCTGCGGCTGCGAGCGTACATAGACGATGGATTCGTGGCCTGGATCAACGGCGTGGAGGTGGCGCGGACTAACGTGTCGGTTGCGGAACCGGCTTACAATACGCCCGCCGCCAACGCGGCGGAACCCGTCCCATTCGTCACTTACGACCTGCCCGTGCCGGCGGGGTATCTGGTTTCCGGCATAAACGTGTTAACCATCCAGGGATTCAACGCGACCCTCGGCAGTTCGGATTTTGGTTTTGACGGCCTACTGGATGCGACCATCACGGAGTCGCCGCCGATGGCTCCAACGATTTTCAGCTTTGCGCCACCCGCCGGCACCGTGACGAACCTGACGTCCGTCACGGTGACTTTTTCCGAACCCGTAACGGGTCTGACGGCCGATGACTTCCTGGTGAACGGCGTGCCGGTCAATTCCGTTACCGTCGCCGGCAACGCTCATACCTTTGGTTTTTCCCAGCCGGTGTATGGAACGGTGTTGATCTCCTGGGCGGCGGGTCATGGCATCACGGACCTGGCAACCCCGCCCAATGCGTTCAACGCCGCCGCGCCGGGCGTCACCTGGCAATACAACCTCGTGGATAACACGCCGCCGGTGGTGGCGAATCTCTTTCCGCCGGCAGACATCACGGTGGGTTCGTTGAGCCAGATCGAAGTCACGTTCAGCGAACCTGTCTCCGGCATCAACGCCGCCGATTTGTTGGTCAACGGACAGGGCGCGACGAACGTAACGTTCGCGGGCGGCATTTACACATTCGCTTTCCCGCCACCGACGCCCGGCCCGGTGAACGTGATCTGGGCCGGCGGCCACGGCATCACAGACATGGCGGCGTCGCCAAACGCGTTTGCCGGCGGTTCATGGAGCTACACCTACGAGCCGGGCGCGCCGCTGCCCGATCTGGTTATCAACGAGTTTTTGGCCGCCAACGTCAGCACCAATGGCCTCGCTGATGAAGACGCCGAACAGCAGGACTGGATTGAAATTCGCAATCGCGGCACGAATGTCATCAACCTCGATGGCTGGTCGTTGAGCGATGACCCCGCCCTGCCAGGGCTGTGGACGTTTCCCGCACGCACGCTCGCGCCCAACGCCTACCTTGTGATCTTCGCGTCCGGGAAGGATCGTCGGCCCACGAGCCCAAGCCAGAACCTCCACACCAATTTCAAACTCGGCAATCCGGGCGAACACCTCGCGCTGTACACGCCCGATTCGCCGCGCGTTCTGATGCATGGCTTCACACCTTATCCCGAGCAACGCAACGACATTTCTTACGGCTATGATCCCGGCGACAACGAACGTTATTTCGCCGCGCCCACGCCCGGCGGGCCAAATGGCGTCAGCACGATCCTCGGCGTTTGCGGGCCGGTGCATGTGAACGTCAATCGCGGGCACTTCACGACTCCGTTCGATCTGGCTGCGTCCTGTCCCACGCCCGGCGCAACGTTACGGTACACAACGGATGGTTCAGAGCCAACCGCCAGCAGCACGCCGTTTCCCGGCACCCTGAGAATTTCGGCAACCACGTTGTTTCGCATTGCTGCGTTCAAGCTGAACCATCTGCCCGCGCAAACGGTCACGCACTCCTATTTCTTCAACCTGCCGGCCAGCGTGCGTTCCTTGCCGGTCATTTCAATCGTCACCAGCACCAATCACCTTTTCAGCACAAACGGCATCATGGGCATCCAGGGAGGAACGTACGCCTCAGGTCCGTGGCAGGCGGTCAGCCCCGGCGACTTCCACAATCCCTCCAAACACGGCCTTGCCTGGGAACGGCCCACTTCGGTGGAATTCATCCGCCCGGAGGACCACGCTGGTTTTCAAATTGACTGCGGCATCCGCGTGCAGGGCAGCGATTATCAGCGCCCACGCCTGACCCCGGCCAGCAAGTTTTCGTTCCGCCTTTACTTCCGCAACGATTACGGGCCGGGGCGGTTGGAATATCCGCTGTTTCCACTGACGGGCGTGCAGGGATTCGATCAACTCGTCCTGCGCGCCGGGTTCAACGAGCAGGGCAATCCTTTTATTCGCGATGAAATTCATCGCCGGCTCTCGCATGACATGGGATCCATTGCGTCGCACGGAACGCTTGCCGTCGTTTTTGTCAACGGAGTCTATTACAGCAGTTCGCCGTGGTACAACCCGTGTGAACGGGTTCACGAGGAGTTCCTCCAGACTCACGTCGGCGGCAGCGACGAGTGGGACGTGGTCGGCCCATCCTTCGCGCAAAGCGCCGGTGTGCCGGGTGTGATTGACGGCGACCGCGCGAATTTCCAGAGCCTCGTCAGTTACGTCAACAACAACACGGTCACTTCGCAAACCGTTTATACGAACATTGCCCGCTGGCTTGATCTGACGAACTTCGCCGATTATTGCATCCTGAACGCCTACGCCGCCATGGGTGACTGGCCGGCCAACAACTGGCGCGCGGGCAAGGATCGCGGCGCAAGCGGCCCCTGGCGGTTTATCGTCTGGGACGCCGAATGGGGCATGGGCATTTATGGCCGCGCCGTAACGATCAATTGTTTCACGGAATCCGGCGGCGGCCCGAGCGATTCGGGCCTGGGCAGCGTCGGCAGTTCTGAAATCGCACAGCTCTACAACCGGCTGCGCGGCAGTCCGGAATTCCGCCTGCTTTGGGCTGACCGCATCCAAAGACATTTCTTCAACGGTGGCGCGCTGACCGGACAAAACATCACCAACCGTTTCAATGAACTGCGCGCGGAGTTGTCGCAACTCATCCCGGGAATGGACATCTCCATTCTCAACTGGGCGCGCGACCGGCAGGCCATTTTCTTCAGCCACATGCCGCCCTACGGGCTGACCGCCTACACCAACGCGCCGGGCTTCAACCAGTTCGGCGGGCGCGTCCCCGCGGGTTTCAGCCTCCTCATTACCAACACTGGCGGCACGATCTATTACACCAGCGACGGCAGTGATCCGCGTACGGCGTTTACCAGCGCGGTGTCGCCTTCCGCCGTGACTTACTCCAGCCCGGTCATACTCAACAACACCGTCACCATCCGCGCGCGGGCTTTGACCGGCGGCAACTGGAGCGCGCTGACGGAGGCAACGTTTTCCGTCGGTTCGCTCGGCATCCCCCTGCGCTTCACCGAAATCATGTACAACCCGCCGGGCGGTTCGCTCCATGAATTCATCGAATTGCAAAACCTGTCGGGCGTCGCCTTGGATGTAAGCGGGATGTACCTTGACGGCGTCACCTTCAGGTTCAACGAGGGAACCATCTTCCCGGGCGGCGCGCGCGTCGTGCTTGGCTCCGACACGGACACCAACGCGTGGAAAGCCCAATATCCCGGCGTAAGTCCCGTTGGCTGGTTCAGCGGCAATTTGAACAATGCCGGCGAACGCCTCTCGCTCTTCGACAAGTCTGACCACCTCATCACCACCGTGGATTACAGCGATGGCGGTGGCTGGCCGACGGCCGCGGACGGCGGCGGACGCTCGCTCGAAATTGTCAATGCCAGCGGCGATCCTGACGCCCCGGCCAACTGGAAAGCCAGCGCCGCCAACAACGGCACCCCCGGCGCGGCCAACTCCGCTCCGCCCGCGCAGCCCGTCATCTTGAACGAAATCATGACCGTGAACGGCGGCGCCGTGAACCACGGCGGCACGTTTCCCGATTGGATCGAGCTTCACAATCCCGGCGGCAGCCCCGTCAACATCACGGGCTGGAGTCTCAGCGACGATGGCGACGCGCGGAAGTTTGTTTTCCCCAGCACGACCCTCCCGGCCAACAGCTATCTCACGGTTTGGTGTGATGCCATCACAAACCTCACGCCCGGGCTGCACACCGGCTTCAGCCTCGACAAGGACGGCGAAACGATCTCCTTCTACGACGCGAATACCAATCGCATTGACGCGCTCACCTACGGCCTGCAACTCACGAATTATTCCGTCGGCAGAATCGGCGGCAACTGGACGCTCACCGTGCCGACGACCAACGCGGCTAACGTTCCCGCCACACTCGCAGTACCCGGCAACCTCACGCTCAACGAGTGGCTCGCGAATCCCACCCCCGGCCAGCCGGACTGGATCGAGCTTCACAACCTGTCAGCCGCGTCGCCCGTGGCATTGAAGGGAATTTATCTCACCACCAGCAACGTCGTGCATCAGATCACGTCGCTCTCGTTTCTGCCGCCGCTGGGTTACGTGCAGTTGTTCGCTGACGAAGGCGTGGGCGCGGATCATCTGGATTTCAAATTGTCCGCCATCGGCGAAACTCTGGTTCTTTCCGACGCGACGGGCGCGCCGATTCAAACGGTTGCCTTTGGTGCGCAAACCGAAGGTGTGTCCCAAGGCCGATTGCCCGATGGCACCGGCCCGGTCACGGCCTTCGCCGGCTCCGTCAGTCCAGGGGCGGCCAACCACATCAACACTTACACCGGCCCGGTGATCAATGAAGTGCTGGCGCGCAACAGCTCCGTCAGCGTCGGCGGACAATTCGTTGATTTTGTCGAACTGTTCAATCCGAACGGCAGCAGTTTCAACCTCGCCGGCATGAGCCTGAGCGTGGATTCACAGGAGCCGGGCGAATTCGTTTTCCCGCCAGGTGCAAGCGTCGGAGCCAACAACTTTTTGCTGATCAAATGCGACGGCGCTTCGCCAGCCTCCACCAACCTCGGCGCGTTCAACACGGGCGAATCGCTCGATGGCGAAAGCGGCGGAGTCTATTTGTTCAACGCGAACGGACAGCTTGTTAATTCCGTCGAGTACGGCCCTCAGATTCAGAACATGCCCATTGGATTGAGCGGCGGCCAGTGGCGATTGCTGAACGCAGCGTCGCCCGGCACGGCCAACGCCAGCGTCGCCATCCTTGGACTGGACACCGCGCTGCGTCTCAACGAATGGATGCCCAACCCCGCGGGCAACGACGACGATTGGTTCGAGCTTTACAACACCACGAACCGGCCCGTTGACCTGAGCACGATTTCGCTTTCGGATGATCCCTCGCTCGTCGGACGCGCAAAGTTCCGGCCAACGCCGCTGAGTTTCATCGGCCCGAACGGCTTCGTGAAATGGGTCGCGGACGCCAACGCAGGCAAAGGCCGCAACCACGTCAACTTCGGTCTCGACGGCCAGGGCGAGTCGTTGCTGCTCTACAACGTCGTCAACGCCACGACCTTCGTGCTGGTTGACGCGCTGGGCTTCGGCGCGCAAACGAACGGGGTGTCGAGCGGGCGACTGTTGGATGGGCAGACAAACATCTTCGCCTTTCCGGAAACAGCGTCGCCCGGCGCAAGCAACTATCGCCTGCTCCAAAGCATCGTCATCAACGAAGCGCTCACCCACACCGACCCGCCGCTGGAAGATGCGGTCGAACTCCACAACCCCACTGCCTCTCCCGTGAGCATCAATGGTTGGTTCTTCAGCAACACACGGGAGAATCTCCGCAAATATCAAATCACCAATGCCGCGCCGATTCCGGCGGGCGGCTACACCGTGTTCTACCAAAATCAGTTCGACAATGGCACCACCAACGCCTTCGCCCTCAACTCCGCCTACGGCGACGAACTTTGGCTCACCGCCACCGCTGGCGGCGTGAACACCGGCGAACGCGCCGTCGTCGAATTCGGCGCGTCGTTCAACGGCGACTCCTTCGGTCGCGTCGAGACCAGCCAGGGCGTGGATTTCTGGCCGCTGACGGCGCGGACGTTTGGCGTGGACAATCCGGCCACCCTCGCGCAATTCCGCACTGGTACGGGTCTGGCCAATGCAGCGCCCGTCGTCGGCCCGGTCATCATCAACGAAATTCTCTACAACCCGCCCGGCGGCACGAATGGCAGCGACGAGTTTGTCGAACTCCGGAACAACACCACCGGCACGGTTACGCTCTACGATCCCACCTATCCGACGAATCATTGGAAACTGGGCGGCGGCATTGATTTTACTTTTCCGGCCGGCGTAAGCCTCACCAACAACGCGCAGTTGCTCGTGGTGGATTTCAACCCGACCAACACGATACAGTTGACCGCGTTTCGCGACCGTTATGGAATTCCGGCAAGCGTGCCGGTCTTTGGTCCATTCAGTGGTTCGCTGGACAATGACGGAGAGGATGTGGAGTTGTATCGCCCCGATACACCGCAGCAACCACCCGCCCCGGACGCGGGCTTTGTCCCCTACGTGCTGGCGGATCGCGTACGCTACACCGATGACGCGCCCTGGCCCACCGGCGACGCCGATGGCGGTGGCTTGTCGTTGCAACGGCGGGCGGTAAATCTTTACGGCAACGAACCGTTGAACTGGATTGAAGCCGCTCCAACTCCCGGCGTGGACAACTCCACGACGGCGCCGGACACCGATGGTGACGGCATTCCCGATGCGGCGGAGGATCAAATGGGGTTGGATCGAAACGATCCACTCGACGCCGCGCTCGATCCCGACAAAGACGGAATGACGAACCTGGAGGAATACCTCGCGGGCACGGACCATTTGGACGCGAACAGTCACCTCAGGCTGGATGGAGTCCTCGTAGGGGGGAACGTTTCACTGTCGTTCGAAGCTGTGGCGGGCCGCACCTACTCCGTGCTCCACACTCCGTCGTTGTCACCTGTGAACTGGACCAAACTCACGGACGTGCCCGCGCAAGTCGTGACCCAGCCAGTCAGCGTGATGGATCCTCTAACAGCGGCAGGCACGCGTTTCTATCGGTTGGTGACACCGGCCTGGCCGTAACAGACTTGCGCTTCGCCCTTGACCGGCATCGCCAGTGGGCGTTTGCTTGGACCATGTCGAAACCATTTCAGATTTCCCGCCGCAGTTTTCTCGCCAGATGCACCGCAGCCGCGGCCGCCACGGGCTTGCCGTTGTGGTTCGTAAGAAACGAAACGGCCATCTCCGGCGAAGCAGTCACAAAACCCGCCAGTCCCAATGACCGGCCCGGCATTGCGTTGGTCGGTTGCGGCAGCATGGGCCGCGGCGACGCCCGAAACGCCAGCCGGTTTGGCGAAATCCTCGCCGTGTGCGATGTGGACCAAAAACAAGCTGACGCCGCTGCGGCACAATTCGCCAAAGGGAATAGGTCGCCCGCAACGTACGGCGATTTCCGAAAAATGCTGGAGCGGGATGACATCCACGTCATTGTGCAAGCGACGCCGGACCATTGGCACACGCTGGTCAACCTGGCTGCCGCCAACGCGAAGAAGGATGTTTACGGTGAAAAGCCGCTGACGCTCACGATTGACGAAGGCAAACGTCTGGTCAAAAAGGTGCGCGAACGCGGAGTCGTCCTGCAAACCGGCACGCAGCAGCGGAGCGACCGGAAATTCCGGCTCGCATGCGAGCTGGTTCGCAACGGGCGCATCGGGAAGTTGCAACAAGTGACCGTGTTCGTGCCCGCGGGAATTCGGGGTGGCCCGTTTCCGCCACAGAAACCGCCGGCGGGATTCGATTGGGATTACTGGCTCGGCCAGGCACCGAAGGTGGATTACTTGAAGGAACGTTGCCACGGCACGTTTCGGTGGTGGTGGGATTATTCCGGCGGGCCGGTCACCGACTGGGGTGCGCATCACAACGACATCGCCCGTTGGGCCATCGGACAGGATGGCCCCGCAGAAATCGAGGCGCGCGTCGTGACCGAGCCGGTGCCCGGCGGCTACACCACGCCGCCGGAGTTTGAAGCCACGCTGACTTGGGCGAATGGCGTAAAGCAAATCGTGAAGACCACGCCCGACGACAGCCCTTACGGCGCGGTCATCAAACCGGACGGCCAGCGCAATGGTGTGAAGTTCGAGGGCGCGGACGGTTGGATCTGGGTGAACCGTTCTGATTTGAAAGCCAGCAAGGATGAGATCATCGAAACGCCGCTGCCCGACAACGCGGCGCGGCTTGAAGTCAGCAACGATCACATGGGCAATTTCTTTGATTGTGTACGCTCGCGCAAGAATCCGATTGCGCCCGTCGAAGCCGGCCATCGTTCCGCCAGCGTCGGCCATCTCATCGTTATTGCGTTGCGGCTTGGACGTAAGATTCAGTGGGATGCCGCCAAGGAATTGTTCACGGGCGATGGCGCGAAAGAGGGCAACGCTCATCTCGCCCGTGAAATGCGCAAGCCTTACGATTACACGTTTGCGGGGTGATTCATTGCGGGGTGCGCCCCAGGAGAGAATGCCTCGGCAACTTGCTCGGAGGGACGAGTTACACGAGTCCCTGACATTTCGACCACTTTGGAGGATTGGGGACTCGTGTAACTCGTCCCTCCGGAAGCGGTGAGTCGGCAATATGCCGGCGCCCCCCAATGGCTAATCGAAGAACGAAGTGAGCACGGCCGCTGCGGCAAGCGAGATGGCGTTTTCGCGCGGTTCGAACGGCGACGATCGGTATGACACGGCGCGCTCATGCGCCGCGGCATTGCGAGCCGCCTCCACTTCGCGACGTTGTCTTTCCAGTTCTGCCATTTCGTTCATGCGCGCTCGTTCAAATCCGCCCGCGCGAATGAATTCGATGATGCGGCGCAACTCGTCCTTGTCGAACCACGTGCCGTGCGCTTTGCAGACATCCACGATGACATTGGAACACTTGGCAAAGTTTACGCGGTGCATCAAGCCCTTGCACACCGGACACGGAAGGTAACGGATTTTTTCCAACGGCACGGACCTGGGTTCGGGGAGTGGCGTTGCGACCCCGAGCACAGCGGCCTGTTGCTCGCGGTCAGTCACGATGTGCTGTAGCGCCGCGGCGTCTGCCCAGATGCCTTCGCAGCGCGGACACTCGCGGAGATCGGTCGTCCCAATGACAATCCCTTTCGTGTCAGTTTTGCAGCGCGGGCACGGATGAGGTTTGTCTTCGGCGATTTCCTTTCTCTCGGCTTTGGCGCCGCAATGCGAACAGAATTTCGCGCCCAGGAACATCATGCCGAAACAGGAGGGGCAGGAAATGGTCGCCAGCCGCGAATTGCAATGCTCGCAGCGCGTAGCGGCGGTGGAAGCCGCGGCGCCGCAGTTCGGGCAGTTGAGTGTTTGTGCTGCCATGCCGTTCAATTCTCCTCGCCGGATATCATTACGCAAGTTTGGACTGCTATTCAGTTGCGCGTCGCCTTCCCCCTCACCCCAGCCTCTCCCCAGGAAGAGGAGTTCGAAAGTTCAGCAACGTTCGACTCCTGTCCCCTCTCCCCTCAAAGGGAAGAGGGTCAGGGTGAGGGGTGAGAAGTGGTCTATGCGCGCAAGTTCTGTGAGACGCGCGATTACACAAATCCCCGGAAATTATTCTTCCCTGTTTTTGGTTTTGGATGAAGATACGCCAACGAAACGAAAGGCAACCTATGGGTCTGATAGATTATCTGAAAACACAGTTCCTGGAAATCATCCAGTGGCAGGACGATTCGCGCGACACGCTCTCGTGGCGCTTCCCGGACGAGGACAAGGAAATCAAACGCGGCGCGCAACTCATCGTGCGCGAGTCGCAGGCCGCGCAGTTTGTTTATCTTGGCCAGTTCGGCGACACGTTCGGCCCGGGCAAACATTATCTTACCACAGATAACATCCCGATCCTCGCGACGCTCAAGGGCTGGAAATACGGCTTTGAATCGCCATTCAAGGCCGACATCTACTACGTCAACACGCGGCTGTTTACCGGCAACAAATGGGGCACGGCCAATCCCATCATGCTTCGCGATCAGGATTTTGGCATCGTGCGCGCGCGCGCCTACGGCATCTACGATTTCAAGGTCGTGGACGTAAAAACCTTCCTCAAGGAAGTCGCCGGCACGGACCATCATTTCCGGCTCGATGAATTCGCCGACACCATGCGCTCGCGCATCGTCAGTGTGTTCACCGACGCGCTCGCGTCGGCCAAAGTGCCCGTGCTCGATGTGGCGTCGCGCTATTCGGAACTCGGCACGGCGCTGTTGCCGATCATCAATCCCGAAGTCGTGGCCAAGTATGGCTTGGAAATTACCAGCTTCATCGTCGAGAACGTTTCCGTTCCGCCGGAAGTCGAGCAGGCGATTGACAAGCGCAGCAGCATGGCCGCGGTGGGCAATCTGAACGACTACGTGAAATTCCAGATGGCCGAAGCGATGGCCAAGGGCGGCGAAGCCGGCGGCATGGCCGGAATGGGCGCCGGTCTCGGCGCCGGAGTGGCGATGGGCCAACAAATGATGGCCGCCATGGGCGCGCAACAAACCACGCCCGCCGCAGTGCCGCCGGTAATTTCTGCTGCCGGCGGACTTCCAGAATTGCTGGGCACTGGCGATGTCGCCAAAGCTCTCGGTGTGAGCGAAGCCGACGTGCTGGCCACTCTGGAAAAGGGCGAACTCAAAGGAAAGAAGATCGGTTCGACTTGGCGCGTGACACGCGCGGCGCTGGATGAGTTTCTGAAGGCATAACTCCTCGGGACTGAAACGCACTCGTTCCATGGTTTGGAATATTACAATGGTCGTTGGCGTGTTGCTTTCCGTATTGGCTGCGGTTCTGGGTGTGCGCGAACACCGTTGGCTCAAAGGAGCCGCCCTCGCCGACGGAGTCGTGGTTGAACTTGTGGCACACCGGCAACACGGTGGGAAGAGCGATAGCCGAACCACGTACAGTCCCCGGGTGACGTTCACGGCTCCGGGTGGGGGCGAACACACGTTTACGGGTTCGCAAGGGTCACGGCCGCCCGCCTACGAAGTTGGCGAGCTTGTCAAGGTCGCCTACGACCGCGCCACCTTCGAAGGGCGGATCATGAGCTTCGGCGAACGATTCGGAGTGACGGTCGTTCTTGCGGCGCTGGGTCTGGGCGCCATTTTTATGTCCGTCACGTTTATCGTCGGAAAGCAACTCTTCATTCACCTCTATTTCAAATGATCCATGTCTGGAGCCGTTGCCCCGTGGAATCTTTGCTACCGGCGTGCGGCGCGGCGGCGGAGTGGAATCCTGCCATGCAATCATGTGGTTAAGACCTGAAATCATAGGCAAGGGAATGAACGGCAAAGGAATGGTCATGAAAGATTTGTTCTGGTCATCATTCTCTTGCCGATCATTCCTTTGCCTTTAAGTCCCCATGCCCATTCACGGTCCAGTTCAACTCAAATCCCTGGATGCGGCGGCCTTTGAAGCAGTTGGCCACCGGGTGATGGGACACGCCTACGCCAGCCAGAACGAGCTTGGCCGGCTTTGCGATGAGTGCGGCTACCACGCAGACTCGAAGGCACGCTTGCTGGCCGACGGGTTTCGCTCGGTCCTAACCGAAGTGCCCGTGACGGTCACGCATCGAGACTTCGCATTCCCTTGACGTTTCATCCTCTGCCTTTCGACGCTGACTCATCCCATGCCTGAAGCCATCGCCCAAAAGAAATTCTCCTGCCCGGCTTGCGGGGCGGCGGCGGAATGGAATCCCACCAAGCAATCGCTCGTCTGCCCGTTTTGCGGCACGACTTCGCCCGCGCAGATGGAACTCAATGCCGCGGGCGAGCAGGTCATCAAGGAGCACGATCTGGTCGCGGCCATTCGCGGCATTCCGGATGACAAACGCGGCTGGCAGGCGAAGAAGACTTCCGTCAAATGCCAGAGTTGCCAGGCCATCTCGGTGTTCGATCCCGAACGCGTCGGGCAGCGCTGCGATTTCTGCGGCTCAGCCGCGCTCGTGCCTTACGAGGAAATCAAGGAAGCATTCAGCCCGGAGAGTTTGCTGCCGTTCAAGATCAGCGACACGCAGGTGCGCGACTCGATCCGGCGCTGGTATGGCAGCCGTTGGTTCGCGCCGAACAAACTCAAGCGCGCCGCTCTGACGGACACGGTCAAAGGTCTCTACATTCCCTACTGGACCTTCGACGCGCAGGTCCACGCCGATTGGACCGCCGAGAGCGGCTATTACTATTACGAGACCGAGAGCTACACGGACGCGCAAGGCAAACGCCAGACGCGTCAGGTGCGGAAGATTCGCTGGCAATGGTCGTCGGGTTCGTTGAACCATTTCTTTGACGACGAACTCGTGCCGGCCTCGCGGGGGGTGCAACCGGAGTT
>CAZCZP010000067.1:0-4881 GCA_964502895.1 uncultured Bifidobacteriaceae bacterium
GGAAATCAAGGAATGACTGAAGTTGCTCCCGAATCATCAAGTCCACGAGGCTTCCGAAGCGGAGTTGACCGGATGCGGGTTGTAACGCAACTTCACCGCGAATCGTTCGCCGCTCAATGGATTCGTCACGCACAGAGCAACCACCGGAACTTACCGAGGCCGTTCGCGCCAAGGCCGCGCAATGGCTGGCGGAGCACGGTGATGCGTTGTATCGCGTTGCGCTTGCCCGCACGCGCAACCCGGATGTGGCTCGCGATCTGGTGCAGGAGACGTTGCTCGCGGGGATGAAGCATTGGGAGCAGTATTCCGGACAGTCGAGCGAAACGGGCTGGTTGATGGGGATATTGCGCAACAAGGTCGTGGACTACTTCCGCAAGCAGGCGCGGGAGCAGAATTTTACCGACCTCGAATTTTTGGCCGACGAAGGCGAGCGGTTTTTCGACAAACACGCCAATTGGAGTTCCAAATTCGGCCCGCAGCCATGGCCTCAACCAGACGAAAGCATGGAAGCAACGGAGTTCTGGCTCATTTTCGACAGGTGCGTGTCCAAGCTGCCGCCCCGGGTGGCTGAAGTCTTCTTGCAGCGCGAACTGGACGGGGTTGATTCAGCGCAAATCTGTAAGGATTTGGGCGTGTCACCGAACAATTTTTGGGTCATGCTTTACCGCGCGCGACTTGGGTTGCGCCGGTGTCTGGAAGAAAACTGGTTCAAGCGTGATCAGAAGTAGGCCGGCATGTTGAACTGTAACGACATCTCGAAACTGATCTCCCGCTCGATGGACGAGCGCCTGTCCTGGCATCAACGGCTCGCGATCCGCATGCACCTGCTCTACTGCAAATGGTGCCGGCGCTTCGCGGCCCAGGCCAAAACCCTGCGCGCGGCCACGGCCCAATACGCTGACCAGCTAGCGACGAAGTTCGAGGACGGGCTTACATCCGAACAGCGCGCCCAGATTCTCCAGAATCTGAACCCTCCGCCTGATTCTCATCATCATTAGGGCCGGCCTTCAGATTTCCGAAGAATCCAAAAAAACTCCGTGTAAGGAACCGCTGCTTGCACCCGTCGGTCCCGCGGGCGGCGCATTGGAATCCGCACTGCCGGGTTGGCATCGCTCGAAACAACAACTGATACAAATCATGAATCGAATTCCGTTCCTCAAACGTGCTTTGCTCGCTTCCTTGGCAGCAATTGCCACCATGGCCGGCGCCGGCCAATACGAAACCCGCGTCGTTTTCAGCGGACTGAACCAACCCACCGGCATCGTGGCGGACACCCACCGGACGCTCTATATTACACAACTGCCCACACCCGGTATTTCGGGAGTGAATGGCGGCAGCAACACCGTGGATAAAATCGTGTTGGGCAAAAAGCCCGGACTTACAAACGTCACCACGGGTGAACCCGAACCCACCAATCTGGCACTCAGCAGAAAGGGGGAACTCTACTGGACGTGTAAATCCGCCGGCGTAATTCTCGAACGCAATCGCCGAGGAGAGGTCGCCCTGTTCCTTGGTGATCTGGATCAACCCAGCGGCATAGCGCTGGATCGTTGGGGGCTTGTTTACTTTACGCAAATTCCCACTCCCGGCCTGCCCGGAACGATGGGCGGTTCAAACAATGTCGCCGTCACGGATGGCGAAACGATTGAAATCTTATCCATGGGCGAACCCGAGCCAAGCGACATCGCCGTGGACCGTCATGGGAACGCGTATTGGACCTGCAAGACGGCGGGTGTAATCCTCACGCGCGATTGCAACGGGGAAATCACCCTGCTGTTGAATGACCTGAGAAGTCCAACCGGCATCGCGCTCGATCAAGCGCGCGGCCTGCTTTATTTCACTGAGGTGCCGACGCCGGGTGTGGCTGGCAGCCAGGGTGGCGAGAATCGCGTCAGCGTCCTGAATCTACGGCGCATGAAGTTGGAAACTGTGGACGAAGGCGACCCACAGCCAACGGACATCGCCGTCGCGCCAAATGGGCGCGTGTTCTGGACCTGCACCAGTGCCGGGGTGATTGTCGAAGCCCGCGAACGGTGTAACCAGCCATGGGATTGAGCCTTTAACCGGAAGGGCAAAGTCGGGGGGCGATTCAGCAACGCGCCTCCTGACTTCAACGTTTTTCCATGATCGTCAACATTCGGTTACAACCAAAGCACGACCACCACAAACACATTTGAATCCATGGCAAGGAGATTGAATCGAGATGGCGATTTTATTGAAAGCGGCGTTGCGTCGCTATTGGGAGCGCACTCTTAAGAACAGATTTCCCTCGCCGACAGACAAGGTGAGCGAGTTTGTTGTCACGGGCGCGCCGAGATTTTGCCAGGAGTTGGGATCACTTAAATCGGTGGACTGCTGGATTTGAAACGGACCCTGGCCGCCGGTCCAGTTCAAGTTTACCGAGGAGCCCGTGCGCACGAGGCTGAGCCGAATGACAGGCGTCAGGTCGAGCATTGTTTCCACGAACCAAGCGGAGGAATTGTGGTAAGCCCCGGCGACCTGCCCGCGTGCCCGCAAGGTGCCGGTCGCTGGAAGGGAAACACCGGTCAACTGCCAGCCGCCGGGTATTCGCGTGCCGGCGCCGAGGCTCGTCCAGTTCAATCCGTTGGTGGAGCGCTCAAAGGTGGTGCGCCAAACTTCGGGAGCGGTGCCCCCGCGCAGCCACGTGATGGTTGAGTTGGCATACGTCAAAGTATCCGTTGCGGGATCCGTGTTGTTCAGTCTTCCAAAGAATTCGCGCGGCTGCCCGGCCAGGCGGTAGAAGTTGCCGCCCGCGAGAATCTTCCCATCCGTCTGCAAGGCGAGTGAATAGACCCCCGGTATCACCACACTGCTGCCCTCTACTCGTGGATGGAAGATGAGGTCCAACGTTCCATCCGAATTCAGGCGGGCGATGCGATTCCGCGTCTCCCCACCCAAGGAAGTGAATTCTCCTCCCACAAGAATCTCGCCGTCGGCCTGTACGGCGATGGATACCACGCCGTCATTTGCGCCCGGGTTAAACGCGGTGTCCACCGTGCCATTCGTGTTCAGTCTGCCGATGTAATTCCGTGGCTGACCTCCCAACATCGTGAAGTATCCGCCCACCAGAATTTTCCCATCGGCCTGCACGGCGAGCGTGGACACGGGCCTGTCCACTCCAGGATTGAACGTGGTGTCCACCGTGCCGTTGGTGTTCAACCGGCCAATGCCAATGCGCGTCTGGCCCCCCAACGTTGAGAACGCGCCGCCGACCAGAATCTTTCCGTCCGGCTGCACCGCCAGAGTATTCACATCATCGTTCGCGCCAGGATTGAACGTATCCAGCGTGCCGTTGGTGTTGAGCCGGGCGATGTTGTTCCGGCTCGATCCGTTCAAAGTGGAAAAATAGCCTCCGACCAAAATCTTTCCGTCAGCCTGAATGGCCATCGCATATATCTCCGGCAAATCTGTAATCCCCGACGGCAGGCCGGCGCTGGGATTGAAGGTTGAGTCGAGGGTCAGATCGGCATTGAGCCTGCCAAGGCTACTGTGCGGTTGCCCCCCCAAGGTCGGAAAGCCGCCGGCCACCAGGATTTTTCCATCCGGTTGCACGCCCAGGGCCGCGATGGGGTAATACAAGCCGGGACTGTCGTTGGCGAAGGTTTCGGTCAACGCACCAGCCGAAGTGAATCGCCAGATGCGCTCGTCCAGCCCGTTTCGATTGAAATATCCCGCGAGTAACACCTTTCCATCAGGCTGCAGTGCAAGACAAGACACCGTAGAACCAGCCTGCGGGCTGAACGCGCTGTCCGCCGTCACCACGTTCACGGTCAGCAAGGCGGGCAGGCTCGAGTTGCTCCCATCCAGGTTGCTGACTACGACGGTGTAGCGGCCGGCGTCCGCACGGGCGAGATTTTGGAGCGTCAACGACGAACCGGTGGCCCCCGACAACGGAACTCCGTCTCGATACCATTGGTAATTCAAAGGCGGCGTGCCAACGGCGGTCACGGTGAAGGTCACGTTTGTTCCGGCATCTCGAAATGCTCCCACGGGTTGCGAAGTGATCAGCGGATTGAGAACCGTGAGGTTCGCCACCAGGCTGGTGACGCTGCCGAAGCTGTTACTCACCACGACGCGGTATGCTCCCTCATCCGCTTTCAACACATTCGCCAGCGCTAGGAAATTACTGGTGACGCCGGAGGCATTCACCTGGGTTGCCAGGTCCGCGCCGTTTTTGATCCACAGGTAGGTGATGGGTTCGCTGCCGCCAGCCGCCACCTGAAACGTCGCCGTGGTGGTGCCGCCGTTCGTCCGGCTCGCCGGCTGAGTAATGATCACCGGCTTGCCGTAATAACCCTCCACAAACCAGCACGACGCGTTTTGAAGACCGCCCACGGCCTGACCACTCGCGCGCAAGGTGCTTCCCGCAGGCAACGTGGCGCCGGTTCGCTGCCAGCCGCCGGAAATTCTTGTGCCGGCCCCAAAGCTTGTCCAGTTGCTGCCGTTGGCCGAGTGCTCGAACGTCGTGCGCCAGACTTCCGGCGTGGAGCCTCCGCGCAACCACGTGATGGTGGTCCCGGCGTAACTCAACATTTGCGTCGCCGCAAGGTTGTTGTTCAAGCGCCCCAAGGCCGAGCGGCTGACGCCGCCGAGCGATCCAAAATTCCCGCCCGCCAAAATTTTTCCATCCGCCTGCACCGCCAGCGAGCGCACGGCGCCGCCCGCTCCGGGATTGAAAGTCGCGTCCATGGTTCCGTCCGAATTGAGTCGCGCTATTCGATTGCGTGACTGGCCGCCGAGCGCCGTGAAGCTGCCGCCCAAGAGAATCCTGCCGTCGGCCTGCAAAGTGATGGAATAGACTTCTCCATTTGCGCCGGGATTGAAAGTAACGTCAATCGTCCCATTGGTGTTGAGGCGGCC
>CAZCZP010000067.1:4981-17257 GCA_964502895.1 uncultured Bifidobacteriaceae bacterium
CATTTGCGCCGGGATTGAAAGTAACGTCAATCGTCCCATTGGTGTTGAGGCGGCCGATGTTTGTCCGGGATTGTCCTCCCAACACGGTGAAATTCCCACCGACCAGGATCTTCCCATCCGCTTGCCCCGCGAGCGTTAGCACATTCCCATTTGCGCCAGGATTGAATGTCGTATCCAGTGCTCCGGTCGCTGTGACACGACCAATCTTGGTTCGGGCCTGCCGGCCCAATTCGGTGAATGCGCCGCCCACGACAATCCTGCCGTCCGCCTGCACCAACACGCAATAGATGGGCTGGGAATTGTCATAGGTGGCCAACCCCGGATTGAACGAGTCCGCAGTCCCAGTCGGGTTCAGGCGTCCGATGTTGATCCGCTCGGCGCCTCCCAGAGAATCGAAAACACCGCCGACCAGAATCTTCCCATCGGCCTGCAAAGCCAGGCATTCGACTTCGGTAAACAGATCAATGAAACTCTCGACCGTTGGGTTGAACGTGGCGTCAATGGCGCCGTTTAGTTCAAGCCGACCGACTCGATAACGAGTCTGTCCGCCCAGAGTGGTGAAATCGCCGCCCACAATAATCTTCCCGTCCGCCTGCACCGCAAGCGCCTTGACACTCGCGCCAAAAAGACCACCGCCGCCAACCCCTGGATTGAAATTACTGTCCAGTGTGCCGTCGGCGTGAAGCCGGGCGATTTTCTCACGCGGTTGCCCGCTCAAATTCGTGAAGGCGCCGCCGACCAGAATCTTCCCGTCCGCCTGCACGGCCAGCGCAAATACGGCGTGACTCGATCCCGGGTTGAAGGTGCTGTCCGTTGTCACGGCGTTCACTGTCAGTAAAGCGGCCGTGCTGTTCGCGCTACCCCCGGCATTGCTGACCACAACAGAGTAAGACCCTGCATCCGCTCCCGACAAATTGGACAAGGTCAGGGATGAGCCGGTTGCCCCTGTCACCGCGATCGCGTCGCGATACCACTGATAGCTCAGGGGCGGGGAACCAACCGCCGTGACGTTGAAAGTAACGCTTCCACCAAGACTCCGCACGGCCCCTCCGGGTTGCTGCGTGATGAGTGGATCAATTACCGTGAGTGTCGCCACCAAGCTGGTCGCGCTGCCGGAGGCGCTGGTCAACACCGCGGTGTAATTGCCCTCATCACTGTTGGAAACCTGATTCACAACGAGCGTGTCGCTTGTTGAACCAGTGATGTTCCCCTGATCCACCAGAGCCAGGCCGTTTTTGAACCACTGATGCGTGAACGGCTCGCCGCCACCGCCTGACACCTGGAACTGCACGGTGGTGCCGAAGTTGTTCGTGCGGCTGGCGGGCTGTTGCGTGATGACTGGTTTGCCGAGATAAGTTTCGACGAACCATTTATTGCCACCGCTTCCGGCAAAGAATCCCCGCGCGCGCAAAATTCGACCCGCCGGGACAGTGGCACCGGTGCGTTGCCAGCCGCCGGCAATGCGCGTGCCGGCCCCGAGACTCGTCCAGGCGACGCCGTTCGAGGAGTGGTCGAACGTTGTCAGAAAAATCTCTGGGCTGGTCCCACCTCGCAGCCAGGTGACGGTGGTGCCGGCGTAACTGAGGGACTGTGTCGCCGGATCGGTATTGTGCAGCCGGGCGATGTTTGGGCGCGGTTGTCCATCCAACGCGGTGAAACTGCCGCCTAGGAGAATTTTCCCGTCACCCTGAACTGCCACAGAAAAAACCGTGGGAAAGTCATCGCCTTCGATTCCTGGATTAAACGTGCCGTCCGTAGCACCGTCCGCGTTGAGCCGCCCTATATGGCTGTGCGGCTGCCCGCCCAACAATGTGAAATCGCCCCCCACTACAATTCTGCCGTCAGTCTGCACCGCGAAGGCTTGCACAAAGCTGTCGGCGCCTGGATTGAAGGTGTTGTCTGCTGTCCCGTTCGAATTAAGGCGGCCTATGTTTGCTCGCGGTTGCCCACCCAAAGTCGCGAAGCCTCCGCCCACCAGGATTTTGCCGTCCGCCTGCATGGCCAGGGCAAACACGACCGCTTCAGAGGCATCATCAGTGCCTGCCCCCGCGCTGAATGTCGTGTCAATTGTTCCCGTTGCATTGAGCCTGCCGATGTTAGTGCGCGATTGCCCGCCCAGCCTGGTGAAATACCCGCCCACCAAAACTTTCCCATCTGGTTGGACCACGAGGGAATAGACGGGGCCATCAGTTTTCGGATTGAACGTGCTGTCCACGGTTCCATCCGCGTTGAGCCGACCGATGTTGGTCCGGGACTGCCCGCCCAATGTGGTAAAGTCGCCCCCCACCAGGATTTTCCCGTCGGCCTGCACGTGCAGGCAATACACCGAAGAAAAATCACCACCACTCACCCCGGGATTGAACGTCGTGTCCAGCGTCCCGTCGGGATTGAGCCGCCCAATGTTGGTGCGCGACTGGCCACCCAACGTGCTAAAAGAGCCACCGACCAGAATTTTGCCGTCGGGCTGCATGGCCAACGCCCCGACTGCGGCTTCAGGATCAGCGTCGGTTCCTGGATTGAAAATGGGATCGAGACTTCCATCTGGGTTAAGCCGGCCAAGTTTGTTCCGTATCTGTCCACCCAATGTTGTGAAAGACCCGCCCACCAGAATTCTGTTGTCTGCCTGTACCGCCAACGAATACACGGCTGGAGGAAACGGAAAACCACTTCCGATCGCCCCAGGATTGAAGGTGGCATCCAACAACGTCGGATAAACCGATAGCACCGCCTGTGTGCTCGTGACGCTTCCCTGTGTATTGCTGACCGTAACCGAGTAGCTGGCCGCGTCGCCGATTTGGACGTTGGAGATACTGAGACTGCTGTTGGTCGCGCCTGTCACTGCGGTGGTGTTCTTGAACCATTGATAGAACAACGGCGGTGCGCCGACGGCAACCACATCGAATGTGACATTCGCGCCTGTGCCAACTGTCTGGTGCTGCGGATGAGTGACAATCGTCAAGGTTGGCGGGTTGGTGACGAGAACATTCAAATCAAATAGATACGCCGCTCCTCCTCGAATTGTGCCCGATAAATCACCCGACGCGCCAATGAGTACGAGGTTACTGCTTACTGCTGCAACGGCGATACCGAAGGCTTCGAACCCGTTCGGAACGGGTTTGGTAATTGTAGCCAAGAGAGTGCCGTTGGTGCTGAACAAGTATGCCGCACCAGAATCCGGCCGGGCCGTATCATCGTTATAGGCTCCAATGAGCACTCGATCGGAGCCCACCGCCGTCACGGCTGTCCCGAAATAGTCGTCGTTTGCCGGAGTGGGGTTGATGAAGGCGGTTATCAGGTTGCCATTGGTGTCAAACAGATAGGCCGCGCCGGAATTGGTTGCGCCTGCATCATCCTCCACCGCGCCGATAAGAACGCGATCCGTGCCCACCGCCGCTACCGAGTGGCCGAAGTAGTCGTATATCTCAGGGGCGGGATTGGTGAAAGTCGTCAGCAGCGTGCCATTCGTGCTGAACAAATACGCCGCTCCGCCAAAGGACGCCCCCGAGCCGCCAACTCTCGCGCCAATCAGCACCCTGTCCGTCCCCACAGCCGCTACCGAATGGCCGAAGAGATGGAATCCTCCCGGGGTGGGGTTGGTGAAGGTAGTCAGCAGCGCGCCGTCGGTATTGTATAAATAAGCGACCCCGGCATTGCCGGCACCGACGTCGTCCAAGTAAGCCCCAATGATTACTCGATCATTCCCCAACCCTGCAACCGCATGGCCGAAAATGTCGTCCGCGGCTGGGGTAGGATTGGTAAAAGTGGTCAACAGAGTACCGTCGGTGCTGAACAAGTACGCCGCCCCGGCGTTGGTTGCACCGGTGTCGTCCTGATAGGCGCCGACTATTACCCGACTCTCTCCCACGGACGCGACCGACCAACCGAAAAAGTCACCGGCCTCTGGGGTAGGATTGGTGAACGTGGTCAGCAGCGTGCCATTGGTGCTGAATAAGTACGCCGCCCCGGCATCAGTCGCTCCCTCGTCGTCCCGAAATGCGCCGACCAGGATGCGGTCGGCCCCAACGGGCGCGACTGCTCTGCCAAACACGTCGGAATTTGCGGGGAACGGATTGGTTATGCTAGTCACCGACCCGCTGGCCGGGGTGAAGCTCACTTGATCCAACCAGGCTCGATCCTGGCCGTCGCTCACCGAGTCGTCTTTCGTGTAGCGCCAGCGCAGGGTTTGATTACCACCGTTCAAATCCACAACTCGCTGCTGCCAGTCCACCTCACCTGAAATCTCGCCACTTTGGAGGATTCCGTTTACGTAAAACTCCAGAAAGTCGAAATCCAACTCGGACGAAACCTTCCACCAGAACGTCAACAAACCGGGGCCGGTCACGCTGGTTTGAATCCACGATTCCTGGCTATCGAGGATCACACCGCTTCGGGCGGCATCCACACCATCGTGAGTCACACCCGTTTGACCCGCCCACAGCTGGTTGCCGCCGGTGGTCCAAGTCAGTTGGGGGGCATCAACCGCGGTCGCGAGCGACTGGCCATTCGTGGATAGGACCGCCAGGCAGATAAAGCCGGTAAGCAGGACAATTCGGGTTTCGACGGTTTTGTTCATAGGGCCGCGGTAATGCGAGGCCACTATTGAGATTCAAATCGCATAATTCGGCTAGATGGGTAAATGCCTCTTTACGCTAGAGGCAAATGCCTCCTGCCCGCGGCATGGAATTGTTTCGACTCGCCACGGTCCATTTCCGTAGAAGTGAACCGATGGCCTTTGCAGTACACCGCCTTATTCGCGGTCGCCACGCGGCGTGGTTAACGCTGGTGTGTGGATTAACCGTGACCGCCGCGCTGGGTTGGGAGTTACACCGTGAAGCAGTGAAAATGGACCGGCAACGCCTGGCCATGCGCGCGGTGGAGATCCAGAGCCAACTCGATTCCCGCCTGGAGAAGAGCGAGATGTTGCTCCAGAACTTGAAGGATTACCTGATGTTCAGCGGGGAAAGCCGCAACCAGGTTTTCGCTAAATGGTGCTACGAGAACGGCCTTTCCATCAACTGTCCCTGGCTGCATGGCATAGCGGTGGCCACCAATCGGAACGAGGCGCAATGGCGCAACCTATTGCCGGAACCACCGCAAACTTGGACGACGAATGACTGGGAAGCGTTCCACCAGTTGACCCGGAGGCATATCGTTGATTGCGACATTGCATTGGTGAGTGACGTCAAGGACGGGAAGCAGTTTCTAGCCGATTACGATCTCGTGCGTTTGTACAAGGATCATTCACTCTGGGACGCAGCTGATTGGGTTGTCATCATCATCAAGGGTCCACGATTGGGCATGAGTGAACGCCGGATCGTGATGCGGGACGCGAGCGGCAACAAGATACCTGGCACGTTGTATTACGCACCGGTTTATAAGCCGGCACTGGCTGAGTTCCTTGCCTTCGAGGGCTTGGCAAGAAGCCAAGGCAAGCACGCACATTGGATGCATCTGGCCTCCATCATCTTGGCTCCGGTTGATTTCAATGCGTTGGCGCGATCTGTGTGGGATGGAGTTCCTGCCGATCTTGGCATGGAACTCTTTTCCTCCACGAACCAAACCGCAGACACGTGGCTAAACGTTTCACAGGGAGTTCCTTGTGCTGCTGATCCAAAGTTCAAAGCGTACCTGACACACATTCAGCCCTGGCCGATGTATGGCCACAAGTTCTCGATCTTCTTTTATACAACGCCGCTGTTCGAGGCTCAGTCACCGCGCCGGTTGGCGAAAATCGCCATGATCGCGGGAACGGTCTTAACGCTGCTGGCAAGCGCGCTGGTGGCTGTCGCGCTGCGTGCGCGCAATCGGCAGGAACTGATGACGGAACAAATCCGCGAGGCGCGCGACGCCCTGGCCGCCGCGCAGCAGGAACGCAACAAGATCAGCCGCGACTTGCACGATGGCACCATCCAGTCGCTTTACGCCATCCAGCTTGGCCTGGGTCACACGATCGAGAAGCTCGAGGCCGAACCGGCCAAAGCGGGTCGCGAATTATCGGTCGTTCGGAGGGAAGTGGATACCGTCATTGCCGAGATCCGTCAGTTCATCACGTCGCTCGTCACTGTGGACGCGGGCGCCGAAAAGTCCGTGGATTTCTGCGCGGTGCTGCACGCCCTGACACAACGCGCGCGAGCGGGAACGACCGCACAGATAACTTTGCAATGCGATGCCGCGGCGTCGGCGCGGCTGACCAGCGATCAAGCCGTCCAACTGGCCAACATCGCCCGGGAATCGCTGAGCAACAGTCTCCGCCACGCGCAACCGAAGCAGGTTCGAATCACCCTTCGCCTGGAACGGGAAAAGGTGATCCTGGAAGTTTCAGATGATGGAGTGGGTTTTGATCCGATGTCTCCCAACCGTTCGGGCGTGGGACTGACCAGCATGTTGTCGCGGGCCCGGGAAATGGGCGGGGCACTGGAAATTCAATCAACGCCGGGCAAGGGCGCCTGTATTCTTGTCCGCGTGCCAGTTAATCCGCTCAAATCCATCGGAACCGAATTGTCGGCCATGGCAACCAGCGAAGTGTGAAAGTCGAAGACATTATCCGGTTGTTGCTCGTGGATGATCATCCAGTCGTGCGCGATGGCCTCCACCGGATTCAGGAATTGGAGCCGCGCATCCGAATCGTTGGCGAGACGGCCACCAAGCAATCCGCCGTGGAGGCTGCGCGCAAACTCAACCCGGACGTGATTCTGATGGATGTCCGGCTGCCCGACGGCGATGGCATCGCGGCTTGTCGGCAGATCAAGATGTTCCTGCCGGAAGTCCACGTCCTTTTTCTCACCTCATACGCTGATAACCGGTTCGTGCTCGCGGCGATGGAAGCCGGCGCCGAAGGTTATTTGCTCAAGGAAAGCGGCGCGCGGCGGATCGTGGATGCGATCCATCTCATCTTGAATGGCGGAACCGTTTTCGATCCCGTCATCGCTCGCAAAGTCATGGGAGGCTCGCCGGGTGGTGGCGACAATCCGCTGGAAGCACTGACCAGCCAGGAGAACCGGGTATTGGCCGAGGTTGCCAAGGGAAAAACCGACAAGGAAGTCGCCGTGGCGCTGGACCTCACAACCAAGACCGCCCGCAATTATCTCGACCGGATATTCACCAAGCTCAACGTCCACACCCGCACCGAAGCCGCGCTGCTCTATACCCGGTTCAGCGAGAGAATGCAGCCGTGGGAATGAGCTGGCGAATACTCGGGTTCAAAAACTACATTGGGAGGACGAGTTTCACGCGTCCTCCATTGGTCGCGAAGTCAGGCACTCGTGTAACTCGTTCTTCCGAGATTTGCATGAAACGCGTCGTTGAACCGGAACTGATGTCCGCCGAAGAACAGGCGCTGGCCTACGCGAAGGCCGACTTCGCGTCGGCGCACAACTCCTATACGAAGTTGTTCGCTGAAAAATTCCCACGCCGGCCGAAGCGAGCAACCGTTCTCGACTTGGGTTGCGGCCCGTGCGACGTGACAATTCGTTTCGCCCAAGCTGACTCTGACTACACCTTTCACGTCGTGGATGGCTCGGCGGCGATGTTGCGCCATGCAAAGCGGGCCGTCGTGCGGGCCGGCTTCTCACGGCGCATCAAACTGATCGAAGGTTTCATTCCCGGTGCGCCGATTCCACGCCGCTCCTACGATGTGATTTTGTCGAGCAGCTTCTTGCATCATCTGCACGATCCGCAAGTGCTTTGGCAGACCATCCGGCAATACGCAAAACGCGGGACTATTGTTTTCGTGCCCGATTTGCGCCGTCCCGCGTCTCGCGCCAAAGCTAAAGAATTTGTCCGGAAGTATTCGGGCGACGAGCCGGAAGTCTTGCGCCGGGATTTTTACAATTCGCTGCTGGCGGCGTTCACGCCCGCTGAAGTCAGGAAGCAATTGCGCCAGGCCGGATTGAACTCCCTCAAAGTTGAGATTGTCAGCGACCGCCACCTGTTGGTGTTCGGCAAAGTGTAGCGGCACAGGCTTCCAGCCGTCGAGTAGTGCAATGCGACGCAGCCAAACGTCCACAGATTTAACTCTCCATCCCCCCGGACATCGGTTAGCCTTGGTTAGTCGCGGAGACATTGCATGACACCAAAACTATTTTCTGAACTCGGCTTGTCCGAAGAGTTGCTCAAGGCCATTGATAAACTGGGCTTTGAACAGGCCGCGCCGATTCAGGCCGCGGCCATTCCCGTTCTGCTGCAAGGCAAGGACGTGGTCGGCCAGTCACAAACCGGCTCGGGCAAGACCGCCGCGTTCGCCATTCCGGCCATCGAAAAGACCGACCCCAATCTGCGCGCGGTTCAGGTCCTGATCCTTTGCCCCACGCGCGAACTCGCGGTGCAGGTTTCCGAGGAGGTCCACAAGCTCGCGATTTTCAAACGCGGCATCAACGCGCTGCCGATTTACGGCGGGCAATCGTACGAGCGCCAGTTCTACGGTCTCAAGCAAGGCGCGCAAATCGTCATTGGCACGCCGGGCCGTGTGATGGATCACATGCGACGCGGCACTTTGCGGCTCGACAAGGTCAAGCTCGCCATCCTCGACGAGGTGGACGTGATGCTCAACATGGGTTTCCGCGACGACATCGAATTGATTCTTCAAGCCGTGCCCAAGGAACGGCAGACGGTCTTTTTCTCCGCCACCATTCCGCGGCCGATCCAGCAGTTGATCGAAAAATACTCGCGCGACCCGCAACAGATTCGCATCGAACAAAAGGCGATGACTGTGCCGACGGTCGAGCAGGTTTATTACGAGGTGGACCGCCGGTTCAAAATCGAACTGCTCATGCGGCTGATTGATATCCACGATCTCAAGCTCGGCATCATTTTCTGCAACACCAAACGCATGGTGGACGACCTCGTGGATCATCTCGAAGCCGCAGGTTACATGGCCGACCGACTTCATGGCGACATGACGCAGAACATGCGCGACCGCGTGATGAACAAATTTCGCAAGTCCGGCCTGGAGTTTCTGGTCGCCACGGACATCGCGGCGCGAGGGATTGACGTGGACGACGTTCAGGTCGTCTTCAATTACGATCTACCTTACGACGGCGAGGATTACGTCCACCGTATCGGGCGCACCGGCCGCGTGGGCCGCAGCGGGCGGGCGATTACTTTCGTGTCCGGCCGCGAGATGTTTCAGATTCGGAACATCGAGCGTTACACGAACACGCGCATTCATCGCGGCCGCATTCCAACCGAAGCCGAGGTTGAAGACGCGCGCGAGAATCTCTTCCTCGGAAAAATCCGGGCAACACTCCAAACCGGTGAATTCAAACGCAACGATCATCTGGTTGCACATCTTCTCGACGAGGGTTTCTCATCGGCCGACATTGCCTCCGCGTGCCTGGCCATGTTGCAGAGCGGTGAAGGAGCGGCGAAGCCCAACACCGAGGAATACGAACGCCCCGAACGCGAAGAGCGTCCAGAGCGCGGCAACTTCCGCGGTGGTCCGCGCGAGCGTTACGATGAACGCGGCCCGCGTTTTGAGCGCCGTGAACGCGTCGCGCGCCCGCGTCGGTTTGAAGACCGCCCGCCACGCGCCGGAGTGCCGATTCCCAAACCGACACGGCCTGAAAAGCCAGCAGTTGTGCCAGGCGCCACACCCGCATTGGTCGCGAAGGTTGCGGCGCCTCATTCCGAATCTAAACCAGCGGCGGAGATTCAACCCGTAACTGAAGCCAAATCTGCACCTGAGAAAACTTACTCAGACGAAGAGATTCTCGCTTCGGTCCAGGCCTCCAAGCCAACCGTGCGGAAAGTCGTTGGCCCAAAAACAACGCCGCCGTGGGCCAGCAAGAGACGCGAGGATTCCAAGGCCACGGTGAAAGGGAAACCCAGCCGCGCAACGCCTCCCAACCAAACCCGCCTTTGGATGAATCTCGGCGAAGCCATGGAGATCAAGCCCATTGACATCGTCAACGCGGTTGCGGGAGAAACCGGTTTGCCCGGCAAAGTTGTCGGCACTGTGGACGTGCGCGAGCGGCATTTGTTCGTGGACGTCGCCGCCGAACATGCGAACGGCATCATTGCCAAACTGAACCGGGCGCAAATCAAGGGTCACAAGGTCAAAGTAAAAGTGGCGTAGCATTCTTGTAGCAGCGGACGTAAGTCCGCTCTATCTGATTTTCTGGGAAGTTAGAGCTATCTCACGTGGGCTGCCACAAAACAAACATGAGCGACACCACCCCACCCAAGTCCGTTGAGCGCCTGTTTCCATTCGTTCTTAAATCGCGCGCGTTGATCGTGGGCCGCGACACTTTGGTCCGCGCCAAAGGCAGACTTCACTTCGTTCTCATCACAACAGACATTTCAGAGAACAGCCGCGAACAAATCCTCAGGGATTTTACGCATTACCCGGTGGTGCAGCACTACACCGAAGCGGACTTGGAAAAATTCTTTGGCCTCAAGGCAACAAAGGTCGTCGGCTTTGCCAAATCCGGCCTGGCCCAATCCATCTACGCGGAACTGAAGGCGCACCGAATCAACCGACCGGTGACGGCGTCGAAGCCAGCCGAATCGCCTCCAACTCCTCCCAGCGCGCGTAAAGTTTCATGACGTTTGCCTTCGCGGCATCCAGGTCGGCAGTGAGTTGATTAACTTGCGTGGCGTGTTTGCGGAAAAACTCTGGGTCTGCGAACAGGCCTTCAATCCGCGCCACCTCGGCTTCAACGGCGTGAATCTGCGCTTCCATGCCTTCCAGTTCGCGCTGTTCTTTGAATGAGAGTTTGCGGGGTTTTGTCTTTGGCGTAGTCCCGCCACTGCGGGAGGAGAGCGCCGCAGATTTGTTCAGGGAAACGATGGCGGCGCTCTGCCGGGATGTTGCTACGTCCGTGCGCTCCTTCTTCTCCAGATAATAATCGTAATCGCCAACGCTGTGATGAATTTTCCCGTCCCCTTCGAACGCAATAATGTCCGTGCAGACGCGATTCAGGAAATAGCGGTCGTGGCTGACGACGCACACGACGCCGGGGAAGGCGATCAACGCCTCTTCCAACACGCGCAACGTCGGCAGATCAAGATCGTTTGTCGGTTCATCAAGGATGAGAAAGTTGCCGCCGCTTTTCAGAATGCGCGCCAGCAACAACCGGCTGCGTTCGCCGCCCGAGAGTTTTTTCACCTGCGTCGTGATGCGGTCATCCGCAAAAAGAAATCTCTTGAGATAGGAGCGCACGGAAAGTTTCGCCTCGCCCCATTGCACAAACTCCGTGCCATCGGCGACCTCGTCGAGCACGGTGCGCTCTTCGTTCAATTGAAGACGCCCCTGATCCACGTAGTTGAATTTGGTAAGCTGGCCGATTTTCACCGTGCCTTCGGTCGGCGCAAGCTGGCCGATGATAATCTTCAGCAGAGTGGTTTTGCCCAGTCCATTGCGCCCGCAAATGCCGACGCGCTTACCATTCTCAAACGTGAAATTGAATCCGCTAAACAATTTCTTTCCGCCAAGTTCCATTCCGAGGCTGCTGACTTCCACGGTGCGATTGCCCAGTTGCGGCGGCGGCGGGATGACAAGTTCAACTTCCTCCTCGACCGTCGGTCCGTCCTGCGCGGCGGTTTCGTAGTAACGCTCGAAGCGGTTCTTCTGCTTGCTGCGCTGTGCCCGCGGGCCTTGACGCACCCAAGCCAGTTCCTTTTTCAGAAACATCTGACGTTTGTGCTCGATGACCGCGTCGGCGGCCTGACGTTCTGCTTTGTCGAGCAGGTAGTCGGTGTAATTCCCGGCGTGCGAGAAGAACTTCCCATCGCACAACTCAAGGATGCTGGTTGCGACGCGGTCGAGAAAGTAACGGTCGTGTGTAACGACGAGAAAAGTGCCGCCAAAATTTTCAAGAAACTCGGCCACCCACTCGATGGATTCCGGATCAAGGTGGTTAGTCGGTTCGTCGAGCATCAGAAAATCCGGACGTGAAACAAGCACCCGGCACATCGCTACGCGCCGTTTCTCTCCGCCCGACAGTGATTCGATGCGCCGTTCGCCGCCTGGACAATTCAGATGCGACATCGCCACTTCAATACGACGATCCAGCGTCCAGCCTTCCAGCGTCGCGATGCGATGCTCCAGGTCCTCGTGTTGCTTCGAGTCGTGCGGCAGGGATTCAAACTCCGCGATCAGATTCAACACATGCTGGGCGCCGTCGCGGACGTTTTCATAAACGGTCTTGGCCGCATCGAGCATGAAATCCTGTGGCAGATAGCTGGCAACCAAGTCGCGCCGCCGGCTTACATCGCCAGTGTCCGGCGATTGCAGCCCAGCGAGGATGCGGAGAAACGTCGTCTTGCCACAGCCATTAC
>CAZCZP010000068.1:0-17180 GCA_964502895.1 uncultured Bifidobacteriaceae bacterium
GACATCCAACTCGCCATGATGCGCGCCGCGGCGAAAGTAATCTTCTGTCTCGACCACACGAAGTTCGGTCGCCGCTCAGTCTCGCAGCTTTGTGATCTCTCGAAAGTTCACACCATTGTCACGGACAGCCAAGCGCCGGTGGACTTGGTGGAGCAACTGCGCGCTAAGGGCATTGAAGTTATCTTGGCGGCGCCGGGCTGAAGAAGAGGCTCGCGCCTTGGCTGTTAACCACTGCTTGTCATCAGAATTGACGGCAGAATTTTGGTTTCACAAACCGCGCCATAGTCGCCAGACTTACGCAATTATGAAAGCAAACGTTTCGCAGCCTGAAACCGCCCCTGCCCTTTCACGCCGTTCATTTCTCAAGAACTCATCACTCGTCGCGGCTGGAGCGGCGGCAGCAACGACGAATTTCCCGTTCGTCCTGACAACGCACGCCGCACCGGATGATCCGATCCGCATCGGCGTGGTCGGTTGCGGCGGACGCGGTGGAGGCGCAGCATTGGATGCGCTGGGAGCAACGACCGAAATCGTTTACCCCAAGGCCGGCTACCACACTGAAACGGTGAAGGCCGACGCCAAACTTCAGGGGAAAAATATTTCCGTCGTGGCGTTGGCGGATGCTTTTCCGGACCGGATCAACACCTGCCGGCAGAATCTCAGCCGGTTGGGCGTCAACGTTCCAAGCGAACACTGTTTCACAGGTTTTGATGCTTACAAAAAACTTCTTGCCGTGCCCGAGGTAAATTACGTCATCCTGGCCACGCCGCCGCACTTCCGCCCCGTCCAACTCAAAGCCGCGATTGAGGCGGGCAAGAACGTGTTCGTTGAAAAGCCGGTGGCCGTGGACGGACCCGGCGTTCGCATCGTTATGGAAGCCGGCGAGCTCGCGAAGAAAAAAGGTCTTGGCATCGCCGCCGGCACTCAACGGCGTCACCTGCGGAGTTACAACGAAACCATCAAGCGCGTTCGCGATGGGGCGATCGGCGACCTGGTTTACGGACGCTGCTATTGGAACGGCGGCGTCATCTGGGTCATTGAGCGCAAGCCCGAGTGGAGCGACATGGAGTGGCAATTGCGGAACTGGAATTATTTCACCTGGCTCTCCGGCGACCACATCGTCGAGCAACACGTTCACAATCTCGACATCATGAATTGGGTCATCGGCACGCATCCGATCAAGGCGCTCGCGCTGGGCGGACGGCAAGCACGGCCGAACCAGAACTTCGGCCACATCTACGACCACTTCGCCGTCGAGTACGAATATCCAAACGGCGTGCGCATGTTCAGCCAATGTCGGCAGATGGATCGTTGCGAAAGCAAAGTCGAGGAAGCGATCGTCGGCTTGAAAGGGACAAGCAACTGCAAAGACTGGATTCGCGTCACCGGCGGCCAGAGTTGGCGCTTCCGCGATCCGGACGTCAACCCTTACCAACAGGAACACACTGACCTCGTCAACAGCATCCGCGCAGGCCAGCCTATCAATGAAGCCCAGGCCATCGCCGAATCCACGCTCACCGGCATCATGGGCCGCGAGTCCGCCTACAGCGGACAGTCCATCGAATGGGAACAGGCGCTCAATTCCAAAACCCGCCTCGGGCCGCAAGAATACGAATTCGGCAAAATGGCATTCCCTGAAGTGCCGATTCCAGGACAGTACCAATTTTCGTAGCACAACGCACTGTCCGAAGTTCAATCTTCGAACTATCTTTGAACGGATTCTTTCCGAGAGTGCCTTAACTCCCGGAAACGCCGTGGCTTCTCAAGGCCGGCATTCTGCTTGGCAAGAAACGGCCGACAAAGCGTGCTTAAAGAAATTTTAACAATTGGCCCGGGCTTAACTTGACCTGATTGAATTAATTTGCGCCACGAAAGATGCTTGGCGTCCCGACAATTACGATTGCTTCGCGCCGCGTGCTGTTCGTCAATGCGAACGAAACGGCGCGGCCTTACCGCGTCGCGCCGCTTGGGCTGGCGTTTGTTGCCACGGCAACCGAACGTGCCGGCCACGCCGTGCGTTTCGTGGACTTACCCCAAAGTGCGGCAGGCCGCCGGCAATTCGTCGCCACTTTGCGCGATTGGCAACCTGAGTATCTCGCCTTCGGTATACGCAATCTCGACAACTCCGATTTTCACGCACTTGAAACATACCTCGACGGCCCGGCGAAACTGATCCGCGAAGCGCGCCGGATCGCACCTCGCGCCAGAATCATCGTCGGCGGGCCGGCGGGAACGGTTGAACCCGCGCGCGTCGCGGACACCACCGGCTGTGACCATTTGGTTCTTGGCGAAGGTGAAGAAAGTCTGCCCCAACTCATCGCGCGAATCGAAGCCGGCGATGTGGTGCCACGGGTTGTCGGCGCTGATGATACAGGCACGCCGTTCCGCATAACCAACACAAACGCCCTGCCCGCGCCTGAACTGCATCGCTGGGTAAGAAACCTCGCACCCTATCTTCGCGGCGATGCGGGTTACCCAGTCCAAACCAAGCGCGGCTGCCCCTTGAAATGCACCTACTGCACCTACGGCCGCATTGAGGGCGTGCGCTATCGCTTTCTGAACCCCACGGCCATCGCCAACGAGATCGAAGGCGCGCTCGGACACGGCGTTCGGGACTTCGAATTTGTTGACAGTACGTTTAACCTACCGGTCACACACGCACTCGAAGTCTTGCGGACTTTGCGCGACCGCAAGCTTCACGCGAATTACATCGGCACCGGTTTGAACCCGCGCCAGCTTCCCGATGAACTGCTGGAATCCATGCGCGAACTCGGATTTCGCAGCGTGATCCTCACGGCGGAGAGCGCGTCCGACACAATGCTCGCCAGTTACGAAAAGAATTATCGCCGCGACCGCTTGTTCGCAGCGGCGGAATCCTTGCGGCGGCATGGCATCCGGGCGTTGTGGGTTTTTCTCTTGGGTGGTCCGAGCGAAACGCCGGAAACCGTCGAGCAGACGCTTTCATTCATTGCCCAATCCGTGCCTTCGCCCAATGCGGTCTATATCACCTCGGGCATTCGCATCTATCCCGGCAGTCCGATTGGTGACGAATTGGATCGCGGCCGCTTGAGCGTCGAGGATTTGCGGCGCCGAGTTGAACACGCCGACGTCCCTTTTTATTATTCCAGCCAGACCCCGCCCGCCTGGCTCGAAACACGTCTGCGCGAATTCCAGCGTTCACATCCGCAGGTGATGCTCTCGTGCGAAGGGCACGCCTGGCTGACTCAGGCGGCCTTGTCCGTGATGCAGTATTTGCCGGTGCGCAAACCTTATTGGCAATACATCCCGGCGTTGAATACCGCCCGCCGATTGTTGCGCTGGCCCGCGGCCTATCGCCGCCGAAGCCCGGCAGAGTTTCCGCAAGAATTGTCGCCCGCGCCACAGCCATGAATCTCCGTCGCACATTGATCTGCGCAATGCTGGCTCTCGTAGCTTTGCTGCGTTGCGGTTCTGCCGTTGAAGCCGCCGAAAAATATGTTGGCCGTTGTGACGTTGTGTTTGAGGGGGATTCCACGTTGCACGGATTTACTGGCGACATCACGAACGTTCCAATCACCGTGCTGTGCGAAACGAACGGTTCCGGGGAAGCCGTTCTCAACACGCGGATCGAAATCGGCCCGCAAGAATTGACCACGCACCACGCCAAACGCGACGCGAACATGTACAAAATGTTTCAGGCAGATCGTTTTCCCAAGCTGGTTGCGGTCGTCACTAATGCATCACTGTCGGCGGCCAGCTTGTCACCCGCGTCGAAACACCCCGGCACATTGCCCGTGCAACTGACGTTCTGCGGCATCACCAAGGAAGTCCGCGCGACCACGACCAGCCAACCGCCTCGTGCGGAAGGCTGGGAGTTCTACCTCCAGACCGAACTTTCCCTCAAGGATTTCAAACTCAAACCGCCGTCTGCATTGTTGGGCGTCATTTCGGTTCGCGACGCCGTGAAAGTGAAAGCGCACGTCAAGCTCCAGAAAGAGCTGCCGTGATTGATGATGCAACAAACCTGTGACGCACTCATCGTTGGTGGCGGCCCCGCGGGCGGGCTGGCGGCATTGTTGCTGGCGAAGGCAGGGCGCGCGGTCACGCTCATCGAAGCGCAGACGGTTCTCGGCGAACGCGTCTGCGGTGCCTATCTGTGTCCCGCGGGCGTGGCGCTGCTCGATGAACTCAATCTGCGCGCCGAACTCACCGGCGACATGCGTCCGTTGCTTGGCATGGTGCTGGTGTCTCCGAAGCGCAAGCGCCTTCAAACCCGCTTCCCTTCCAATGCCCGCTTCCCTGATTTCGGCATCTCGCTTCGCCGCCCCGAATTCGACAACGCCCTTTTGCGCGCCGCGTCGCGAAACGGTGCGACCATTCGCATGGGCAGGCGCCTGCAAGCGATACAGCCCACCGATTCAGGCTGGTCCGCGCAGATGGCTGACGGGGAAACGATTTCCGCGCGCTTGCTCATTGGCGCGGACGGCCGCAAATCTCTCGTCGCCCGGCTGCTGAACCTGGCCACAGACCCGTGGCAGGAACGTGTGGCCTTGCACGTGGATGTGCCGAGCCTTATTCCCACCGAGCCGTACGGGGAGATGCATGTTTTTCAGGACGGCACCTACATCGGCTTGAATCCCATCGGCCCACGCACGTTGAATATCTCCGCGCTTTGCGATCCCGCCGGGCTGCAGAACACGACGGCGACGGAATTCATCAACCGCCGGACACAATCCTCCGAACACCTGCGTTCGCGCATCGAGCCGTTGAACAGTGCCGGCGGCGTGCGCGCCACATTCCCCGCCGCCGCCAGCGTGCGCGACGTGGTGACAACCAACGCCGCGCTGATCGGTGATGCCTCGGGCTTTCTCGATCCACTCACCGGCGAAGGAATTTATCAAGCGCTTTGGACCGCCCGCGCGCTGGCCAGCGAAGTTTCGCTCGCGTGGTCGGATGGGACTGTGTTGAACATGGCGCTGCGTCGCTACGCCAATCAACGCCGCCGCCAGCATCGGGGCAAGCGTTGGTGCTGCCAGGCCTTCCAAGCCATCATCCGCAGACCCGGCCTCAGCAACGCCGTGCTCAATCTGCTTTCGCTGCGCCAGGGCATCGGCAATTCTTTCATCGGCCTTGTTGGCAACATTTACAGCCCGGGGCAGGCCTGCTGGTATATGATGAAAGCCTTGGGCTGAATTAATTTTATGATACAAGCCTACCTCAACGAAATCGGCACCGCCGTTCCGTCCAACGAATGCCAGCAAGAATTTCTCGACTCGCTGTCGTCGTGGATTGCCGAACCCGCCATCGTGGACAAGCTGCAAACCATCGCCAAACGCTCCGGCATTGAACGCCGTTACACCGTCCTGGATCAGGTCGTCGGTTTGCGTGGCAGCGGCGCGTTCTACAAAATCGGAGATTTCCCCGGCACGCGCCGACGCATGGAGATTTACCGCCGAGAAGCCCCCGGCCTGGCGGTAAAGGCCATCCGCGCGCTTCAACGGCGAGGCGCAGAACTGCACGGGGTCACGCACCTGGTCATTACTTCCTGCACGGGATTTTATGCGCCCGGACTCGACGTGGACCTCATCCGGCTGCTGGGTCTGCCGCGAGACGTTCACCGGACAATCATCGGCTTCATGGGTTGCTACGCCGGCATCACGGGCTTGCGCACCGCGAGTGAGGTCGTTCGCGCCGATCCTGACGCGCGCGTGCTTGTGGTCAACCTCGAGCTATGCAGCCTGCATCTCCAGCAGGACGCGCCGATTGACCGCCTGGTAGCCTCGCTGCTCTTCAGCGACGGTTGCGCGGCTTCCCTCGTTACCGCCGAGCCGAACGGTTTTCGTCTCGATTCATTCGCCAGTCATTTGAGTCTGGAAGACGCGGACAAGATGCAATGGTTGGTGGAAGATCATGGCTTCGCGATGAAGCTCGACGCAGACATCCCGGATCGGATCCGGAGTTTCCTCGCGCGCAACGCGGAGCTTTTCAATCAAGCCGTGGACGACCCGAAAGCCCTCTGGGCAATTCATCCCGGCGGTCGCGCCATTCTGGAAGCAGTGCGCGCGGCATGCGCGCTCACGCCGGAGCAAATCGCTCCCGCGCGTCGCGTGCTGGCCAACTACGGCAACATGTCGTCCGCTTCCATCATGTTTGTCTTCGAGGAACTCCTGCGCCACACGCCGCAAAACGAACCGCGGCCGGGTGCAGCTGTGGCCTTTGGCCCCGGCCTCACCATCAAATCGCTGGAGTTCACTTTCGTTCCCCGGGCGCAACCCGATTACGCCGGTCTTGGCGGATCTCAGGAGGAAGAACTCTCGCCGGCGATTTGATTTTCCAGAGGATAATTGGACTGGTTGCAAAAATTCTGATGCCGACCGGCGGGATTGCCTTGAGCGAATTATGCATGAGATGGACCGCGCAAATTCTGAACTCGCGAGACTCGTCCCTCCGAAAATCCAAATCGGTCAGCGTTTCTACTCGGCCGATTGCACCATCAACAACTTCGCCAATTCTCCCAGCACGCACTCCACGTTGATGCAGCCGATGCCTCGCTCCTCGCGCAGAATCGTCACCCGCTCCCCTTGAGGCCGCCAGATTTCCTCGGTTGTGTTCGCCCACAACACGAGGCTCGGCACCCCCAGCGCAACTGCCAGATGCGAAATCCCTGAATCATGGCCCACAAAGGCCACGCACGACTCCAATCGTTGAGCCAAAGCGGGCAGTGGCAGGCTCCGGAGAACCTCGCAACGCCCCGCCGGCAGCACCCCGCTTAGCCGTTCCAGGCGATCGCCCTCTGCTTCACCGCCGATCATAAGCAGGTTGAGATTTGACGACTCAATCAATTGCGCCAGCAGTTCAGCCCATTTTTCTTCCGGCCAGTTCTTGCTTTCACTCCCGCTGCCGGGATGGAGGGCCAGGTGGTTGAGCGTTGAGCGTTTAGCGTTGAGCGTCAGGCACGGCACGGCATCCGCATCGAAAATCGCCAGGCGCTCCAGCGGTTTGAGAAACACCTTGGTCGCGTGAACCCTGTCGTGTTCATCCGGGCGATGCGGACCCGCGACGAATTGTGCCGCCGAGCAGCGGGCGACATTAGCTTTGAAAATGTCGTCCGGGTCGTAGAGATAGGAGACAATCAAATCAAAATCCGAGAAATAATCCCGCAAGTCCTCGGACAACTCGCCGTTGCGCGCGAAGAACCCGGCCAGCCCGCGTGCCTCGATGGCCTGCATGCGATCCACCAACCCTCCGGCCACTGCCAGTTGGACGATGTGCGGATAACCGAGCACCTCCAGATGCGCTTGGGGAAACTGTTGCCGTAGCGCGGCGATGGCCGGCAGGGTGAGAATGAAATCACCAATCGCCCCGCCGCGGATGACGAGGATTTTTGGTTTGGTCACGCTCACATCGCGCGGAATGCCGTCAGGCCGAGCACCACCACGAACAGGGCAAACGCCAGACGGATACTGCTGCCGACCTTCACGCGCTTTTCATTGGCGTTGGCCCAGTTCAAGAAATCGCGCAATCGCCACGGCGAAATCGTGAACCAGATTCCCGCCACCACCAGAACGTAGCCCCAGGTTTGGATCACCAGCACCCACGCAGTTTCACCCAGGTGCGGCCGGCCAGTGTCCACCATCAATTTGGCCAGCAGCATGAACACAATGGCCAACCCGCGAACCGCCAGAAAATCCTGCACGAAAATGCACGTGCCCAGACCGACCGCCGCAAAACCCAGCATCATGTAATTCTTGTAAGCCGCAAAGTCGGCCAGCGATTCCTGCTTCACGTTCCACAAAAACCAGAGCGTGCCCAGCACCATCAGGAAATAACCCACGGGCAACGAGCGCGGGAATTTGCGCGCGGCGGCGGCAAAATCACCGGGCTTGACCAGCCCGTAAACCTGCGGCGCAGCCATTCCGAGACCCAACAGAATTGATAAGAGCGAAAGTTTCATCGTGTCACTGCCAATTCAAAAGCGCCCAGAGGATGGACGATGGCGGACTGTACAGGAAAGCAAAAACCTTTTACTATCTCCCGCTCGACCCGGTAGCAAAGCCCTGAGCAAGCTTTCACGACTCGGGTCGCTGAATCCGCAGTGCCGCGTTCACCCCTCAAAAAAGCAGCGCTTGCTCGCGGCGGACTGCGGGATACACTGCCTCGAGTTAGGCGGCATCGAACGCACCCGGCAAACCTCAAGCACACCAGTCATGCAGATACTCGCGCGAATAATCGGAGCACTGGCACTGCTCGCCATCGCTGGCTTTTGCGTCTTCGGGTTCATGGCTACCTGCGAGTATTCCGAGACCGCCAAGCGATTGCCGTGGCAGATTGGATACGGAGTGCTTGGTCTTGTCTGCCTCAGTGGAGCAGTGATGCTTTTGCGCCCTCGGCATCGCAGCAGCACCGACACATCACGTTGACAGTATGGACGCAATGCGCCTCCTGATAATCTGACGGCATAAGTCATTGAGCCGGGACGAGTTTGAGGCCGAGGGCGGCGGCGGTGTGGTGGAGGCGGGCCAGCTTCTTACGTTTCATTTTTTCCTCCTCCTGGCGGAACACTTCCGGGCGAAGGCTTCCCGATACTTGAACAGATGCCAGAGGATGCGCGCCAGTTTGTGCGCCATGGCCGTGATTGCCTTCGGGGTCCCCAGCCGCGCCTTCCAGCGCTGGTAGAGGTCGCCAAAGTAATCGTCTTGGTTTCCGTTCCTCGAATAATTTGCTGCATAAGGCCCGGTCAATTCGTCCCCGGCGGATTGAAAACTGTGGCGGTCCTGGTGTATGGTGCAACGCAGTCAGGTTGAACGATGCACCGCGAGAACCGGCGGTGAGATGCCAGCATGACTTCACTTTCGCCAAACCAGTCGGGAGCCGAATGTACGCCACCCGCCGGGTCGCATGGGACACGTCCGCATTCGTGGCTTCGCATCCGTTCGCGTGACAGAAAGGATTGTTATGGAAAACCTCGCCGGACTTGAGCGGTGTTCAGCGTTTATCAATTGCCAGATCCGCCCGGCGGATCGTCCGGTGGCTTATGCGCGGGAAATTCCGCAATTGCCGGCGGTCACGATTTCGCGCCAGGCCGGTTGCGGCGCCCAGGTGGTGGCGGAAAAACTGGCGGCGCGGTTGCAGTCGCGTTCGCCGAAAAACTCGCCCCCGTGGACCGTGTTTGACCGGAACTTGATGGAAAAGGTCTTGGAGGATCACCATTTGCCGGCGCGCATCGCGAAATTTCTGCCGGAAGATCGCATGACCCTCGTCCAGGATAGCATGGAAGAACTTTTCGGGTTGCGGCCCGGGTCGTGGACCGTGGTCCACCAAACGGCGGAAACCATTTTGCAACTCGCCGAATTGGGCGGCGTGATCCTCATTGGCCGGGGCGGAAACGTCATCACCGCGAAATTGCCCAACGTGTTTCATGTGCGGCTGGTCGCGCCGCTGGAGAAGCGCATCGAGCACGCGCACGAGTTCTACAACATGACGATGAAGGCGGCGCGCGCGTTCTGTCTGCGCGAAGATCGCGGGCGACGGCGTTACCTCAAGAAATATTTCGTTGCCGACGTGGACGATCCGCTGCTGCAGCACCTGACCCTCAACACCGGCCTGGTTTCCTACGATGAAGCGGCCGACATCATAGCAAATGCCGTGGCGAACAAATTCAATGATGTCCTCCGATAGCATGTGGCAGGTCATCCGCGGAAAAGGGCCGGCCATCCACACGTCAGGGACGCCCAGTGAGAATTCGCTCCGAGCAATCGCGCCTCGTCAAACCAAGGCCAGTGCCGCTTCATCAGTGAAAGGCTTGCGAAGACCTCGCCCGCTTTGCGGCCGCAAGGCGGATACCATACGCGGAAGAAGCGCCGTCTGTTTCGCCGGCACGCAAGACAATACCGCTGGTCGTCCCCGGCGGTCGCAGATAATCCTGTAAAGGCCTCAGCCAGGTTCAACGCTTGACCGCTTCCGCAGAACTCGCGGCTATTTTCTCCGGCTCTGCCCGGCCCTTCTCAACCGGCAACCTCTGCGCAAAGATCATGATCCCCTTGAGGACATCCATGGCGCGATCCAGTTGAGGGTCGCGCACGGCAGCGATCCGCACGCGCTCTTTTTCATCAAGCGATTCGACACCACCTGGCGTGAGTTTAAGTCGCGCGATGCTTTCCTCGTCGTCAGTCATGGTCACGATGATGTCCGGTGTGATGCCTTCTTCGTGAATGACTTTGTGACTGGGGGTGTAGTACTTGGCCGTGGTGAGCCTCAGCGCCGAGCCGTCTTGCAAAGGCAGAATGCTTTGCACCGAGCCTTTGCCAAAAGTTTTTTCTCCCACGACAATTGCTTTGCACAAACCGAGCGTCGCGCAATCCTGCAACGCTCCCGCGACGATTTCCGACGCGCTGGCACTGCCGAGATTGACCAACACAACCACCGGCAATTCGCGATACGCACCGTTGCGGCCGGTAACCTGCCGAATGGAGCTTTGGCCCGCGTTGCGGCCTTCGGTCGTGACTACAAGTTGACGGCGCGGCAAGAATTTTTCACAAACTTCCACAGCCTGATCCAGCAAGCCGCCCGGATTCCAGCGCAGGTCCAGAATCAGCGCTTCCATGCCCTGGGACTTGAGTTTTTTGAGGGCGGAGTCCAGTTCGTCGCTGGTCTTTTCGCCAAATTGAGTCAGCCGCACGTAACCGATTTTGTGTTCGCTCAAGGGAAATTCTTTTCGACCGTTGATATCCTTGGCCATGTCCACGTTGATGACGGCGCGGGTCAATTTGTGTTCCCTCTCCTCGCCGGTGGAGGGTCGCTGAATCGTCAGGGCCACTTCTGTCCCGGGATCCCCGCGAAGATTCTTCACCGCGTCCGGCAAGGTCATTTTCTCGGTGCTCTTGCCGTCAATCCTGATGATGCGGTCGCCGGCGAGAATTCCCGCCTTGCAACCCGGCGTGTCCTCGATGGGCGTGACCACTGTGACGAAGTTGTCGCGCATCTGAACCACGATGCCCAGTCCGCCGAAAGTTCCCTGGGTGTCGTTCTGCAATTCCTTGAAGCGTTCCGGGTCCAGAAATTCGCTGTGCGGATCAAGCGTGCCAACCATGCCCTTGAGCGCGCCGTAAACGAGGTCCTGGTAAGTCAGTTCCTGGCCGTCCACATAATCTTTGCGCACTTTCTCCATCACGTAGGAGAACAACTCGATGTTGGGATAAACCGAATCCTTCTCAGCGGCGCTCGCGGTGGTAAGATACATGCGCGTGCCGACTGCGAGGTTTACCAGCAGCACCGCCACCACCAGGGTGTAAGTCAAACTTCGTTTCATAAACTCTTCGTGTTCACCGTGACAATAGAGGCGCAGACCTGGATTGGCAAGTTGCAGTTCCCGTGCCCAATGCTGACGCTTTGTCCGTCAATCACCCGACCAATGAATTTCACCTCCCTGTCACCCGACTTGACCGCGCCCGCGGACTCTGCCAGACATTGCGCATGAGAATTCCAGTTCTACTCGCTGCGGCATTGCTCGGCGGAATGTTCACAGCCTCCGCCAAGGATTATTTGCTCCACACGTTCCAGAAGACACGGCTCACCGACAAGTTCTGGGGCGAGGGCGCGACGTTTGGCGACCTCAACCGCGACGGCAAGGCGGACATCGTCTCCGGCCCGTACTGGTATGAAGGGCCCGACTTTTCCAAACGCCACGAATACTACCCGGCCAAGGCAACCTTCAAACTCAAGAAAGCGGATGGCAGCGAGCAGACCATTGAAGGCTTCGAGGGCGCGCTGGGCGTGGAGAACAAATACTCAGACAACTTTTTTGCCTTCGTCCATGACTTCAACAAAGACAAGTGGAACGACATCCTGATCATTGGTTTCCCCGGTGAGTGGACGGCGTGGTTCGAAAATCCGAAAGGCAAATCCGGTCACTGGACCAAGCACGTCGTGTTCGACGTGACGGACAACGAATCGCCGACTTTCACGGACATCACTGGCGATGGGAAACCGGAATTGGTCTGCGCCTCCAAAGGTGAATACGGTTACGCCGAACCCGACTGGAGCGATGCCGCAAAGCCTTGGAAATTTCACGCCATCTCGCCCAACAAAAAGTATCACAAATTCACGCATGGCATGGGTGTGGGCGACGTGAACGGAGACGGCCGGATGGATTTGCTGGAAAAGGACGGCTGGTGGGAACAACCCAAATCGCTTGCCGGAGATCCGCTCTGGGCCTTTCACGAATTTGCCTTCAATCCGAACTCGCACGGCGGCGCGCAGATGTATGCTTATGATGTCAACGGCGACAAGTTGAACGACATCATCACCAGTTTCGCCGCGCATGGTTTCGGCCTGGTCTGGTACGAACAAGTCCGGGATGCGGGCAAGATCACTTTCAAACAGCACGTCATCATGTCCACGGAACAGAAGCGCGTTCCGAACGAATACGGGGTTTGCTTTTGTGAACTCCACGCGATTGATCTCATTGACATGGACAACGACGGGCTGAAGGACATCGTGACCGGCAAACGCTTTTGGTCGCATGGCCTCGCCGGCGATCCCGATCGCGACAACCCGGCCGTCCTCTACTGGTTCAAACTGGTGCGTGACGCGGACAAAACGGCGAAATTTATCCCCCATCAAATTGACGACGACTCGGGCGTCGGCACCCAAATCGTCGCGATGCCCGCCAGCAACAGGAAATATCCGGACGTTGTGGTGGGCAACAAAAAGGGGACGCACTATCTGAAGCACGAAGTCAAGAAGGTGAACAAATCCGATTGGGAAAACGCGCAGCCGAAACTGGTGGGCAACTAGATTTCGCGCGAGGCGTTGGCTGGCGAAATGAAACGCGACGGATTTCTGGGCCGTGCCGCTCTGGTTTTCGGCGTGGCGGTGCTGCTCTATGTGGTCGTTTACAATGCGATTGAACGCCGCCGCAATTCCAAAGGCCCCTGGCAGGTGACTTTTTCCCAACTGCAAAGTGGCACGCCGGCGATTCTCATCAACCAGCCCACCATCGCCATCACGAACGTTCAGATTTCATTTCCCGGCTTCTCAGGCTCGATCACAAATGGTTCTGTGACCCTGGACTTCCGCGAGGCACGGAAAACTCCGTTCGAGGTGCCGCTTGGAAAATGTGTTTTCCTCGACACGGTATTTCTGCCTGGAACGGTCGCACTTGATATCGCCGGCCACCAAATTCAGCTGCTGCCACGCGTGTTGACGATTGATGGCATCGAGCGAAAATGGAACTCGGGCGAATCCATTTCTCTGACGAACACGCCAGGCAGCAAGAGCGAACATCCCCTTCACTTGTAGATCAAGAATTTCTCCCGCCGCTTGTGAAATTCTTCAAGCTCACCCGTCCACGCGGCGCGGATGTCGGCCAACGGCTTGTCGGCTTTGATCGCGTCCAGCGTGGGTTGGTGTAGCAACAGATGTTTGATTTTGTCGGGATTGAATTGCTGCGGGTGCCAACGATAAAGCGTCCTGGCGATGAGCAATCCCAAATCCACGACATTGCAGGCGTTGCGGTCGTTAAGCATGATGTAAACGCCGCCGCAGTTTGTTCCCTTGTGAACACTGAATGCCGGCGTGAACCGGACCGGCACAAAACTTACGCCCGGCAACTGGGCACGGTTCAATTCCGTCGCGAGCCGCACGTCATCAATGTAAGGCGCGCCCACGACCTCGAAGGGCGTGTCCGTCCCCCGCCCCACCGAGAGCGCGCTCTCCAGCAAGCCGACGCCCGGATACAGGATCGCCTGTTTCAAGTTGCGCATGTTCGGCGAGGGATTTGTCCACGGCAGGCCCGTTTCGTCCAACGACTGCTCTCTGCGCCAACCGGCCACCTCGATCACCGTAAGCTTGGCATTGAGATTTTTCTCCGCGTTATACATCCGCGCCAGTTCGCCGACGGTCATGCCGTGGCGCAACGGCACTTTGTAGAATCCCACGAACGTCGGTGGCTCGGCCAGCACCGGGCCATCAACGTTGATGCCATTGATCGGATTCACGCGATCCAGCACGAAGATTTCCTTGCCATTCTCGGCTGCGGCCTCGATGGCCAATCCCATGGTGGATGGATACGTGTAAAACCGGCAGCCGATGTCCTGGATGTCGAACACCAGCGCATCAAAACCCTTGAGATGTTCCGCGCGCGGTTTGCGACTGTCGCGGCCTTCGCCGTAAAGACTGTAAATTGGCAGGCCAGTCTTCTCGTCTTTGCCATCGGAGAATTTTTCATCCACCGCGCCGCGAATCCCGTGTTCCGGCGCAAACAGCGCAACAAGATTGACTCCCGGCGCATTCTTCAACAAATCAATCGTCACGTTCCGCTCGCGATCGTGCCCCGTGTGATTCGTGATCAGTCCGACGCGCTTTCCCTTCAGCGGAGCGAAATTGTTTTTCACCAGCACATCAATGCCGTTCAACACTGGTTGCGTTGCGTCTCTACGTGGCGGCAGCGCGCCAGGAACGTCGGCGAAATCAAAACCCGTCACGGCCTCGGCGGCCAACGTTCCAAGCTTGGAGCGCAACGCGACCACACTCCCCTTTTCCGTCGGATGATTGCGGTTGGAGAGAAAAATCACGAAAGTTTTCGAGAACGGATCAATCCACAGCGACGTGCCGGTCCATCCCGTGTGACCGAACGAACCGAGCGGAAACAATTTTCCACGCGGCCCGCTGTAACTGCTGTCAATGTCCCAACCCAGGCCGCGCCGCGCCTGACCACTCGCAGGCGTTTGCACACTGGTCATGAGCTTGACCGTCTCAGGCTTGAAGATGCGAACCCCATTGAGTTCGCCAAGATTCAAAATCATGCGTGCGTAACGAGCCAGGTCCGAAGCCGTGAAGAACAATCCTGCGTGGCCGGCCACACCGCCCATGCGTCGCGCCCGTGGATCATGCACGACACCGCGCACGGGCACGCCGTTTTCAACTTCCGTTGGCGCAATGCGCTCAAGCTTTTCCTTCGGAGGGTTGAAGCCTGTGTCCTGCATACCCAGACGGTCGTAAATCTCATGCTTTACAAACTGGTCCAAGGGCACGCCGGAAACGCGCCGCACGATTTCTCCCAGGAGGATCATGCCAGTGTCGCTGTATATCACTTTCTCGCCCGGGGCCGCACTCAGTTTCTCCACGCAACTCAGGCGGATGGCTTCCGAATAACCACTCCACTCGGGGTTCAAGCCGATGTCGGGACGAAGTCCGGAAGTGTGGGTCAACAACTGACGTACGGTGATGCCACCTTTCCCCTCTGAGCCGAATTCTGGAATGTGCTTCGTGACGAGGTCGTCCAATTCGACCTGGCCGCGCTCGACCAACAACATCACCGCCGGAGTGCAGGCAACAACTTTTGTTAGTGACGCTGCATCGAAGATGGTGTCTTCGGTCATCGCTTCCTCAGCCGGCACGAGCGCGCGGTTACCGAATGCCTTGTGATAGCTTTCTCCTCCGCGTTCAAGCCACAACACCCCGCCGGGACAACGTTTTTCAGAGATGGCTTCGAGAATGACTTGGTCAATCTCCGCAAACTTTTCGGAACGAAACGCGCCAGCCTGGCCAGAAAATGCTCCGACCGGCGGCAACGCCAGTAGCACGGTGACCAGGCGCAAACAGACATCCGCGACCTTCATACGTCACCCATCGCGAACATCAGACTATTTTCCCGCCGTAACCATCGGAAAATCATCCGTGCGGAATGGCGACGCCGGCAGGCCGTCTTTGTTCCAGAGATTCACCACCGGACAATCCGCCCAGCCGTAACGCACTGCCACGGGCTTCGGCACTTCGGGACTGCTGACGACAACTGTTTTGCCGACGATTTCGGCCTTGGCCCAGACAAATTTCCGATCCGCTCCGCAAATGGCAAAACCCTTCAACTCGCCGTCGCGCGCTTCGAGTCCTTTGCCGACATGATCGAATTGAACCGTCGCCTTGCCATCCTGAAACGCAACTCCGGCGTAAGTCGGCCCCGAGTATTCGATCTTTTCACCGTAGGCGATGGCGCGCGCGGCGAGAGCCAGCCGAGCTCCAACGGGCTGCTTTTTCTTGGGGTGGATGTCCTTGGGATCTCCCACGTCGGTGATCACGGCCATCCCGCAGTTTGGCAAAACCTTCGTGGCGAGTAATTGCGCCTCACGCAATTCGGCCCAGGCGCTTTCCTGCGGTTCATCCTTGACCGCCATGAACGGCGCGAGTTGCACTTGAAGGAACGTAAAATCTCCCTGCCCCCAGTCGCGCCGCCAGTTGCGGACCATGTCCGCGAACAACGTGCGATACTGCTCGGCGCGGCCCGCGTTGGATTCGCCCTGATACCAGATCGCGCCCTTGATGGCGTAAGGAATCAGCGGCGCAATCATTCCGTTGTAAAGTTCCGTGGGCCGCCAGCCAAATCGCGGCGGTTGCTTCTTGAACTCCTCGCCCTTGCTGGCCGCGACGGCCTTCTCCTTTTCAAATTCAATCAACGCCTGTTGATGATTCTTCCACGCTTCGGCATTGGCCTCGAGGATTTGAGTTCGATAGCGAGGGTTGACCTCCAGAGATTCCCGGTTCATCCAGACTTCCGCCGGTGAACCGCCCCAGTCCGACTGAATGATACCGATAGGCACATCGCGGGCGGCCTGTAAGTCCTTGGCGAAATGATACGCGACCGCGCTGTGGCTGCCGATCATTTCGGGTGAACAGATTTTCCAGGAGGCGTTGACCCGCACCGTCGGCGCTTCGGCTTTCACGTTCGGCACCTGGAAAAAGCGAATCTGGGAATTGGTGGCCGAGGCGATGGTCGCTTCCGGTTGGTCCGATTGAGTCACGGGCCATTCCATGTTGGATTGGCCGCTGGCAATCCACACCTCGCCGACCAACACATTTTTGATTTCAATCGTGCGCTTGGGCGAAGCAACCGTGAGTGTGTCCGGCCCCCCGGCTTTGAGGCGACGCAGCCGCAACGACCACTTGCCGTTGTGCGCCGTCGTCGTGAGTTTCTGCCCCCGAAATTGGACCGTGATCACCTCGCCGTCGTCGGCCCAACCCCAAATTGGCACGGAGACGTTTCGCTGCAAAACCATGTTGTCCGAAAACAGCGCGGGCAATTGAAGCTCCGCACGCGCAAAGGTGGTTGAAGCAACCAGACACAGTGAGAGGAACAGGCGGGAGATTATCCGTTTCATAGTTCGCGTAGTGCAACGAAAGCCGTCGCGTTCGTCAAATTGAAATTC
>CAZCZP010000069.1:0-17112 GCA_964502895.1 uncultured Bifidobacteriaceae bacterium
CGGTGCCCCCAGTGAAACGCCGACGAATTCCTTGCCTTCGGCTTCGCTTGGCGTCCGCACCGCGCGGGACACCGCCGCCCAGACCGTTTGGTTTTCCGCCGGCTTGAGCACGAGGCGGGCGCTGGGTTGCACCTCAAATCCGGTGAAATCGTTGTGCTCAACCTTGGTGCCGAAGGTGAATGTGAGTTTGTCGGGGATGATCCTGATCTCGTCCTGGACAAAAGCGCTGAACAAATGCAACGGGTCGTGCGCGTCCATGATGGTGATCGCGGGTGTGTTCGCTTCGTGCAGGCGGGCGTCGGTGAAGCGATAACCGAGTCCCCAAATCAGATCATTCCGTTCGCCCAAACCGAACGTGTGTTGAAAAGCCAGATCGGCCGTCGTCAAGGACGCTTCGGCCAACTCATCATTCCTGAAGGTGTTGTCGAGAAAGGCCTGGACCTCGTAGCTGGAGCGTTCCGAGAGCTGCTGCGACCAGCGTCCGAGCATGTTGAAACCATGCAGGTCCCCGGTGTGGTCATCGAGATTGCCGGCGTAGGCGTCACCCTGCCAGGTCAACTGGCCGTCACTCGCGGTGTAATGATCCGCGCGGAATCCGCCTTTCGCGAGATCCCAACTGTCATCGGCGCGGCTGCCATCGGTGAGGCGAAAATCGTCGTTCAACTGGTAGGTCCCGTAAACCCGGTAGTAGGTGTTCTCGTTGATACGCCCACCGTAACGCCCGCCGCCCAGCGCCTGGTGGACGTTTCCGCCTCCGCCATACAGGAGACTCCCCTGCGTATCACGCGCGCTTTTGCTCAGAATGTTGATCACGCCATTCACGGCGTTCGCACCCCAAACGGTCGCGCCGGGACCGCGAATGACTTCGATCCGGTCCACGTCATCGAGCAACATTTGTTGCGCATCCCAATAGACGCCGGAGAACAACGGCGAATAGACCGTGCGCCCGTCAATCATCACCAGCAGTTTGTTCGCAAATTCGGAATTGAAACCACGCGCGGAAACAGCCCAGGTGCTGGAATTGATCGAAGCCACCTGCACACCCGGCACGAGCCTCAGTGCATCGGCAATGGTTGTGGCGCCCGAGCGCCGGAGGTCCTCATTGTCCAGAACGAAGATGGCCGCGGGCGCGTCACCCAGCCGTTGTTCCTTCCGGGAAACCGACGTGATCTCCAGATCAACCAATTGTTCAATGCTCAATTCGCCAAGGTTGGTGGCTGCACCCGAAGACGACGGTTTCTCCTGCGACCAACTGTTGCAACTCCCGGCGAACAGCACGGCGAACGCAAGGCGGATCAACAAACGCCGTGTCCCCGTTGTGACATCGAAGAAAATGGCGGAAGGAAATCGGCCCGCTTTGAAGTTGTAGGTTGTTGTCCCCATGTGCCCCTTTCGCTTTACCCGCCCGAGTGAGCCGCCAGATTTTTACCAAAGCGCAATCGCCACAGCCCGCCTTCGCGGGAAAGCTGCGCCGTCGTCGCCGATAACCTGGTTCGCTCGCCAAGCTTCATGATTGTTCCATTCTGATTCACAAATTGCGCCGTTGCCTCTCGGCTGATTCGCCAACTCTTCAAACAACACGGCGTCGCCCCAAATGTCGCTTTAACCGGGCCGCGCGCCAATCGGACCCGATCTGAAAAAAGTGTCGGCCAAAGTCCTACAGGCCCATCCCGGTTGGCTCGGATTCGCCGCCGACCGCGCCAGCCGTCGGGCGGCTCATTCTTGTGAGTTGCAACCCAAGGCCGCTGCGATTATGGGTAGCGGCCATGCAAATAACTGTCGGCATCGTCACCATTTCGGATCGCGCTTCCCGGGGTCAATACGACGACCTCGGCGGACCGGCGCTCAAAAAGGCCGCGAAGGATTACGGCTGGAAAGTCGGCGCCGAATCGCTCGTGCCGGATGAGAAACGCGACATCCAGCACGCGGTCCGGGAACAAATCGCGCAAGGCAGCCAACTCATCCTCACCACCGGCGGCACGGGCGTCGCGGTGCGCGACGTGACCCCGGAAGCAGTCCGCGAAATCGCGCTGCGCGAATTGCCGGGCTTCGGTGAACACATGCGCGCGGAGTCCATGAAGATCACCCGGAACGCCATCCTCTCGCGCAGCCTGGCCGTGGTGGTGGATCGCGCGCTCGTGATTTGTCTCCCCGGCAAACCGAGCGGCGCCGTCGAATGTCTGGGCTTCGTCGCCGGAGCAATTCCCCATTGCGTCGAGGTGTTGCAAGAAGTGCCGACCAGTTGTTGAACGACCGATGAAGATTTTGTTGAGCTCGTTGTTGCTGGTGGCTTTCGCCGCCACCGGTTGCACCAGCCGGTCGAAGGCCAACGCGCGCGCGCGGGCCGCCTACGCCGCCGGCCAGCAACAAGCCATGGCCCGAATTTCCGACGCGCAACGCACCAGCATCCGCGTGGTGGGCCAGGTGCGGCATCCGGAAATTTCGTGGACCGACGGGCTCACCTTGGCGCGGGTCATCGTCGAGGCGGAATATCTTGGCCAGCATAACCCGCGGCAGATTGCCGTGGTCCGGCAGCGCGAACGTCTTTCGATTGACCCCAACGCGCTGCTGCGCGGCCAGGACGTTCCTTTGGAACCGGGCGATACCGTCGAGATTCATCCCTGACGCCGGGACCGAATAAACTTCCTCGCCTCGCAACTGAGCCTGCTGCTACATTCCGCCCGCACATGAGAGAATCAGAACCTCTCCAGCAGGTTGACCGCACTTATATTTGTCATCGGGGGCGCAAGTTGTCGTACTTCGGGGGCTGTGATTATTTCCGGCTGTCCAGCCACGCGAGCGTCATGGCCGCCTTGGTGGAAGGGATGCAACGCTACGGACTGAACGTTGCCGCCTCCCGCCTGACCTCGGGCAATCACAAGCTCTACGGAGAATTGGAAAAACGCCTCGCCGCGTTCTTCGGCGCGGACGCGGCACTGCTGGTCGGCGGCGGTTACGCCACCAATCTGGTCGTGGCCCAATCGCTGGCCGGCCAATTCTCCCACGCGCTCGTGGACGAACGATCCCACTCCTCGCTCCGGGACGCCGCGCAATTTCTGGATTGCCCCATCCTCCAGTTCAAACATCGCGACACGGAAAATTTCGCCGGCACGTTGCGCCGTTGCGGGCACCGCGCGCGCGTCATTGTGTTCACAGACGGCATGTTTGCCCGCGACGGTGCGGTCGCGCCGCTGCGCGCCTATCTTAAACTCCTGCCGCGCGACGGCCTGCTGGTGGTGGATGACGCGCACGGCGGCGGCACCATTGGCCATACCGGTAAAGGCAGCGTGGAAGTTGAAGGCATCAACCGGGCACGCGTGGTGCAGAACATCACCTTGAGCAAGGCCCTGGGCGTTTATGGCGGCGCAGTGCTTTGCTCGAAAGCGTTGCGCGCGCGCTTTGTGGACCAAAGCCGGATCTTCGGCGGCGCCACACCCCTGCCATTGCCGCTGACCTACGCCGCCGCCAAGGCTTTGGAAATCCTGAAAACCGACCGCAGCTTGCGCCGCCGGCTCAACCGCAACGCCGATTACGTCAAAGCCGCGTTGCGCCGCGCGGGTTTTCGGCTGCCCGAGAATTCCAGCCCGATCATCTGCATTCAACTCGACAACCCGCGTCAAATTGCTCGATGGAAACGCGCGCTACTGGCTGCGGGAATTCTTCCTCCCTACAGCAGCTACTCCGGCACCGACGCCGACGGCGGGTTCCGCTTCGCGCTGTCGAGCGAGCATGACCGACAACAACTGGACAATCTGATCCAGACACTGAAACTTTTCGCGCCAAAGGCAGAACCTTCAGACCGTTGAAGCCTTTGAAGTCGGGCTTGTTTGCCAAAGCGAAAATCCTCCTTGCTCCACTCGGTTGGTTGGAAAGACTCCTGCACGATCGCCGGGGCGAACTGGGTGCGCTGAGATGAAACACATTCGCCAAACCGCGTCCTTGTCCATGCACTGTTTCCAATTCGGCATATTTCGCCGTTTGTTTACTTTTCCTTGTCCCAGATTACACGCGTTGGGCCACTCGGAGCGCCATAATAACTTGTTTCGCTCGCTCCCATGCTTGCCAGGAGAAACGCCAGCCTGCTGCTCGCAAAAACAAGACCATTTCGCTCATCGGGCGCGCTCCCGTTCCAACTTGAAAGCTCAAGTAAATATACGGGCCGCCCGAACCGTCCCTTAACCTCGGCCTCAAAGCGCGAAACCGTCCCGCAAAGCCGGACAGTTCTCTCCCTGTCTCCCTGATTCCTCGCTCGGTTCTGAACTGTTACTCGCATCGCTCGCTTCTGCGCTTGTGAAGAAGTTGCCACTAAGATTCAATAACTCCGGTTTGCTACTGGCGAACTTTTCCGATTTCGTAGTCAAATGATTGATTCAATTTCAGACAGCGCGGGCGCCGTGGCGGACTTGAAGAAGGCGCGCCGGCGTAAAGCCGTAGCCACCGACGCGGCAAGGGCCGACCGGTTGCCGCCTCATGCGCCCGAAGCTGAGCAAGGCGTTCTGGGTTGCGTCCTGCTCTCTCCGAACGATTGCCTCGGGCAGTGCATCGAGAAGCTCAAGACTGGCCCGGAAGTTTTTTACGACTTGCGCCATCAGACGATCTACACCGCGCTGGTGGAGATGTTCGATCAGCGCGAGGCAATTGATGTCATCACTCTGCAACAGCGACTCAAGGATCGTGGCCTCCTCGATCAGATCGGCGGGATTCCCTACTTGAACACTTTACAGGATTCCGTGCCCTCGGCCGCGAACCTGAGTTATTACCTCGACATCGTCCTGGAAAAATTTTTGCTCCGCAAAATGATCCAGACCTGCACGGATGTCGTCGGCCGCGTCTATGATTACGAAGGGGAAGTTGACGCGTTGTTGGATGAGGTCGAGCGCGACGTGTTGCGGATCAGCGAGTCGCGGGTGCAGGGCGGGACGGAGGGGGTCAAGCAGCTCGTGCATCGCGCCATCGGAACGATCGAGAATTATTTCAACCGCCAGGGCGTGCTCGGCGGACTGGCCACGGGTTTCGCCGACCTGGACCGGATGACGGACGGATTGCACGGCGGGGAGATGATTGTGATCGCCGCGCGGCCCAGCATGGGAAAGACCTCGCTCGCGATGAACATCGCCGAGCACGTGGTGTTGCAGGACAAACTGCCGGTGGGCGTGTTCAGTCTGGAAATGACCGCTGAGTCGCTTGTGCTGCGCATGTTGTGCTCGAACGCGCGCGTCAACTTGCGAAGCATTCGGGAAGGGTTCATGTCGGAGACGGATTTTCCCAAGCTCACGAGCGCCGCGGGCAAGATGTCCAGCGCGCCGTTGTTCATTGACGACACGCCGGGGCTTTCGATTTTGCAGTTGCGCGCGCGCGCGCGTCGGCTTTGGCAGCAGTACGGCATCAAGCTTTTCGTGGTTGACTACCTCCAGTTGCTCCATTCTACTGCGCGCCGGTCGCAGGAAAACCGGCAGCAGGAGATCGCGGATATATCCAGTGGAATCAAGGCGCTGGCCAAAGAACTGGGTGTGCCGGTGATTGTGTTGAGCCAGTTGAATCGTGAATTGGAGCGGGACAAAAGCCGCAAGCCACGTTTGTCTGACTTGCGCGAATCCGGGGCGATTGAACAGGATGCCGACGTGGTGGGTCTGTTGTATAAACCCAGCTCCGACGACGATGAGAGCGGCGGGGTGGAAGAACCCGATGGTGTGCCGGTAAACCTGTTGATCGCAAAGCAGCGCAACGGGCCGACGGGCGACGTCAACTTGACCTTTTTGAAACCATACACTCGTTTTGAAAGCGCAGCCAAAGTCAGCGATGCCGATGTGCCGGGCGAGTGAGACCGAATGAACCGACTGATTGGCTTTTGCGGGCTATGTGCGTTGCTGGTTTCGTTCAGCGGGACGGCTTGGGGACAATTTGCGGGCGTTAAAGTTTCTCGAATCGAAGTCAAGCATGTGGGGCCGCCGGCGGCCAGTGACGCGTTGGTTCGCGCCAACATCCGCATCAAACCCGGCGACGCCTACCGGCCGGATGCCACCATTGACGATATCAACAACCTCTACGCCACGGGTCTTTTCTACAACATCCAGGTGGCGGAACCCAGGCTCGAAGACGGTGGCGTGGTCTTGACCTATGTCGTGCAAGGCAAACCGCGCTTGACCGACATCAAAATCCAGGGCAACAAAAAACTCAGCACCTCGAAAGTCAAAAAGAAAGTCACCTCGAAGGTTGGCGAACCGCTGGACGAGCGAAAACTGTTCACCGACAGCCAGGCCATCGAGCAGCTGTACCAGAAGTCGGGCTACCCAAAGACCTCGGTCCGTTACGTCCTCAATATTGACGAGAACACCGGACGCGGCACGGCGCTGTTTGAAATCACTGAAAGCCCGAAGATCAAGATCGCGAGCGTGGAGTTTGTCGGCGCGCAGGCTTTCACCGAAAAGCAACTGCGCAAACAAATCAAGACGCGCGATCGCTGGTGGTTGTCCTGGCTGACGGGCAGCGGCGTGTTCAAGGACGAACAGTTTGAGGAGGACCGCTTCAAGCTGGCGGAGTTTTACCGGGACCGCGGCTACATTGATTTCCAAATCAAAGACGTTCAATTTGAGAATCCGACGCCCCAAAAAATGATCATCCGCTTTCAGATTTATGAAGGGCGGCAATACAAAGTGGGAAAAGTCACGTTTGCCGGCACCACCATGTTGCCGACCAACGCGGTGAGCCCGAAGTTCGATCCGGGCACCGCGCCCGATTCGGGTCCGGAGCGCAAGGCGTGGTCCGACAGCGTGAGGCTTCATCGCACCTTTGTGATGAAAGAAGGCGACACCTTCCGGCCCAAGCTCCTTTCAAAGGACATCGAGGCCGTGGAAGACTTTTACGGCATCAAAGGCCACATTGACGTGGCAACGTCCACGGGTGATCTCCGGGTCAAGCGCATCGCCAACACGGAAACCGGCACGATGGACCTGGAGTTTCAAGTGAGCGAAGGCCAGCCCTCCTACATCGAGAAGATCGAGATTCGCGGGAACTCCAAAACCAAAGACAAGGTGATCCGCCGCGAGCTGGCGGTTTCGCCGGGGGAGACTTTCAACATGGTCGGCGTCAAACTCAGCAAACGGCGGTTGGAAGGTTTGCGATTTTTCACGCCTGGGAAAGTGGACTTGCGGCCCGAGCCGACGGAAATTCCCAATCGAAAAGACCTCATCGTCAGTGTCGAGGAAACGACCACGGGCAACATGACCGTGGGTGCCGGGTTCAGTTCGGTGGATGCGCTGGTCGGTTTTGTCGAGTTGACCCAGGGAAATTTCGATTTGTTCAACCCGCCGAATTTTACCGGTGGCGGTCAGAAGTTCCGGTTGCGCGTGCAGCTCGGCACGGAGCGCCAGGATTTCGTGGTGTCATTTGAAGAGCCCTGGTTCCTGGACCGCAAGCTGGCGTTGGGCGTGGAATTATACCATTCGGAAAAAAATTATCAGAGCCAGGAAGATCTCTATGACGAAGTACGAACGGGCGCCCGGTTCAGCCTCACACGGGCGCTGGGCAGCGACTTCTTGATCGGCAGCGTCAGCTACAATCTTGAGAATGTCGGCATCCTGGTGGACAACTCGGTAAAACCGCGCATCGTGCGTCCGCCGGGCGATAACCCCATGGTGGTCCGCGGCGCTCCGGATGACATCCTGAAGGAGGATGGGTACTCGCTTCTGTCGCGGGTGGGCGGCTCGATTGCCTGGGACACGCGCAACAGCACGTTTCTGCCGGACGCCGGGCAGCGCACGGATTTGTTTGGAGAGATTGCCACTGGCGTTTTGGGAAGTGAACGGGATTTTTACAAACTACAATTGACCTCGGCTTGGTACTTTCGCGGGTTTTTCCCGGGCCACGTGCTCGAGGTGGTTGGTCGCACGGGGGTGGCCGATGGTCTCGACGGTGACGAGGTGCCGTTCTACGAACGTTACTATTTGGGCGGGCTTTATTCACTGCGCGGCTTTCGATACCGCGACATCAGCCCGCGCGAACCGGGCTTTGACGAACCCATCGGCGGCAATACCTTCTGGTTCGGCTCGGCTGAGTACAGCATTCCGATCATCAAGAAGGAAAATGTCGGCGGCGTTCGCTTCGCGCTCTTCTACGACATCGGCAGCGTGCGGAGCGACCCGTATGATTACGACTTTGGCAGTTACAGCGACAACTGGGGTGTGGGCCTGCGTCTCGAACTGCCCATCGGCCCGTTGCGGCTGGATTACGGCATTCCCATCACGCACGACGAATTCAGCAACGGCAAGGCCCGTTTCCAATTCGGCGTGGGCTGGCAACGACCCTTCTGAACATGAGCCTCGCATCAAAAACCATCAGATTTGCTGCCAGCCATTGGAAGCGCGCGGCGCTGGTTGTGTTTGCGAGTCTGGTTTTGTCGGGCTCGTTGAGGGTCGCGTCGGGCAAACCAATCAACGCGGGCAAAGCATCGTCTCCATCTTTCTCCAGTCTGCCGCTCTGCTTTGAAGCCAACCGCGGTCAGGCCGAAAACCAATATCCGTTTCTGGCGCGCGGTCGCGGACACAACATCTTTCTTTCGCCGACGGAAGCCACCGTCGTCCTCCGTAAATCCGGACCGGCTTTGGATTCGCGCGGCCGTCAAGCACTCTCGGAGAGGCAGACTCCTGTGGAAACAAAATCGGCCCGCTTCCGGCTCGTGGACGCTGACGCGCAGGCGCGCATGGGCGGACTCGATCCCCTGTCGGGCAAGGTCAATTATTTTCTCGGCGCGGATTCGCTCGACTGGCGGACCGGGATTTCGACATTCCGGAAAGTCCAAGTCCAACAGGCTTATCCTGGCGTGGACGTGGTTTACTACGCCAGCGGCCAACAGTTGGAGTATGATTTTTATGTCGCGCCCAGTGTTGATCCCGGCGTGATTCTTTTGCAGATAGATGGCGCGGACCGGGTGGAACTCGATTCCACCGGGAGTTTGATCGTGGAGATTGGAGGCGAGCGAATTCATCAGCATCGTCCGGTGGCCTACCAACTCGACGGCGGCGTGCGCAGCGAGGTTTCGGTGGCGTATCGGTTGACAAGCGAACGGACGTTTCGTTTTGAATTGGGAGATTACAATCCGGGCTTGCCGTTGGTTATTGATCCGGTCTTGAGCTATTCCACTTACGTCGGCGGCGCGAAAGAAGATACAGCATGGGACATTGCGTTGGACGGCAGCGGCAACGTTTACATCGCGGGCGAGAGTATTTCCACGCAGCTCGCTACGACGCCGGGCGCGTTTCAGACGAATTTCGGCGGCGGGACAACCGTGGGTGGAGATATTTTTGTTGCCAAACTCGATGCCACCGGCTCGAACCTGGTTTACCTGACTTACATCGGCGGCAAGGGAAACGACGTGGCCTACGGCATTGCGATTGACGGCGGCGGCAATGCTTACCTGACGGGTTTCACGGATTCGACGAATTATCCTCTGGCCTCGGCAATCATTACCAACCTCAGCGGCAAAGCGGAACCGTACTTCGGACTTGTTCCCCCCGATGCGTTTGTCACCAAACTCAACGCCGCAGGTTCGGCCCTGGTCTATTCCACGTATCTCGGTGGTGATACCAATGAACTGGGCTTTGGCATCGCCGTGGATGGCAGCGGGAGCGCTTACGTCACCGGCTTCACCGACTCGACGAACTTTCCGACGGTGAACGCACTGCAAGCCACGAACGCGGGATTCGACGACGTGTTCGTGACGAAAGTCTCGCCCGATGGTTCGGCGTTCGTGTATTCGACTTATCTGGGCGGAACGAACACTGATCAAGGGAAGGGCATTGCTGTGGACGGGGCGGGTCGGGCATTCGTGACTGGACTGACTCAATCCACGAATTTCCCCACGGTCAATGCGCTTCAACCGTGGCTGGCCGGAGGCCGGGATATTTTTATCAGCGTGCTTGGTCCGGGCGGAAGCAATCTGGTCCAATCCACGTATATTGGGAGCGGCGGAAACGAGGCGGGCGCCCGCATCACTTTGGACTCGTTGCAGAACGCTTTCGTGACCGGGTCGTCCGAGGGTTTCAGTTTTCCCGTCACGCCCAGCGACCTGAATCCCGGTGGAATCTTTCGATCAGATGATGGAGGCGCAACATGGACTTCTTCGAGCGCGGGTTTGGTCCACGTAAACGTCAACGCATTCGCGGTTGATCCGGCGACCCCGACAAAAATCTACGCCGGCACCGGGCACGGTGTCGCTCGCAGCAGCAACAATGGCGCGACTTGGGAACACGTCACCAGTAGTTCGCCCACAACTTCAGGTCTGGCCCCGGCCATTGCCGTGGACATCGTCACCGCGGTCGCGATTGATCCCGCCACACCGGCCACAGTTTACGGAGGAACGGCCGCGGAAGGCGTGTTCAAGAGTTTTGATGGCGGAGTGAACTGGTCGGCGATGAGCACCGGCCTGGCGAATCTCTCGGTCAACGCGCTGGCGATTGATCCGCTGACCCCGGCAACTATGTACGCGGGCACCGCAGCCGGCGTTTATCGAAGCACAAACGGAGCGGCGAACTGGCGGGCCTTCAATTCGGGACTCGGCAGCCGGGAAGTGCGCGTGTTGGCAGTGAATCCCGCCACGCCCTCGACTTTGTATGCCGCCACCGCCAACGGTATTTATCGCAGCATCAACCGCGCGACGAACTGGTCCACCTTCAACAGCGGACTAACCAATCTCTCGGTGCTCTCGCTGGCCATCAATCCACTGACACCCTCGACCCTTTACGCGGGCACCGCTCGCGGCTTGTTCAAAACGGTCGACAGCGGCACCAACTGGAGTGGATTGAACGTTGCCGCCGGAGTTTCCAATTACAACGCGCTGGCCATAGACCCGCAGTCGCCTTCGACTATTTACGTCGCGACCTCCGCGGGTCTGTTTCAAAGCACCGATGCCGGTGGCACGTGGGCGCTGCGTTCAGAGATTTTCCCCGTGGTCCTTGCCGTTCACCCGCAAACAGCCGGTGTGTTCGCGGGATTTTTTGGTTCAACGGCTTTCGGACTGGACGACGCTTTTGTGCTCAAATGGGATGGTAACCTGGATTACTCGGTTGTCTTTGGCGGTGCTTCAGATGATGAGGGCTGGGACGTGGCGCTCGATTCCGCCGGCAACACTTACGTCGCGGGAGTAACGGCCTCGACCGACTTCTTGGTGGTGCAACCGTTGCCGGCGCAGCGGACCAATCACGGCGGGCGGGACGCTTTTGTGATGGCGATTGATCCCGCCGCGTCGTCGGTGCTGTATTCAACTTATCTAGGCGGACGATCCAATGACCTGGCTTTCGGCATTGAGGTGGACGCAGCGGGCACCGCGTACGTCGTGGGGCAAACATTCACCACGAATTTTCCGACGCTTGGAGCGATGCAACCGGTGGCCGGCGGCATGGGCGATGCCTTTGTCGCGAAACTCATCGTCATTCCGACGCCCGAACTCAGCGTCGCGGCCACCAACGGCAACGTGATTCTGTCCTGGCCCGCCGTCGCGTTCGGCTACGTGCTGCAAACGCGGACGAATCTGACGACAAACAGCTGGTTGAATGTGACCAATGCGCCGGGGTTGAACGGCGGTTCATACACCGTCACGCTGGGCGCGACGAACCAGTCCAGGTTTTTCCGGCTGCTCAGCCCTTGATCGCCACGCCCGCCGGCTATTCTGAACGCGGCGCTCCTGCGAATGTCTGAGAGGCTGTGTCTGCGTGGAGAGATACCGCGAGGTGCGGAAGGCTGGCGGGAATTTTGAGTTGGCGGAACGGGTGGAATCTGGTTGCTTATGCTTATGAAAAACTGGTTATCGAAGCTGCTGATGGCGACGCTGCTGCTGTCGTTTGCGGGTGGAACGGCCCTGGCGCAGACCAAAATCGCGAGCGTGGATTTGCGCAAGCTGTTTGATGGCTACTGGAAAACCAAACAGGCGGACGGCGCATTGAAAGACCTTGAGACGGAACTCAAAAAAGAACTCGCCAACCTGCGGGAATCCCACAAGAAACTGACCGAGGACTATCAAAAAGCGTTGGCGGAGGCAAACGATCAGGCGGTTTCCACCGACGAACGCGACCGGCGCAAGAAATCCGCCGAATCAAAATTGCGCGACATCAAGGAAAGCGAAGATACGGTCAAGGGCTACGTGAACCAGGCGGACACCCGGCTGTTGGAGCAACGCCGCCGGATGCGGGAAAATATTCTCAACGAAATCCGCACGATGATCAACGCCAAGGCCAAAGCCGGCAATTTCACACTGGTCGTGGACACGGCGGCCGAAACACCGAATGGAACGCCGGTCTTCATTTACAACAACGGGGAGAATGATTTGACTGCGGGTGTGCTCGAACAACTCAACGCCGGCGCACCGGTCGAGATTCCCAAGCCGGCGGAGAAGAAGGAAGAGAAGAAGCCGTAGGCGGAGTCGGCAGGCGGCGTGATTCAGCTTTCGCTCAAGCGCTTCACCGGTTTCTCAAAGAGCAGCCGGTGGGATTCTTCGAGGATGGTCGGAATTCTGTCGGCGAACGGGCTTTGGCGCAGCGCGGCCTTCAGGTTTGAATCACGCACTTTAGCCGCGTTCTCGCCGGGAAACCAGTGATCCGCCTGGCCGAGCAGGTTGTAGCGCATCTTGCCCCACGCGACGAGGTCCAGAGATTTTGCATAAGTCCAGAGCCGCAGGATTTCCATCACGTTGATTTCGCCCGGCACGTCCACGTAATTCGGCACGCCTTCAAACCAGCGCCCGCACCAGTCCGCGCCCAGCGTGCGTTCCATTTCGGCGCGCAACCGTTTTTCGATGGGTGCGATCCTCTCCGGGATGTTGTCGTAATTGTTCAACATGGCGATGTGCTCGTCGAAATCTGTTGGCTTGGCCGCCCCGCAACTGAGCGTGTGAACTTCCGGGCGCGCGAGACAATACAGAGCGTTGAATTGCATCGGCGTGAGCGGCGCGCAGAGTTCGACGAGTTTCTTTGGCGGCTCGTAAAGTTTCCCGCCCTTGTCGTTCGGGCTGATGATGAACACGCCCATGTCCCGGGCTTTCGCAGCTTCGATGCACGGCCAGTTGAGGTCGTTGACAAAATACCAGTGGAGATTCACGTAATCAAAATCGCCCTGGTTTATGGCTTCCAGAATAATGTCGGTGGTGGCGTGCGTGGAGAAGCCGACGTGGCGGCAGCGGCCTTCGCGTTGGAGCTGGCGCGCGGCAGCGAGGCAACCATTCTTCTGGAGCGACCAATCGAGTAATTGCCGGTTATTGATTCCGTGCAGCGCCAGCAAGTCAACGTAATCGAGCCTCAGATATTTCATCGAGGTTTCAAAGGTCTCGATGAATTCTCTGGGCGTGGCTTTCGGCCCGATCTTGGTTTGGACGATGATTTTGTCGCGGGGCAGGGTGGGCAGGATGTTGCCAAGCTGCATTTCGGACGAACCGTAACCGCGCGCCGTCTCGATATGGTTGATGCCAAGTTCGACCGCGCGGCGGATGGTGGCTTCGAGATTGGCTTGGTTGTCCGGTGGAATTTCCTTCGGGTCAACGTCCTGCCATTTGTGCTGGTAACGCATACCGCCGCAGGAGATGACGGGCATCTGGAGGCCGGTGTGTCCGAAGCGACGATATTTCATCTCGGGGAAGATAAGGGAAGACGGCTGCGCGCCAAATCACAAATTGAATATCGAATGGGGCGTTGACACGACTTGGGCAAACGTCTAGGGTTGGCACGTAAGATTAACCAAACGGATACTGCCATGTTGATGCGCATCAGTCTAATCATCGCAATCATCGCCGCGCTGGCCGTCGGCGTTCTCAACTTTGTGATGGTGAAAGAAAAAGTCACCAATCTCGCGGCCTCCCGAGACAGCGAGAAGTCCCAGAAGGAGCAGGCTCAAACCGAACTGGCCAGCACCAAGCAGGATCTCGAAACCACGTCGAAGAAACTAAAGGACACCGAGGCGACGCTTGCCACCACCTCGGCCGAACGCGACACCGCGAAGCAGGAGGCGGAGGCACAAGTGAAACGTGCCACAGAATTGCAGACCAAACTCACCACGACCACCGAGGAACGCGACGCGGCTCAGGCATACCTCCAACGCTACAAGGCCACGGGCTATGAACCCGAACAGATTGCGACGCTGGGGAAACAAATCAAGGACCTCCAACTCGCGGCGGAAGTGTCCACCATCGAAAAGCGGATTCTGCAACGCAACCTGGCCAAAGCGACTTACGAATTGGAGCGCATCCAGGGCAAAATCCAAACAGTGACATTGCCGCCGAGTGCCAGCGGCAAGATAGTTGTCGTGGATCCCAAATGGGAGTTCGTGGTCCTCAATTTCGGTGAAGATCAGGGAGCCAAGCGGGATGGCGAATTGCTGGTGAGCCGCAACGGACGGCTGGTTGCGAAAGTCATCATTCGTGGGATCGAGAAGGACCGCAGCATCGCGAACGTGATGCCTGACTGGAATTTTGGCGAAGTTTCCGAGGGCGACACGGTCATTCCCGCCCACCCCGAGTCGTGAGCCGCTTCAAGCTGAACCGCCTGTTCCTGTTGCTGCTGGTGCTCGCGGGTCTGGCCGGAGGGGGTTGCGCAACGACGGAGCCGGAAAACATGTCGGCCCGCCCGTGGGCCTCGCCCAAGTCTTGGGAAACCGGTTTGCCCGCCGGAATGCTTGAGGGTCGTTGAATTCAGTTCAATCCCCGGGGTTACTTCGCGATTTCAACGCACCGCGTTTCACGAATGACCGTGATGCGGATTTGTCCCGGGTACTGAAGTTCCGCTTCGATTTTCGACGCAATGTTTCGCGCGAGGGCGAAAGCCCTCTCGTCGTTGATGGTCTGGGGTTGCACGAACACGCGCAGTTCACGGCCGGCCTGGACGGCAAAACATTTTTCCACGCCCGCAAACGAATGCCCGATTTTTTCGAGACTCTCAACGCGCTTCAAATAGGTCGTGAGGCTTTCGGAACGCGCGCCCGGGCGTGACGCACTGATTGCGTCGGCGGCACTCACCAAGATTCCCAGCGGCCCTTCGGGTGGCACATCATTGTGGTGCGAGGCCACGCCGTTGACGACTTCGGCGGATTCTCCGCAATTCTTGATCAGGTTCGCGCCCACGATGGCGTGAGGGCCTTCCACTTCGTGGTTGACCGCCTTGCCGATGTCATGGAGCAATCCGGCGCGCTTGGCGATGCTCACGTCAATCCCCAGTTCCGCAGCCATGAGTCCCATCAAATGCGCCACTTCGACCGAGTGGTCGAGAAGGTTTTGCGCATAGCTGCGGCGGAAATGAAGTTTGCCCAGCAGTTTTACAATGTCCGTGTGCATTGGCGGCAAGCCTGTTCGGCTCACCGCTTCTTCGCCCTGGCGCACTATGGCATCGTCCATTTCCTCGGTGACTTTGGCCACCACCTCGTCAATCCGAGTCGGATGAATCCGCCCGTCTTGAATCAGCCGTTGCATGGATTCGCGCGCGATCTCGCGGCGCACCGGGTCGAAGGCCGACAGAATCACCGCGCCCGGCACATCGTCAATCAACACGGTAACGCCGGTCGCATTTTCAAATGCGCGAATGTTGCGCCCTTCCCGCCCGATGATACGGCCTTTGATGTCGTCTCCTTCGATGGCCACCGTGGCGGTGGTGTTGTCAAAGGTCTGGTCGCCGGCATATCGTTGAATCGCGACGGCGATGATCTTGCGGGCCTTTTCCTCCGCGCGCGCTTTTGCGTCGTCGAGAATCTGACGGGAAAGATTTCCGGCGTCCTTGAGCGATTCCTGTTCGATCTCCTTTAGAAACGTCTGGCGAGCTTCCGCCGAGGTGAGGCCGGCGAGTGCCTGAAGTTTTTCCCGCTGTTGCCGCGTAAGGTCAATCAACTCCTGCTGCGCGTTTTCCAGCGCGGTTGCCTTGCGATCCAGCGCGTCTTTTTGCTGCCGGAGGTCTTGTTCCGATTCGAGGATTCGGGTGAGCTGGGAATTAAGCAGCGCCTCGCGCTCGCTCAAGCGCCGTTCCTGCGCCGCATTCTCGGCGCGCCGTTCGGTGAGTGATTGCTCGACTTGTGCCCGAAGCTGTGCCGCCTCGTCAGCCGCGGTCAGTCGGGCGTTCTTTATGACGGATTCTGCCTCTCGGCGCGCTTGTTCGACGATGGACCCAGCCTCCCGCGCCTCGGTTGCTTTGGCACGCCGGTGTTTCTGGGATAGCAGCAGGCAACAAAGTCCCGCACCCGCAGCCAGGCAAATGGCCGCGCCTACGATGTACCAGACCAAAGTCATTCCAGGACCGCGCGCCGTTCAGGTCTCGATCCAGCGCGTCGGCGTCAAAATGCAATTTACACGAATATCCAACGGCACGACCGGAACTGCTTCAACGATTTGTTCATCAAACGCCACTCCGCACTTCGTGCCATTTACCGCGGAAAGCAGCCGGTCGTAGAACCCTTTCCCCCGCCCAAGCCGCCCGCCGCGCGCGTCAAAAGCTACTCCAGGCACCAGCACCAAGTCCAGCCGGTTCAGCCGGATTTCCCGGCAGGAAGCACCCGGCTCGCGTATCCCGAATTCTCCGGATTGCAGTTCTGATTCGAGATGCTTGACGATGGCGGCGTGGTAAGTTTTCCCCCGGGTTGAGTAACGCGGCAGGGCCGCTGTTTTTCCGGCGAGCAACGCGTCGGCCAGCAGCGGCCAGATGTCGGGCTCATCTGGCAACGGGGCGAAAAACAGAATGGCTCGTGCCTCAGCCCAGGCCGGTTGCCGTTTCAGTCGCGCGCCGAGTGAAGCGGACGCGGCGACTCGATGCGCGGGAGTCATGGCCTCCAACCGCGCGCGCATCGCGGCCCGCAGCGTCGCTTTGGCTTGTTGAACATCCACAGGCATGGGTTGATTTGGGCGCAGCGTTGCGATGCTGGCGGCGTCCAACGAGTTTCATGCTAGGCAATTAGGCCCCGGCACAACAACCCGAATTACCAGGATGCCACCCTCGCACGTTTCCGCGTCAACGACCTGCCGCGGCCAAAATCAAATTGACGGTGCCAAACGTGGCCGATAAATTGCGCGTCCGTTTGGGTTCCAGAGTAGCTCAATGGTAGAGCACGCGGCTGTTAACCGTGTGGTTGTAGGTTCGAGTCCTACCTCTGGAGCCA
>CAZCZP010000070.1:0-4703 GCA_964502895.1 uncultured Bifidobacteriaceae bacterium
AACCTTCGGCTCCGGAGGCCGACGCTCTATCCAATTGAGCTACTCGCGCACTGCCGTCGCAGAATACGAGCAGTGACACCCCCGCTCAATTGGAATCTGCGCGAAAGAATCATCTCATTGCTGGTCAACAAGACGACGATCCGGGTTGGGCCGCGGCTGTGTGCGAATTGACCAACCCAGGTCGGGCCGCAACCGCATGCCGGTATGCGCCCCCAGCGGCGCAGCGGCGCACCAGGCAAAATGCCCTATTGACTTGGCCGGTTGGTTTGGTAGTTTCTCGCCCCCTTTGAATCGGGATTGAGATGAAAACACATTTGCCGAAAGTGAATTTGACCGAGCGCAAATGGCATCTGATTGATGCCGACGGCGCGGTGCTGGGCCGGCTGGCTGTGCAGGTGGCGGACATTCTGCGCGGGCGGAACAAACCGGTTTACACGCCGCACCTTGACGCAGGCGATTTCGTCGTTGTCATCAACGCCGCCAAAGTCCGTGTCACTGGCAACAAGGAGACGGCCAAGAGTTACATGAGTTATTCCGGCTGGAAGGGTGGCGAGAAGTTTGTCTCGGTGGAACAACTGCGGGCCCGGCAACCGGAGATGCTCATTCACCGCGCCGTGAAGGGCATGATCCCGAAGAACCGCCTCGGGCGGCAGTTGCTCACCAAGCTGAAGGTCTATAAGGGCACAGAACACCCGCACGCAGCACAGAAGCCTGAAACCCTGAAAGCCGCAGCGTAGTTTCCACGACGTTCAACCAACAATTCTCAACTTTCCGTATGGCAGAGACAAAAATTTCCGAATACCTCGGCACGGGTCGCCGCAAGACCGCCATTGCGCGAGTCCGCCTGGCTTCCGGCTCCGGCAAAATTGTCGTCAACGGACGCCCCTTTGAAACGTATTTTCCCGTCGAGACGCTGCGGGCCACGGCCACGCAACCGCTGACCGTCACAGGTAACGCCGAAAAACTGGATGCCCGCATCACCGTCACCGGCGGCGGCCCGAACGGCCAGGCCGGGGCCGTGCGGCACGGCATTGCCCGCGCGTTGCTGCAATTCGACGCCAACCTCCGTCCGGCTCTCAAAGCCGAGGGGCTGCTCACGCGTGATCCGCGCATGCGCGAGCGCAAGAAGTACGGCCAGCCGGGCGCGCGCAAGCGTTTCCAATACTCGAAGCGTTGATCGCGTTGCAGATTTGCAAACCCCGCTGGCGAAAGTCAGCGGGGTTTTTTGCTTAGATTTTTCTCTGCGTCTCCGCGTCTGTGCGGTAAAAGAAACTAAAATGAAATCGAAGAAGGTCGCCATCGTCGGCGCGTCCGGTTACTCCGGTGAAGAACTCGTCCGGTTGCTGCTCAACCATCCGCACATCGAGTTGACTGCGGTCACTTCGCGCCAGAACGCGGGGCAGGCGCTTGCCCAGGTTTTTCCCAAATTCGCCAGCCATCCGAAATCAAAAATGCTGCGCTTCGCCGAACCGAACACGGAGCTGCTTGCGAAGCAGGCGGAGATTGTTTTCCTCGCCTTGCCACACGGAGTAGCCGCGGAATATGCGGTGTCATTGATTGGACAGGGATGCCTGGTCATTGATCTCAGCGCCGATTTCCGGGTCAAGGGCCCGGCAGTGTACAAGGAGTTTTACGCCCACGACCATCCGGCGCCGGAATTGTTGGCCAAGGCGGTTTATGGGCTGCCGGAGATCTATCGCGAGCAGATCAAGAAAACCTCGCTCGTGGCGTCGCCGGGATGTTATCCCACCAGCATCCTGTTGCCGACGATTCCGCTGCTCAAGGCGGGACTGATCCGGCCGGCGGGAATCATCGCGGATTCGCTCAGTGGCGTGAGCGGCGCGGGGCGCAAGGCCGAACTCGATTACCTGTTTGTCGAATGCAACGAGAGCGTCCGGCCTTACGGAGTGCCGAAGCACCGGCATTTGTCCGAGATTGAACAGGAGCTTTCGCTCGCGGCCGGCACGGACATCACCATTCAGTTTACGCCGCATTTGATCCCGGTGAATCGCGGTATCCTGACCACGCTCTATCTCGCGCCGACGGAGCATTTCATTGACGCCAAAGGTGAGGCGGCTCTCGGCGAAAAGATAGCCGCGTGCTACCGGGCCGCATACGGCCAGGAGCCTTTCGTCCGGCTGCTCGAAGGCAAAGCGCTGCCCGACACAAAGAATGTCGTGGGCACAAATGTCATTGAAATCGCTTGGCGGCTAGATCCGCGAACAGGGCGGTTGATCGTAATGAGCGCTGAGGACAATTTAGTCAAAGGCGCGAGCGGCCAGGCGGTGCAAAGCATGAACATCCTTTGCGGGTTTCCCGAAACGTCCGGATTGATTTGAAACACGATCATTTGCCACCAGATGAATTCGAAAACTATTGGAGGTTCGATTGTCGCGCCGAGAGGCTTTCACGCCAGCGGCGTGTTTTGTGACATCAAACGTCTCGGCACGGGTAAAGGTTCGCAGAAAGGCAGGAAGCGCGACCTTGCTTTGATCGTTTCCGAAGTGCCGGCGACGGTCGCCGGCATGTTCACGACGAATCAAGTGTGCGCCGCGCCGGTAAAGGTTTGCCTGGAGCGCGTCAAGAAAGGCAAGGCGCGGGCCATCGTCATCAATTCCGGGAATGCGAACGCTTGCACCGGCAGGCAGGGCTTGGCGGACGCGCGCGAAATGGCGCGCTTCACCGAGCGCGCGCTGAATCTTCCCGCAGGTTTGGTGTTGGTCGGTTCGACTGGGCGCATCGGTGTGGCCATGCCCATGGACCATGTCCGCGCCGGCATCATTGAAGCCGCAATGTTGCTCGGCCCGACGGCCACTCATGCGGCCCACGCCGCCGAAGCCATAATGACCAGCGACACGCAGCCCAAGCAAATCGCCGTTGAATTCAAGCTGGGCGGAAGACGTGTTCGCATAGGCGGCATTTGCAAAGGCGCGGGGATGATTCAGCCAGGGATGAGCGCCACTGGCCGGCGACCAGCTGCGATGCCGCTGCACGCCACCATGCTCTGCTTCATTACGACCGATGTCGCCATCGAAGCGAAGGCTTTGCAGTCTGCACTCCAGGAAGCCGTCGCGCAGAGTTTCAACCGCATCACCGTGGACGGCGACATGAGCACCAACGATACGGTGCTAGTGCTGGCGAACGGCCTTGCGAACAACAGGAAATTGGTGGGGCGAGCGTCATCGCGAGCCAGCTCGTCAGTAGCCTCGCACCACCGCAACCTTGCAACATTTCAGTCCGCCCTCAATCACGTCTGCCTGGAACTCGCGAAAATGATCGTGCGCGATGGCGAGGGCGTGCATCGTGTCGTAACCGTGCGCGTGAATGGCGCAAAGAACGTCAAAGACGCGGACGCTACCGCGCGAGCGGTGGCCAACAGTGCGCTGGTGAAAACCAGTTGGCACGGCGGCGACCCGAATTGGGGGCGGATCATTGATGCCACTGGCTACAGCTCCGCGACAGTGATCGAAGGAAAGGTGGACATTGGTTACAGCGCGCCCGGCAGCCGAAAAATTCTCTGGAGCCTCCGGCGCGGCCAGCCGACGAAAGCGACCTTCAAGCAACTATGCGCTGCTGTTGCGCCAAGGGAATTCGAGTTGCACCTCAACCTGAACCTCGGCAAAGCCGGCGCGGTCATGTATGCCGCAGACCTGACCGAAGCATACGTAGAATTCAACAAGGGCGATGTCAGCGATCCCGCGGCGTTGGGCGGTTGATCAATGGAAACACGGATGCCAAAGCGGGCGATTCTTTTGGATTGCGCTGACTCAGAGGATCCGGAACAGAATTGACCATGCACCTCAAAATCTGGCGGAAGAAGGTTTTGCTTCTCGTGGTAATCGGCGCGCTCGTTGGACCGTCCCCTTGCTTCAATTTTGCCCTTGCACAGGAAAAGCAGTCCACAACCAATCGCACGCCTGATGTGATTTACGTGCCCACGCCGCAGCCGGTCGTGGACAAGATGCTCGAGATGGCGGAGGTCAAAAAAGGTGACGTGGTTTATGACCTCGGCTGCGGTGACGGCCGGATAGTCGTAACCGCCGCGAAAAAATACGGCGTCAAAGCTGTCGGATATGACATTGACCCGAAGCGCGTCAAGGAAGCGTTGGCAAACGTGAAATCCAACAAGGTCGAGCATCTCGTGACCATCAAGCAGGAGGACATTTTCACCCTGGATTTGCGCGAAGCCAGCGTGGTGACGCTGTACCTGCTCCCCGATTTGAACGTGCGCCTGATGCCTCAACTCGCCCGGCTCAAACTCGGTTCGCGCATCGTCTCGCATGATTTCGACATGGCCGGCGCCAAGCCAGTGCAGGTGCACCAGATGAGCACCGATGGCGACAACGAAGACGATCACAGCGGCTCACACACCATCTACAAATGGGTGGTGCCTTGGCAGCCGGAAGTGCCGGAAAAACCCAAACCCTGAAATTGAAAATGAAAACTATCGCATCACTCATCATGGCGTTGACCATAGCCAACCTCTCGGTCGCGCAATCCGCCAACGACGCTTCCGCCGTTGTTGCACCGGGCGCGAAATTGGAAAAGCTTGCGGGCGATTTCAAATTCACTGAAGGGCCGACCGCCGACAAGGAGGGCAACATATTTTTCACGGACCAGCCAAACAATCGAATCCTGAAGTGGAGCGTGGAGGGAAAGCTTTCCACATTTCTCGAGCCCGCCGGTCGCGCGAACGGCATGTT
>CAZCZP010000070.1:4803-15823 GCA_964502895.1 uncultured Bifidobacteriaceae bacterium
AGCCGTTTGCGCACGCATAGCCGGTTCCGCTACGCGCCCGTCTTCAACGCATCTCGCAATTCCTGTTTGTAATCGCGCGTCGGTTCGCCGTAGCCGGCTTTACGGATGGCCAGCGCGGGCGCAATGATTTCCGCCCGCGGGTCAATCTCGCGCCCGAAAATCAAAGGCCAAAGCCGGCGGCAGTTGTTCGCCATGTCGTGCCCCTGCTCCTCGTCAAAGCTCGGGCGGAACAAATCCACGGCGAGTTGCAATTCCTTGATCAGTTCCGCCTCGGTCGGATGCCCGGTCTTGGCGCGGACAACTTCAAACGCGCGCACATCCTTTTCGTCCAGCCGATTCAACTTCGCGATGAGAATGTCAATCGGATGCGGGAAGACAAAAGTTACATTGCCGATGCGCGTTGACTGTGTGCGATCTTTCCAACGTGGCGAGGTGCGGAAATTTAGTTCGCTCGAAACCTGGACGTAAAACGCCGCCTTGTCCTGCCCCAGTCCGGCTTTGTCGGCGATTTCGCGCAAGTGTTCAAAGTCGGAGAACACATCCACGTCGGCGCTGGTTAGAGTGGAATCCACGCAAATCTGAATCGGCGCGGAACCGAACACAGTGATCGTGAACTCGCGGTCTGGTGGCAGCGCAGCCGCAAGCTTTCGCAGCAATTCCGCCGCGCGTGTGGTGAAGTCAACGGAACCAGCCCAGGATTGAAGCTCCATTTTTCCTCCTTGCCTGGTGTGAATGATACGCCTGATCTAACAGCCGGTTGGTGACCCCGCGGTCATTGGACAGCTTTGCCGCCAGCCGCCGGTCGCGGGCGGACCACGGCTTGCCAGCCTCGCGCTTGAGCAGCAGGCGCGCGGCGATGCGCGCCTTGCGCCAGTACGGGTCCATCAGGCGGTTCAACTCTTTGCTGAAATCCGGCGGCTTCATGGTCGGCAGAACACTTATACGCCAACCGGCGCGGCGCGGCAACGGCACAATCCCTGGTTGAACGAGGCGGATTACGGTTTGAATCCCACGGGCAATCCTTGTTCAATCAGCGCAGGAAAAATCCGACACGATGCAAGACCTGATTTCCAAAGCCGCGACGCTGCTCGAAGCGCTGCCCTACATCCAGAAATTCAGCGGCGCGACGTTCGTCGTGAAATACGGCGGCTCGTTCATGGATTCGCCCGATCCCGCCGTGCGCAACGGCGTGGCGCGCGACATTGTTTTTCTTGAGGCCGTTGAGATCAATCCCGTGGTTGTTCACGGCGGCGGCAAAGCCATTACGCGTCGAATGGATACCGCCGGGTTAAAGGCGGATTTCATTCAAGGCATGAGAGTCACGGATGAGGCGGCCGTGAAAATTGTGGACGATGTGCTGTCGCGTGAGATCAATCCCGAAGTCGTGGCCACGATCAATTCGCTCGGCGGCGTGGCGAAAGGTTTCGCCGGGCCGGACATTTTCCGCTGCACGAAGCTCTGGCTCGACGACAAGGAAAAGCCCGGCGCGAAGGTTGACGTGGGATTTGTGGGCGAAGTCATCGGCGTGAACACGGCGCCGTTGCTGGAGTGCATTGCCAAAGGCATCACGCCGGTGATTAGTCCCACGGCGCGTGGTGAGGACGGAAAGATTTACAACTGCAACGCCGACGTGGCCGCCGCGCAGGCTGCGATTGCGCTCAAGGCTAAGCGGTTGGTGTTCATGAGCGACGTGCCGGGGCTACTGAGCGATCCCCAGAATCCCGACTCGGTGATTTCGCATTTGAAAGTCATTGCCGTGCAGGAACTCAAGGATTTGGGCGTGATTGACAGAGGAATGATTCCGAAAGTGGACAGCGCCGTGGCCGCGCTCACGGCGGGCGTCGAGAAGGTGTCGTTCGTTGACGGGCGGGTTCCGCATTCCGTGTTGCTGGAAATTTTTACCGACGAAGGCGTGGGCACGGAAGTGGTGTTGTGAACGGCCGAACGCAAGCACGAGCCGAACTGCGGCACTATTGCGCGAGACAGCAACAGCGCTTGCCAACGCGTGCCGTTGTTGCTTTCTAAGGGGCATGCAACGGCTGCCTCCAATGCTTCATGTTTCGATTGGCACATTGTTCTCCATCGTGTTGGTGAGTGGAGCGTTTTCCGTTCACGCCCGGTCGCCGCATTATTTTGATGTGTACTTCGGCACCTACACCGGCGCCAAGAGCGAGGGGATTTATGTTTCAAAGCTCGACACGCGCAATGGCGCTTTGACCGAGCCGACCCTCGCGGCGCGCGTAAAGAACCCGAGCTTCCTCGTGGTGCATCCAACCCGGCAGGTCATTTACGCTGTGGGAGAAATTGGTGATTTCGAGGGCAAACGTTCGGGTGCATTAAGTGCGTTCGCAATTGGGAAAGGTTCGCCCGGTTCAGCCATGTTGACTCTGTTGAACCAGCAACCCTCCGGTGGCGAGGGGCCTTGTCACCTTTCGCTGGATTCAAAAGGCAAATGGCTTTTTGCAGCGAATTACGGCTCGGGCAGCGTGGCTTTGTTCCCCATTCTCAAGGATGGCAGCGTGGGCAAACCCGTTTCAACCATTCAGCACACCGGCGCGAGCGTGAATCCACAACGCCAGACCGGACCGCACGCGCATCACATCACCACTGATCCGGCCAATCGCTTCGTGCTCGCCTGCGACCTGGGCCTCGACAAAGTGCTTGTCTATCGCCTGGACCGCAGACATGCGAAGCTCGTTCCAAACGACCCGCCGTTCACCTCTGTCGCGCCCGGCGCGGGGCCGCGTCACCTGGCCTTCGCTCCCAATGGCAGATTCGCTTACGTCATCAACGAATTGAATTCCACCATCACGGTGTTCGCTTATGACGCGCGCCGCGGGGCGATGTCGGAGTTGCAAACGGTTTCCACACTCCCGGAAAATTTCCCGGGCAAGAGTTCCTGCGCCGAGATTCAGGTGCATCCATCGGGAAAATTTGTGTTCGGCTCCAATCGCGGCCACGACAGCATCGCGGTTTTCGCCGCGGACGAAAAATCCGGCAGGCTGTCCTTCGTTGAACACGAGCCGACGCAAGGCAAGACGCCGCGGCATTTCGCCATAGACCCGGCGGGCCGATGGTTGCTGGCCGGGAATCAAGGCTCGGACAGCGTCGTGGTTTTCGCGATTGATGAGAAGACCGGCCGTCTCAACTCGACCGGCCGGTCGGTCGCGGTCGGTTCGCCCGTGTGCGCCGTGTTCGTGCCGGGGCAAAAGCCTTAGGCCGACACTTACTCTTTCTTCTTTTTGAACAAGTCGGTGACGCTCTTGGTGGCCTTGCCCACACTCTCGGTCGCGGTTTTGCCGGCGTCCTTTGTGAGGTCAACCGCACCTTTGCCGAGGTCCGCCGCTGCACTCGCGACCGCCTTGGCCACGGCTTCCGTCACTTCCTGCATCACACGCTTGGTCAAATCCGCCGCGGTTATTCCGTCAGACCCTGTGCCCAGGTTGGTCAAATGAATGTCCGGCAGCGGGATGGGCGCCGCCGCGCCGCCCAGCATCGTTGCGCTCAATTTTACTTTGGCGCCCGTGATGACAAAATCGTTGACTTGAATTTTCTTCGAGGCCTTTTCCCCGGAGTCAGGTTTTTCTTGAGGAGTTTCGGTCGTGCTCCCGCCAGTGGCTTCCTCGACATTGGCCAGGATGCGGCGCAGATTGTTTCCGCCCGAGCCAAGTTCGTAAATAATCTCCGGTGCTTCGACGCGGATTGATTTGACAACGATTTTGTCCGACAGGAGCGAGCCTGGGCTCAAGGAAAGACTCGCCTTGCCAACGCTGATGGCGTGCGGTGTTTTGTATCCCTCCGGGTTGCCAACGACCAAACCCTTGACGCTGCCCGAGCCGGAGAGAATCGAAAGACTGACGCCATCCAGTTTGATGTCCACCTTGGTGATTTTTGGCCCGACGGTTTCCACGCCTTTCTTGATCGCGCTGTCCAGGAACAAGCCCACGGCAATGACCGCGACCACCAGGAGGACGACAATGACAATAAGACCGCGAATCAGGAGCTTTTTCATACGCGCGATTGTCTAACATCACCGCCGCCCGGCGCGAGAAAATTCGCGTCCGGTCGTTGCCGGGGCGGTTGACAATTAGCCCAGGAGCGACTTGACCATTTCAGCCAGTTTTTTGGCGGGGTAAGGTTTGGCGAGGAAAAAGTCGGGCTTGACGGACGAGTTGCGATAGATGGTTTCGTCCACCGTGCCGCTCACCAGAATGATTTTCTGCGCCGGATTGATCTGCCGGCACTCACGAATCAGGTCCATGCCATTCATCATGTGCATCGCGTAGTCGGTGATGACCACGGCGGGTTGAGGTTTGGCAAGTGAGAATGCACGCACCGCAGTGGCCGGATCGCGAAACGTCCGCACGCGATACCCCAACGGTTCGAGGACCAAAGCGATGAGCTCGAGGAGCATTGGCTCGTCGTCCACCGCGAACACCAGCGGCTTGGCGTCATCGGCCGAACCGGGACCATTTTTCTGTGGCAGGCTCATGCAGTTCCTCGTCTTTCCATTAACACCGCCCCGAATCGCTTGCAAGCCGTCTTTAGGAACGCTGCTGCCGTATCGACCCGAGCCAATGTCGGGCAGATTCCCGCGCGGGTAAATTCCCATTGCACCCTTGATTTTGCGGCCTTAGTCTCGCCCGGCGTCCATGGCCATCCGACAAGCCGGCCTTGCGTTGGCATTATGAGAGCGAAGCAGAAATCTTCCGGCACGAAAAAGAAAGCAGCCAAACGTCCAACCGCGGCGCGGCGCGCGGTTGCACGCAAGGCCGCCGCCGCGCCTCTCTCCACCAGCCGTCGGTCTGAAAACACGCCCAAACGCAAGCGCGCAGTGGCCCGAAGCGCGCGCCGGAAAAAGCCCGCGCCACGCAAAATCCGGCTGCAAGTTCCTCCGATCCTTTTGGAAGGCGACCGGCCAGCGCCGCCCCGTCTGAGCGGGCCGGGGGAGAAATTTGCTTTGGGCGAAGAGCTTGGTCAACCTGTGCAAGCGCCTGAGACCCAAACCGGCGAACTGCCTGAAGCCTACGGAACTGGCCGGTTGCTGGTCACCACTCGCGACCCGCATTGGCTCTACGCCCATTGGGACTTCACTCGCGAACGGCAACGGCGCTACAACGCGCAGTCGGTGCATGGACATCTCGTCCTGCGGACTTACATCGGTGCGCCCGGGGGTCGGGCCGTCTCCGAAATCCACGTTCATCCGGAATCGCGCCACTGGTTCGCCCACGTTGAGCGCGCGGCCACCGAATACGTCGCCGAGCTTGGCTATTACCGCCGCGATCACAAATGGACTTCACTGGCCACCTCGGCCGCGACCCTCACGCCACCTGACAAGGTTTCTTCAGATACCACCGTTTCGTTCGCCACGATTCCAATCGAGATTCCGTTCGGAAAATTGTTGGCCAGCGTCAAGCGCGTGGTGCCGGAAAACATGCCCTTGGCGCCCGCTCTGGCAGAACTCGATCGGCAAAGCGTCGCTGAACCTGTAGCTTCCCCTGGAACACCGACTGCGTGGCCTTCGGAATCGGAACGCGGTCTGGCCGAGATTATCCGCATGGATACAAGTCCTTGCGCGTGGATGGATTCATTGGAAATCCCTGAACTGATGCGCGGACACGGGCAAGCCGGAGAACAAATTTCGTCGCCCGGCTCTTCGGAATCCCGCGTGCATGCGTGGTCGGCGATTCCGGACGAGAGCATTTCGAGTCCCTTCGGCGGGTCACCCGCGGGAGCGAAGGAATTCTGGTTCAACGTTAACGCGGAATTGGTCATCTACGGTGCGACCGAGCGGGACGCAACCGTCACCATCGGTGGACGCAAGATCGTTCTGCGGCCCGACGGCTCGTTCAGTTTTCGGTTTGCGTTGCCCGACGGCCAGCACGAACTGGACGTGATAGCCGTTTCGGCGGATGGAACGGATGGCCGCGCCGCCGAGTTGCGATTCACCCGGCTGACCGAATTCGTCGGCGACGTGGGGACGCATCCGCAGGACCCGGCATTGAAGCCGCCCTTCTCGGAAAATGTTGGTTGAACGAGTCGGCCCCAGACTGATGTCCTGAGATGCAAGGCTACGTATCCCTGGTCCTCCACGCGCACCTGCCGTTCGTGCGCCACCCGGAGCACGAAAAATTCCTGGAGGAAAGCTGGCTCTTCGAGGCCATTACCGAGTCCTATCTCCCGCTGCTCCAGGTCATGGACGGCTGGCAGCGCGACGGCTTGAACGCGCGGCTGACAATGACGTTGTCGCCGACGCTGTGTTCGATGCTGCGCGACCCATTGCTTCAGGATCGGTACACGCGCCACCTGGAGGCACTGCTCGCGCTCGCCGAAAAGGAAATCCATCGCACACATTGGGACCGCGCCTTTCACGAACTGGCGTGGATGTACCACCAGAGGTTCAGTTCCGTCCGCGACACTTATTTTGCCTGTGGACGCGACCTCGTCGGCGCGTTCCGAAAACTGCAAGAGGCGGGCCGGCTGGAGATCATCACCACCGCAGCGACGCACGCGTTGTTGCCGTTGCTGGGAAATCATCCGCCAGCGGTGCGTGCGCAAATCCTGGTTGCGCGCGATCACTATCGCACTTGTTTCGGGTGCGACCCACGGGGCATCTGGCTGCCGGAGTGCGCCTATTTCGAAGGGGTCGAGGCGTCGTTGCAGGAAGCCAACCTCCGCTGGTTTGTCGTGGACACGCACGGCTTGCTCCGCGCGCGTCCGCGTCCGCGCTACGGCGTGTACGCGCCCGTGTTTACGCCGGACGGCATTGCCGTTTTCGGGCGCGACTTCGATTCCTCGCGTCAGGTCTGGAGCAAGCATGAGGGTTATCCCGGCGATCCGCGTTATCGGGATTTCTACCGCGACATCGGCTACGACCTGGACTTCGATTATGTGAAACCGCATCTGCCTTCGTCCGAACACCGAGGTTTCACTGGCGTAAAATATTTTCGCATCACCGGCGGCACGGCGGAGAAACAGGTCTATGACCGGGGTGCGGCCTTGCACGCCGCGGCGGAACATGCCGGCCATTTTTTGGAGGCGCGCGTGGCGCAGATTCAAAAACTCGCCGGGATTCTCGACCGCCCGCCACTGGTGGTCGCGCCGTACGACGCGGAATTGTTCGGCCACTGGTGGTACGAAGGGCCGGAATTTTTGGATTACTTTGTTCGCAAGGCGTGTTGCGACCAGAAGGTTTTCGAGTTGATCACGCCGGAAGAATACCTGCGCAGTCACTCAACGAACCAGATTGCCATGCCGAGTCCGTCATCCTGGGGCGAAGAAGGCCACTACCGCGTCTGGCTCAACGAGCGCAACGCCTGGATTTACCCACACCTGCAAGTCGCTCAGGAGCGGATGACCGCCATGGCGCGACGGTTTACCCGCCTCACCTCGCTGGAAGAACGCGCCCTGAAGCAGGCGGCTCGTGAACTATTGCTGGCCCAGTCGAGCGATTGGTCGTTCATGCTTCGCTCGGACACCAGCCCCGAGTACGCGCGTCAACGGGTCAAGCAACACTTGCTGCGGTTCACCGCCCTGCACGATCAACTCACCAGTTCGCGCGTGGACGAAAAGCGCCTGGCCGAAATGGAGCGGCGGGACAACCTGTTCCCGGGAATCCACTGCGGTTATTGGACTTGAGCCTCGAGGTTCTGCCAGCCAATGCCGCGCGCGGTATGGCGAATCTCCCGGGATTGCCGGGAATGCTTCGCTCGCGTAACCTCCGCTGCTCGTGACAAAATCAAAATCCAAAGAACGTCCCATTCGCGTGGGCTTGATTTCGCTCGGTTGCGCCAAAAATCTGGTGGACGCCGAGATCATGCTCGGCTCGCTGCTCAAGGACGGCACGGAGATCACCAACGATGCCGCGCAAGCCGACGCAATGATCGTGAACACCTGCTCGTTCATTGACTCCGCGCAGGAGGAAAGCGTGGATGCGATCCTGGAATCCGCCGCGGTGCGCGAGGCGAAGCACCGTGGCCAGGCAATCGTGGTTTCCGGCTGCCTGGCCCAGAGATTTCGCGACGAATTGCCGAAGCTGTTTCCCGAAGTGGACGCGTTCATGGGAATAGACCAGGTGGCCAGGGCCGGCGAGATCGTCAGGGAAGCGGTAAAACGGCGAGCGGGGAAAATCGGGGAACATTCAACAGCGAACATTCAACAGCGAACATCGAAGGGGAAAATCGTTGGACGTTTGAACGAATTGGAACAGAACCTTCCGCTCTCGAATTACGAGCGGGAAGAATCACTGCGCGGCACGGAAAAGTTTGGGAAAACAAAAACGGTGATTGGCGCAGCCGCGCCAACCGAATCCGGCCCGCTCCTGAACGTCCACGCCCGTCCCACTTACATCCCGGATTATGCAACGCCGCGTTTTCGGCTGACGCCGCGGCATTTCGCCTACGTCAAAATCGCCGAGGGCTGCAATCACCCGTGCAGCTTCTGCATCATCCCGCGAATGCGCGGCTCGCACCGCAGCCGGACGCAAGCCGACATAGTTGCCGAAGCGAAAGCGTTGATTGCAGACGGCGTGAAGGAGCTGAATCTAATCTCGCAGGATTCGACCTATTACGGGCTGGACTTGCGCCCCAACCATTCGCGCGCCATATCGTCCCCCGAAAAATTTTCCGCGGCCTCCAAATCGCTCGCCACAGACGCCACCACGATTTGCACGCTGCTACGCGAATTGAATTCTCTGCACGGTGATTTCTGGATTCGGCTGCTTTACACTCATCCGGCGCACTGGACGGATGAGTTGATCAAGACCATCGCCGACTGCCCGAAGGCGGCGCGGTATGTGGACATCCCGTTGCAGCACATTCACGAAAACATGTTGCAACGAATGCGCCGCGAGACCTCGCGCCAATACATCGTGGACTTGCTCAAGAAAATTCGCGCGGGAGTGCCGGGCATCGCATTGCGCACCACGTTCATCGTTGGCTTTCCGGGCGAAACCGAAGCGTGCTTTCAGGAGCTGCTGGACTTTATTCGCGAAACCAGATTTGAACGTCTCGGCGTGTTCACCTACTCGCAAGAGGAAGGAACGCTGGCCGGGAAAATGGCTGCGCAGATTCCGGAAAAGACCAGAAAGCGTCGACGTGACCTCGCGATGGCGGCGCAGCATGAAGTAGCCGTCCAGGTTTCGGAATCGTTTGTGGGCCGCACCATCCGGGTGCTCGTCGAAGGCGAGGCTGACGCGAAACAATTGCGACAAGCGAACATCAGTTCCTGGGAGCATGGTTTGATACGGCAACGCGACGAGTATTCAGAACTGGGCAAGGGCCGATACCTGGTCGCGCGCGGGGAAGCCGACGCGCCGGACATTGATGGTCGCGTGTATGTGCGGGGAAAACTGCCGGTCGGCGAGTTTGCCCGCGCCAGAATCGTTGGCCACACGGATTACGACCTGATCGCCGAACCCGCGACCGAATAATTTTGCTGTCTTCGGTTGAACTCGCGAGTTTGCCTGTTTTGAAACTTGCAACTGGCAACCGGCAACCGGCAACCTTTCACGCAGTAGATGAATCTGCCCAACAAACTCACCGTTTCCCGTTTCGTGCTGACGGTGGCATTTCTGTGGGCCATGTTCTCGCGTTCAGCGGTCAACGACACGCTGGCTCTGCTTTTCTTCTGCGCCGCCGGGATCACGGATTTTCTGGATGGCCGCATCGCCCGGCAGCGGAATCTCATCACGAACTTTGGCGTGTTGATGGACCCGCTGGCCGACAAGATCATGACCTGTTCGGCGTTCATCGCACTGGTCGAGCGGCACATGCAACACATCCCGGATGCGGGCATTGTGCTCGGCAGCCTGGTGTTGCGGCCAAAGGTCGAAGCGTGGATGGTGGTGATCATCGTTGCGCGCGAATTGGCCATCACCGGCCTGCGTCTGCTGGCAGCATCAAAAAATGTCGTGCTCGCGGCGGAACGGTACGGGAAGCACAAGACCATTTCCCAGATCGCGGCGATCATCGCGTTGCTGGTGTTGGAGGCCTGCGTGGAATGGTGGCCGTGGTTGCAAGGTCTGGTGAAGCCGTGGGTGCCGGCGTTCGCGGTGCTCGCATTGTGGCTCACGGTTATTCTCACCGCCGTATCCGGCATGCTGTATCTGTGGCGTAACCGCTCGCTCTACCTTCAGGACATGTGAAGCGCGAAAGCGACCCAACGGATTCACTTGCCGGGAGGGGGAAGCGGCAGGGTTTCTCCAGATTGTTGCGGAGCGGATTGATAAACTGCCGGAGGCAGATCGGACAACGGATCGGTGGCGCGATGTCTTCGCCACGCCCAAACAATGATGAGCAAAACCAACATCAATGCGCCGACGATGATCACGACCAATCCCTTCTGCCAGTTCACCCGGGAAAGCTGAAGCATCACGAAATCCAGAACGCCGCGCGGCTCAGACGACAGCGGCGGTGGCTCACTGAATTTTTCGGTCTGCCCCAATTCACCGTCCAGCGCGGCCATGACTTGCGGCACGTCCAGTTTCAGCAGCGTCGAGTAAGTGCGCACGAATCCGCGGATGTAAACCGGCGCCGTAAACATGTTGTAGTCTCCTGACTCCAGGGCGCGAATGTGGTCACCGCGGATTTTGGTGGTTTCCGCGACCTCGTGAATCGTCAATTTCCGGGCTTCGCGCGCGGTGCGGAGTTGTTCGGCGACCGTTGGCATGTGCGCCATTCTTAGCGGTTAGGCAGGCAGGTTGGCAATTCTGGAAACACATCGCCGCACGTCGCGCCCGCTTTGGAGTGGAGTTTTTGCCCCATTTCCATGCACGAATTCTGACATCCTTGGACGCGCCCGGGGGAGATTTTGCAAACGGACTTTGTCAGGATTGCCGAACCTTCAAACGTTTGCACTCAAACCAGTGTAGGTCGCGGCGTGGCAACGCTCTTGCTAGAAAATAAGGTCCAAGGACGTAAGGACGTATATGAAGTTCATGCTGGAAGTGGGAGAGATTCAAAAACACCTGGTCGAGTACAACTTTGATCAATTGCTCGGCAAAGCGGTCATCAGAGTCAAC
>CAZCZP010000070.1:15923-17101 GCA_964502895.1 uncultured Bifidobacteriaceae bacterium
TCCATGATGCGCGCCGCGCGTCCGTAACCCAGGCGCAAACGCCGTTGCAGCAGCGACACGCTCGCCTTCTGTTCGCTGCGAATCACTTCGATGCACTGCTGGATGATTTCTTCGTCTTCATCGATGCCGCTTTCTTCGGCAAGGCTGGTGGGCTTGGAGAGTTGCTGATGGATTTCCAACTCGTAGCTTGGCTTGGCCTGACGCGCGATGAACTCCACGATGCTGTTGTTTTCCTGATCGGTGATCAATGCGCCCTGCGCGCGAATTAACTTTGCCGAACCCGGCGGCAGATAAAGCATGTCGCCCTTGCCAAGCAATTTGTCCGCGCCCATTGCGTCGAGAATCGTCCGCGAGTCCACGCGGCTGGCCACCTGGAAGGCGATGCGCGCCGGGATGTTCGCCTTGATGACGCCGGTGATGACGTCCACGCTCGGCCGCTGGGTCGCCACGATGCAGTGAATCCCCGCCGCCCTCGCCATCTGCGTGATCCGCGCGATGGCCATTTCCACGTCCGCCGGCGCGACCAGCATCAGGTCCGCCAGCTCGTCAATAATCACCACGATGTAACTGAGCTTTTCGGGAATGACGATGTCGTCCTCGCGCGGCACGACAATTTCCTCGTCCACCTCAACAGCGAAACCTTCCGCGCCTGGCTCGACTTTTTCCTTCTTCGCGTGCAACGGCAATTCCAGTTCCTGCTGCGGCAAGGGCTTGTTCTTCGGGCGCGAGTTGAACGAGCCGATGTTGCGGACGCCGACGCGCGCAAAAATCTGGTAGCGTTTCTCCATCTCGTTCACGACCCAGCGCAAAGCCAGGATGACTTTTTTTGGATCGGTGACGACCGGCACGACCAGATGCGGCAGCGCGTTGTAGTGCTGCAACTCGACGACTTTGGGATCAATCATCACGAAGCGCAACTGGTCCGGCGAGAAGCGAAACAGCAGCGACGCAATGATGGCGTTGATGCAAACGGATTTGCCCGCACCTGTCGCGCCGGCGATGAGCAAGTGCGGCATCTCGGTCAGATCGGCGACGATCGGATGGCCGTAAACGTCCTTGCCCAACGCGATGGGCAGCCGGGCTTTGGTGTTGCGCCATTCGTCGGTCTCGAACAGGTCGCGCATGATGACCTTGGTCTTGACCGGATTGGGCACCTCGATGCCTACCGAACTTTTGCC
>CAZCZP010000071.1:0-5616 GCA_964502895.1 uncultured Bifidobacteriaceae bacterium
AGGGTAGCTCGTGCCTCGCAACCCTGGGCTTTGGGACGGAATCCCGTTGGGATTCGAACATGGTAGCGCGGCTGTGGTCGCAGACCCAGCGGCAGCGAGATGCAAGCTATTGAACAGTTCATTGAAACAAAACTGGTCTTCCCCGCTTGATTCCTTCTTCGCACAAAGCGATGAGGGCCTCGAAGATGTTTTCTCCATCTACGTTGTGGAAACACTCATAGAGTGATCGAGCAGATTTACAGTAGTCAGTCGTGTGCTCAAAAGCGCCCTTAGGTAGCTCAACAGGCAAACTCTTGAAGCGAGCTCCAATCGACTCCAATTCTGTTTGAAGGGAGCGAAGCTCATCAACTGACCATTCTCCGTCACAATCGGAGTGGTGCATCAGCGTTGGGTAATCTTCTGCCCGCAATCTGGCAGCGATGATATCACGGAAGTACCCAAAATCACTGTAGTGACCAAAAGTCCATCCAGTGATTTCTTCATCGCCATCGAATATGGTGAGATAAAGGCTCAATGCTTGAAGGTTTCAATTCCGACTCCGTGCTGCTTAGCATACTGAAGCAATCCCGAACTCGGGATTGTGGACTCAGATACGAGGAGACGGAATCTCCTCCTCGTTTGCTGAGCCATGAATGTGGTCAGTTTAAGCTCGTACGTTAAATGCAACTTCCTGCAAGCTTTGACGACCACGACTGCTTCTTGGTTGATAGCATCAGGCAAACAGCCGCGCGGTTTTCCTCGTTTCTCCTGATCCATTGCAGTGTCCACAAGGGATTCACTTCTCCAACTTAATCTCGACCTTCTGCGGTTCGTCTTTGAGACCGGATTGTTTGCTCGGGTCGTGGAACGAAAACAGGTGCGTGTTGGATTGCAAGTAAACCGCGCCGTTGGCGACGATGGGTGTGCCATAGACTGCGGCGCCGACGTTGGTTTCGCTGATGACTTTCTTATCCTTGGTCGCGGCGAGCACCACGAAGTCACCGTCCTCATCGCCGACGTAAACCTTGCCGTCGGCCACGAAGGTCGAGCCCCACATGTGGGCTTTCATGTCGTGCGTCCAGTGCAGCTTGCCGGTTTCGGCGTCGAGGCAATGGACAAAGCCGGAGAAATCGCCAACGAAAATCAACCCGGTTTCCGGGTCGAGCGACACCGTCGAGATGCTGCGATGGATGCCGCGGTATTCCCAGACTTTCGCAGACTTGGTGACGTCGCCGGTCTTGGTGGCGTCAATGCAGGTGAGGATGCCGATGCCTTCGCCGTGCTCGGGGTCCTGCCCCGTCGCGATGTAAATGCGGTTTTTCCAGAAGACGGGCGTCGCGTTGATTTCGCTCGGACCTTCGGCGGCGGGATACTTGATCAACTTGCCTTCCTTGTCCTTCTTGTACTCAGGCGGGTTGCAATCAAATTTCCAAACCGTTTTGAGGAACGGCCCATCGGGAGTCTCCACAGGTTTGGCGTCAAAGGCATAACACCAGCCGTCGCCGCCGCCGAACACAATTTGATTCCGGCCGTTTACCACCGCGAGCGTGGGCGAACCCCATTGGCCGTGATAAATATGCGGACCGATTTTGGCGTCGTCTTCGCCGAGGAATTTGCCGGTCTTCTTGTCCACGGCGATGAAACTGGGCGCGTTGGGCGACGGGATGTTCGAGTGCGTCCAGTCCTGGCCGTTGGAGGTGCAGGTGTAAACAATGTCATCCACGATGAGCACGGAGCAATTGGCGGCGTTGTGCGGAAACACGCCAAGTTCGTCCATCATGTCATAGACCCAGATGATGTCGCCGTCCTGCGGGCCGGGTTCGATGGGCGGGGCTTTGCGTTCGGTGGGCTTGCCGCGGTCGAGCAACACGTCCTTCACGACATACTTCGCCTCGTCCTTAAACGGGCCATCGTTGCCGTTGGCCATGCCGTTCACGTCGAGACACATCACTTCGCAACGGCTGGTGACGAGATAAACGCGGTCGCCTTCAACCGTGGGTGACGCGAGAATGCCGAGGCTCTCCCAGTCATTCACCTTGCCGGAAGCGAGCTTGGGCACGACGAGTTGCCAGAGGAACGCGCCGGTCTTTTCGTCGAAGCAAAGCAGGATGCTGCGGTCGCCCTCGTGCTTGGGATCACGCGGTGGTTCGTTGTTCGTGCCGATGAAAACCTTGCCGCCAGACACTGTGACGTTGCCGTAACTCTGCGAACCGATCTTGGCCACCCACTTGAGGTTCTTCAGGCCGTTGGTGTTCACGTCTTCCGTGCCCGGCTTGAACTCAATCTTGCCGAAGGCGTCGGGCAGCCCGCGCTGGGGGGAATACATGTTGCGCATGTTCTGCCCGCCCCATTGTGGCCAATCCGCCGCGAAAGCGGAAGGCTCCAAGCTCCAACCTCCAAGCACCAGGGAAGCCCCAAGGACCAAGCTGCACGCAGCGCGGGTGGGGCGAATCTCATTAACACCGGGCTTCAGCCCGGTGTGGTTAGCCGTGAAGCGAGAAGCCGTTTCAACGGCTTCGGCGCCGATCCCAGCAGCGCTGCCGTGTGGTGATTCGGACGAAAACCGTTGAAACGGTTTTCGTTCCACGTCGCGTGCAGACACCCGGCTGAAGCCGGGTGTTAATGAAAGATTTGATGCGTTGGCAGCTGGCTGAAAATCGTGAACTTGGAATTTCATTGGAGCTTGGAGGTTGGAATTTGGTGCTTAATCTTAGTTCGTTGTCACTTTGATGTTGTCAATGTAAACGCGCATGTCCTGCGGCGAGAAACCAAACAGGCCGGGCGAACCTTCCGAATGTGCGGTCTTATGCTTCACTTCAATGGTCCAGGCTTCAGGTTCGGCTTCGTCGCGTTTCCAAACCTTGCCACGCACGACGCCACTCCCGTCGGCGGCGATGTCAACGCGCGCTTTGATGTGATACCAGACTTGAGGCAACCACTTGAAATCTACTGTCTCGCGCAACCGCTCGAAGTTGGAACTGACTTCGAGCTTCTGATCATTGCCTTTCAGGACAATGGCGTAACGCTGACAGATCACGCCGACCTCGGACATCTTGCGGCGATTGCCGTCGCTCATCACGTCCGCTTCGATGGTGTAATTCTTTGCGTCCGGTGCGCCGAGGAAGACGGTGGCGCGCTGGAAGAATTTATTGTCAATCGTCTTGGTCAGGCATTTCGTGCCGTCCTTTTCGCGCACCTCGAACTTGAACCGCGCGCCAATCCACGGCAACGGCGGATAAGCGAAGGCGGCTTCTTCCACCAAGTTGGTTTCGACGAGTGCGATGGATTCAAAATCCTGACTGAGCGGGAGGTAAGGCAACACGCGACCGCGGATGTAGCCTTTCAAATCACCCAGCGTCGCCTCGAATGCGCCGGCGGAGGGTTTGGTGGCGGAATCGGCGACAAGCTGGCCGTTGGCGTTGAATGAACCACTCATCAGCGAACGCACGCGGGCGGTGGGCGGAATGTAATTCGTCCACGCCAAAGACTTCATGTCGGCGATGTCCGCAACCACAAAGCCGTTGGCGTCAATGGTGCGAGCGCGGAACGAGGCGCTCTGGCCGGGGCGCAACGTCACTTCAGAGGGAATAATTTGAATGGACTTGGCAGCGCCCGCCTTGGGCCACGGCTCAACTTTCGGGTCAGCGGGCAAGCCAGAATTGTTGCCTTTCTTCCCCCAGCAATACAGATGCTTGGTCGTCTGCATGTAGAGCTTGCCATTGTAGGCGACCGGCGTGCCGAAGCAGCGGCCGTCCAGTTCGGCGTGTTGGAGCATTTCCGGTTGGTCGCCCGGTTTGATGATGTAGAACGCGCCGCTCGTTCCGGCTTCACTGCTGTCACCACCGCCTTTGCCACCGGGATTGTCGAGCATGGGCACGTAGAGTTTTCCATCAGCATAGAACGGACAGGAATTCCGCTGCTCGATGCCGAGCTTGAGTTTCCATTTGATTTCACCGGTGTTCGCGTTCACCGCGCAGAGGTCGCCTTTTTCCGCGACGACATAAACCATGTCGCCCACGAGAATCGGTGAACTGGTGGAGGTGGAGATTTCTGCCGCCCACAGTTCAACCTCCTTACGGTCGAGGACCACCGGCCCGGCAGCCGCATTCGTAGGGGCCACATCGGGAATCTTCAACGCGACCAACTGCCCCGGCTCATACGGCACGCCAAAGATGGCGATGATTTTGTCGTTGTTATGAACGAGCACCGTGGCATTGATGCCCGCGCGAAACAGCGGCACGCGCCACAGGGCTTCACCGGTGCGGGCGTTGATGCCGGCCACGCTGCCGTCGCCGAGCGCCGCGTAAAGCACGCGTTTGCCGTTGCGCGTGGTGATGTAGGGATGGGAGAAGGAATTGTCCTTGGGCCGGTCGCCCGGGCTGCTGGCCCAGACGAGTTCGCCGGTCTTTTTGTCGAAGGCGTAGAACCGGTCGCCCGCCGGACCTTGCGCGCCCCAGTTGGCGGTGATGCCGCGCGTGATGACGAGATCGCCATCAATGATGGGCGAGGCGGTGCGTGCATTTGGGAAGGTGAGTCGCCCAAACTCCTCCATCAGCGATTTTTTCCAGAGCAATTCCCCGTCGGGCGTGAAACCGGCGAGAATTCCCTGCGTGCCTTGCGCGTAAACATTTCCCGTCTCGGGGTCAATCGCGGGCGAGGCCGTGGCGTAGCGGAGATAAATCGTGTCGCTGATGAAATCGTTGTAGAGATGCTGCCAGAGTTTTTTGCCCGTCTCGGCGTCGAAGCACGCCACACCCTCCTGCAAGTTGGGGTCCACGGCTTCGCCAAGGTAACCCATGATATAGAGCTTGCCGTTGGCGATGACCGGCGTGGATTGGCCCGGAAAGTCGGCAACCCACAGTGGGTTCTTGGGATCAACCTTGTCAGGCAGGCCGGTTTCGCGCGACATGCCGTTTTGTTCCGGTCCGCGCCATGCGAGCCAGCCGCGAACGGGTTCTCCCTTGAGTGGAATCGGAAATACCGCACCGCCGGCCAGGAGCATGGCCAGCGTGCCAGGAATCAGTTTCATTTTCATGATCAAAAAAATTCGCGTCGCGCAACACCTGCGCGAACTGGCAGCCCTTGGGACGCGCAGAAGATGATTTACTTCAATTCGGTTTGCAACTGAATAATACCTACACGTATTATTTCAGAAATCCGAAGCTCGAAGCCCTGAATTCGCCATGCCTTACCACGCCAAAACGCGGCAACCCATTGACGCGCCGGACCGCCGCCGGTTGCCGCCGTTGTTGCGGCGGGCGTGGTATGGCTTGAACCAGGCCTTCCGCCGCCGCATCGCGCACCTGGGGCTGACCCCCGACCAGTTCACCGCGCTGCGGACGTTGCTCGAGCACGAGGGCATTTCGCAGCGCCAGCTTACCACCTTGATGAGCAGCGATCCGAACACGGTCGCCTCGCTTTTGGAGCGGATGGAAAAGGCGGGGTTCATTGAACGCCAGGCCCAGAAACAGGACCGCCGGGCGAATCACGTGCGCGTCACTTCGTCTGGCGGATCGAAGTATGAGAAAGCGCGCGCCATTGCCGTCGCACTGCAAGGTGAAATCCTTGGGATGCTGGCGGTGGACGAACGGGAAAAATTTCTGGCCAACTTGAACAAAATCGCCGACGCCTGTCAGG
>CAZCZP010000071.1:5716-8335 GCA_964502895.1 uncultured Bifidobacteriaceae bacterium
GGCGATTTGGGATTTGCCGACGACGAGACCGTTATTGTTGATCGCTCCTGCGTAGCTGTATTTCGTTCCACCTCCAACGTCGCCCAAGGGCGTCACAGCGGGGTAACCGCTCCCATCAGGAATCCAAGCCACGGTGCGGACTTTGCCGTCGATCGCGCGGCGAGTTGGAAATCACCGCTGGCCAGACCTCGCTGCTTCCACTAGCCTGCTGGCATCATGACGCAATTCGTGAAGCCGGAAGTGATCATCACCCACGAGAGCGACCTCGATGGGTTGCTGGCCGGCGTGTTGTTGCAACGGCTCGCGCGAAAACTCTTCGACACCGCCGTGCGGCTGGAGGCGTATCATTACAATGTCTGGAAACAGCGCGAGTTGCGCGAGAAATCCGGCTGGATAACCGACTTCACGTTCGAGCCGCGCATGGACAAACCGAACTGGGTCACCATTGACCACCACGTGACCGAGGCCAAGCCCCAGCACGCCGATCTCGTTCACGACATCAACAAATCCGCCGGACTGCTTTGCTACGAGCTTTGCCGCGAACAGGGCCTGGGTTCGCCCACGCTCGACCGACTCGTTCATTTGAACAACGTGTCCGACCTGTTCCTGGAGGACGATCCGGACTTCGTGCTGGCCGGCGATTATGCGAACCTCGTCAAGATTTACGGCTTCTGGAATCTGCACGCGTTACTCGGCGGCGAAATCGAAAAACTGCTCGACCACCCGCTGCTGGAGGTAATGGCGATCAAGCGACGCCTCGAAGACCCGCTCGGTTTCGAGTGGAGCAAGTCAAACATTGCCGAAATCAGCCCCACGGTCGGGTTTGTGGACACCGTGATCGGCAACAACAACCTCATCGTCCACCAACTTCTTGAGCAACAGGCGACCCGTTACCCTGTATTGGTCACGATGTTTCGCCGCACCAATGGCGTCGTCATTGCCAGTTTGCGGAGCCGCAACGGCGAGGCAATTAAGGTCGCGGAAAAACTTCAAGGCGGCGGCCACGCCAATGCGTGTGGTGCCGTGCTGCCGCGCTCGGTCAAAACGATTCCCGATGCCGTTCATTACTTGCGCCAGGTGTTGAACCCAAAGCGCGACGCGCCGTTGAACAACCTCGAAGCCTTGTTCGCGAGCATTGAAGTCGGCAAGAGTTCGTGATCAGGGAATTCGTCGTTGCCACCACAGGGCGCTTGACTACCATTGCCGCCGACTTATGGCCGAGAAGCAAACGCTCCCAACACTCAATACCCGCTCCGATGGCCGCCTTGCGCGCCAGCTTCGCCCCATTCGCTTTCAGAATCACATCGCTCCGCACGCGACCGGCTCGACGCTCATCGAGTGGGGCAACACGCGCGTCATTTGCGGCGTGACGGTCGAGGACAACGTGCCGCGGTGGATGAAGGAGCAGAACCTCAGCAGCGGCTGGATCACGGCGGAGTATTCGATGCTGCCCTACTCGACGCTCCAGCGGAAACAACGCGACATCACCAAGGGGAAAATTGACGGGCGCTCACAGGAAATTCAGCGCCTCATCGGCCGCGCCATGCGCGCCGCGCTCGACCTGGAAAAGCTCGGCCAACGCACGATCTGGGTGGATTGCGACGTCTTGCAGGCCGATGGCGGCACACGCACTGCCGCAATCACCGGCGCGTACGTCGCGCTCATGCTGGCGGTGCGCCGGCTCATGGCCGATGGGAAATTGACTGAGAATCCGATTCTGCATGCCGTTGCCGCCGTCAGCATCGGCATCGTCAACCGGCAGGCGTTGCTGGATTTGAATTACGTGGAGGACGCCGCGGCCGCGGTGGATTTCAATCTCGTGATGAATTCCGCCGGCGAATTCATCGAACTGCAAGGCACGGGCGAAGAAGCCACGTTCAGCGAGCAACAACTTTCCGAATTGCTCGCGCTCGGCAAAGCCGGCATCCGCCAGTTGCTCGAAACTCAGGAGGCGGCACTGACAAAGGCGTGACTGAATACTGATTCCTTCTCACTGATTACTGACCGCCGATTACTGTAAACTTGCGTGTCTCTCACTCGTCTTTACCTCATCCGCCACGCAGAAGTCGAAGCGCGCTACCAAAAAGTGTTTGGCGGACGCGTGGACATGGACATTTCGCCGCGCGGTCATGAACAGGCCGCAACGCTGGCGGATTTCCTGCGCCGAAAGAAATTCGACGCCATTTACGCCAGCCCGATGAAGCGCGTTCAGCAAACGCTCGCGCCTCTGCTCACCAACGGCGCGCCGCGCCCTGTCATCATGCCGGATTTGCGCGAAGTGGATTTTGGCGATTGGACCGGCCACGGTTGGGATGCGGTGAAGGAAAAATTTGGGGCCAGCGCGTTCGAGTGGTTGCATCACCTGGAGCGCGGAACGATTCCGAACGCCGAACCCCTGGACGCCTATCGTGCGCGCGTCGAGCCGTGCCTGCGCGAAATTCTTGGAAAGCACCCCGGACAAAACATCGCGGTATTCTGTCATGGTGGTGTGATTCGCATGATGCTGGCCATTCTACTCGAATTGCCGCTGTCACGCATGAGTGCGTTCGATTTTGAATACGCGAGCGTCTCCGAAATCGAATGGCAGCCGCATCGGATGGAAATTCAGTTGCTCAACTT
>CAZCZP010000071.1:8435-16835 GCA_964502895.1 uncultured Bifidobacteriaceae bacterium
GCGTCTCCGAAATCGAATGGCAGCCGCATCGGATGGAAATTCAGTTGCTCAACTTCACGCCATGGCGCGAATTGAACCCGTCACTGCCGGCGCGCGCCGATTGAATCTGAAACGCGAAGGTTCATAGAATTTCTGAGCCTCAAATTGGCTACTACCTTCAGCCATGAAGCGCGGCACCATTTGGAAAATTTCCGTTGCGACAACTGCGGAAGCAGAAGACGCCGTGACAGAATTGCTTTCGCGAGTTTTCCGCCGCGCCGCCTCTGCTTACACTAATGCGGAAACCCGGAGATCAACCGCCGCCATGTTCTGCGAACGTTCACCTGCGGCCCTGGAAACGAAACGCGCGGCCTTGCGCGCCGGCTTGCGGCGAATCAAATCCTGCGGGCTGGACGTTGGATCGGGACGAATTCGCATCCAAAAACTTCCGCGCCAGGATTGGGCCGAATCCTGGAAACGTCACTTCCAACCCATCGAAGTCAGTAACGCGCTGCTCATCAAGCCGAGTTGGAGCAAGCGCCATCCGCGCTCGGGCCAAGCGGTTGTCGTTCTCGATCCGGGATTGAGCTTCGGCACAGGACAGCATCCAACCACGGAGTTTTGCCTGGGAGAATTGACCCGGCATCGAATCGTTACGGAGCGCGGCTGTGGGCAACGCCCCAGCCGCAGCAAAGCCGGCTGCGCAAAGCCGATTGAAAACTCCAAAGCACAAATAACCATGCGCACGCTGCGGCTGATGCTTCGCGTACAGCCGCGCTCCTTTCTCGACATCGGCACCGGCTCCGGAATTCTGGCCATCGCGGCAGCGAAGCTCGGTTACGGGCCAGTTCATGCGTTCGATTTCGATCCCGAAGCTGTGCGCGTGGCCCGCACCAACGCGCGTGCAAATGGCGTGAGTTCCAAAATCCACATCACGCGGGCTGACGTGACGAAACTTCCGGGCCGGTTACGCCGACGATACTACGTGGTCTGTGCAAACCTGATTTCAACGCTGCTGATCGCCGAGCGCAGAACCATCACAGCCTTGGTTAAAAGCGATGGCCTGCTGGTGCTGGCAGGAATCTTGGAGTCCGAATTCCACGAGGTTCAAACCGCGTACGAATCGCTCGGGCTACGACTCGTCGCGAGCAAAGCAGAAAAAGAATGGCGCTCGGGTTCGTTCCGTTTCGCCCGTCACTTTAACTCGCGCAACGAAACCTGACCCAGCCGCGAGAAGTTCATGGATTCGCCGAGGATGCGCGCGGCTTCCTGGGGAGCGTGAAAGCCGGTGGAATTTTCCGCCTCCACAAAATCCAGATAGAACTGCGCCTTGCGCTGGTAATCGCGAGCCGTGGCTAGTTCGGTATCCGCTTTACCGTTTGCCTTCGAGGTTTTGATGTCGTTGATCAAATCCACCAGCGCGTCCATCGCCTGATTGCGCAGCTTGTGAGTTCGTTCCTGGATGGTCTGCACACGCGCTTTAAGTTCGTCCTCCGGCCATTTGTGGCAGGTCTGGCAGGCGTGGTTCACGTTCAGCAAAGGGCTGCGCACGTGGTGATCGCTGATCTTGTAAGCGCCCACGCGCTTGTAAGGCATGTGGCAATCGGCGCACGCCACACCGGACCGCGCGTGGATGCCCTGCTGCCACAGCTCGAACTCCGGATGCTGCGCCTTGAGCGCGGGCGCGCCGGATTCTGCGTGCGTCCAGTCCTTGTGCTGAACTTCGTCGTAGTAGGCGAGCACCTGTTCGACCTTCACGCCTTTGGCCCACGGATAAACCAAACGCTTTTCCGCTCCCTTGAAGTAATACTCGACGTGACATTGCGCGCAGACGTAACTGCGCATCTCCTGGCGCGTGGCCATGGTGTTCACGTCGTAATCCTTTACGCCCTGGCTGGCTTTCAGGGCGCGAATGCCTTCGAGAAAACCGGGTCGCGTGACACGCAATTGCATTGTGTTCGGCTCGTGGCAATCAATGCATGCCACCGGATGCTCCACCATTTTGCGCGCTTCAGCGAAAGGCAGTTGATTCATCTTCTCAAAACCCTTGATCAAATCGCCGTCGCCCTGTTTGCGATAGGAAACATAAACCGACGCGTGGCAATGCAGGCACGTGCCCGGCTGCGGCACGGCCTGGCGGTCCGTGAACGTCTGATCTTCGAGCATGAAGGCGTGGCCGCGTTCCTCACGGAAATCCCGGGCAAAGGCGTATCCGGCCCAAATTTTTTTAAGACGCGGGTCTTCTTCGAGCCGTGATTGGGCAACAACGGAGCGCGGGTCCGCCGCCGTGGGTGTGCGTTGCACGGCCTCGCTCCCGCCGAAACGTGTGCGCACCTGATCCACCGTCTGACGGTAACCGTCGTATTGCAGCGGAAAATTCTTGGCCCACACCAGCGGGTCTTCCGTGTCGTCGGTCAACTCCACGACGCGATAGAATGGATTCTTCGCTTCCTGCTTGCGCTCGATGATGTTGACCAGCAACGCGAGTCCGGCAATTGCCGTCAGGGAGGCGATGATCACCACGATGCCAAATTTGAGCATCACAGATTTTCGCGACGAACGCGCTTCGGGATTCGGCGGCTCGTTGGCCGGTGCGGAGGTGGTCGTGTTCATGTTTGTAGTTCAATGCAGATGGCCGACGGACCGATGGCAACGGATGCAGGAAGTTTCGCCGCCGGCCTCATGGCCTTCAATTGCCTCGACAATCTGGCTGTGGCATTTGCGGCAGGCTTTCTCTGTCACCTTCACATTGCGCGGCGTGATTTGAATCGGATCGGGAAATGTGCCAGTCGTGAAATAGAACGAATGCCAGAAACCATTTTGCGCCTTGGTGTAATACTTTGGCACGAGACCGGGCGGCGTGTGACAATCGTTGCAGGTGGCGACGCTGCGATGACTCGACTTGATCCAGCCATCGTACTGCTCCTGCATGACGTGGCAATTCACACAGGCCTTCGGGTCGTTCGTCATGTACGAATAGCCCTTGGCGTAACCGAACGTAAACACGCCCACGCCAAACGCCAGGCCAATGGCGCTTCCTAAAATGATTCCCGCCCATGTCGCGGCTCGCACCTTCACGACCGGGAAAATAACCTCCGATTGAAAACAGGAAAAGCCCGTTCTCCGCTTTCTTTGACGCGCGTCAATGATGATCCAGAGAGTGGGCCACGCCAATAGCCGCTGGCGGGGCCACAAAGTCCGCCTCGACACCTTGCGCCAGAATCGCTAACTTCAGGACATGATCGCGGCAACAGAGTCTTCCAAAAAAGTCTGGACGGAGGAGGAATTGCAGTCGCTCCCGGACGACGGCTTCATTCACGAAGTGGTGAACGGCGAATTGGTTATGAGCCCCAAGAACAATTTTCAGCACGAGCGGATTTGCAGCCGTTTGCTGTTCGCCCTTGAAACATTCAACCGCCAACACCGCTTGGGAGTGGTTCTCGGATCCAGCGCCGGCTTCTGGATGTTCAACCGCAATTGCCGCGCGCCGGACATTTCGTTCATTCCCAAAGCCCGCTTGGAAAGCTTGCGCTTCAGTCCGTCGGCGAAGACCTTTTTTCCCGGCGCGCCCGATTTGGCGGTGGAAGTAATCTCGCCCAGCAACACGCGCGCTGAGATGGATGAACGCCTTCGTGACTTTTTTGCCAGCGGCACTCAAATCGCCTGGCTCATCAATCCTGATTCCGGAAGCGTCGAAGTCTGCCGCTCTTTGACGCAACGTCGCCTCATCGGTCCCGGCGGCGAAGTGGATGGCGAGCATCTTCTGCCCGGCTTCCGATATCCGATCAACGACTTGTTCAAGGAGTGGGATTGGGAGTAGTGTTCAAACCGTGCTGCGATTAAGCCCATGAAGGGTATCCCGAGACGCTGGTTGTTTGCCGCGTGCATCTGCATCTTGCTGTTGTTTGCGGCGATTCTTGTCTTCCGACCATCGAGAGAGGAGCGCTACCTGGCGGAGACAAAGATAATGGTTCGTCCTTTCACGAATGCACTTCTTACCAAGCAATTTGAAGCGACGATAATTCAATCCATTCCTAGTGTGATTCGATTGAAAGTCACTCCAGGCATGAACGCAAGGCCCGGGTCAGGCGTTCCAATCGTTACCAACAGCGCGATGATTCGGATTGTTGTCGGCGGGGCGACCGGACCGGATGCCGAACGGTTGGCAGATCAAGCCGCCATCAGTCTGTGCTCAACGACTCATCAGAGTTTCGCCGCGGAAGCAACAATTGTTCAAAAAGCCAGTCGGGCGCGGCCATACTCATTTTTCCACGACCGGATAAAGTCCGGGATGAATCGACTCTTTGAATAGGAATTTGAATCCGTCCTCATGAGGTTCTGGTGGATTTCTTTTGTGATCGGTAGAAGAAATAAATCGGCGTGCCCACCAGGACCAGCGCTGTGCCGAACGCGGTGCTGAGTAGCGCCGGATTGCCCATTGCGATAGCGGCGCGATAGGCGATTACGTCGTTGTAAATCGTGAAGCCGAGGTAGATGACCGAGAACACGATGAACACCCACGGCACAATCGGGTACAACGGCACTTTACAGGGACGCGGCGCGTCGGGCATTTTGCGGCGCAACACAAAGATGCCATACGCGCCCGCGGCGTAGAAAATCCAGCTTACGAAGATCAGGGTGTCTGTCAGCATGTCGAACGTGCCGCTGAACACCAACGCGGCGCTCCAGACACCTTGAACCACCAGCGCTGCGGCGGGTGTATGAAAGCGTGGATGCACGTTGCCGATGAAGCGCGGAAAGACGTTTGTCCGCGCCATGGAAAAATAAACCCGCGCCGTGGCCAGAATGATCGCGCTCGTCGTGCCGAACGTGGAGATCATCACCGCCGCGGCGATCCAGCGTCCGCCGCCGGCAAACATTTTTTCCGCCACCCCCGCGGCGACCAGTTTCGACCGCGCCATCTCGTCAATCGGCAGCACGTAGGCGTAGGCGATGTTCATCAGCACGTAAATTCCCGTCACGACCACCATGCCCCAGATCAGACCCAGCGGAATGTTGCGCTGCGGTTGTTTTACTTCACCGGCGATGTAGGTGATTTTGTTCCAGCCGTCGTAGGCCCAGAAGGCGCCCTGCAACGCCGCGGCAATTCCCGCCAGCAACGCCAGGCCACTCAGATTCACCGCCGTGCTTTGGGTGGTGAGATGCGAAAAACTCCCACCCGTCGGCAGCAAGAACGCGCCGAGCATCAGCGCGAACATGGCGGCGACTTTGGCGACGGTGAATATGTTTTGCACGATGCCGCCGAACTTCACACCCACGTAATTCACCGCCGTCAACAGGACAATGACGACTGCCGCCAGACATTTTGTTCCGAATTCCTTGAGCGGCGAGATGTCGCCGATGATTGGCAATGGAAAAGACCATCCCGCCAGCGCGGGAGAAAGCTCCGGCAGGTTCACAAACTGCGTCGAGTATTCGGCGAAGACGTAAGCGACCGCCGCAATGCTGCCGCATTGAATCACGGCAAAGAGCGCCCAGCCATAGAGGAACGCGAAGAACGGGCCGTACATGCGCTCGAAATAGACGTATTGCCCACCCGTCTCGGGAATCATGCTGGCAATCTCGGCATTGGTCAGCGCGCCGAACAGCGTGATGACTCCGGCGAGTACCCATACGAGCAACAGAATTTCCGGCGAGCCAAGCTGGGAGGCCATCACGCCCGGCTTGCGAAAGATCCCCGACCCGATGACGCCCCCGATGACAAGCATGACGGTGGAGAAAAGGCCCAGCGCGGGGATCAAACCTGAGGAGGGTTTGGAGGGCGAAACCGGCTGGGCGTTGGAACTCACGAGAATTGTTGCGGAACATGGGTGAGTGAAAGCAACCGGGCAAGTCCGATCTGCGGCAGGCGAAGCAAGCATCAACGGGGCATCAACGGGTTTTCACTTGAAGCCCTGCCCTGCCTTCCTCAGACTCCGCGCTGCCAGGGCCCATGGAATGTGGACTTACGAACCCCGCCAGGGCCGGAAGGCAGCAACGGTAGTTTGCTCGACATCTGCCGTGGTCACCCTGGCATTTCTCAATTCAAAATGAAAAATGCGAAATTGAAATGGGCCGCCCGCCAATCTTTTTTTGCATTTTGCATTTTTAGTTTTTAATTTGCCCCATGGCGTATCAAGTCATAGCCCGTAAATATCGTCCCCAACGTTTCGCGGATGTGGTCGGCCAAGAACACGTCACGCAGACGCTCACGCACGCCATCGAGCAGAACCGCATCGCCCACGCGTATCTGTTCTGCGGGCCGCGCGGCACGGGCAAGACCACCATTGCGCGCATCTTCGCCAAGTGCCTCAACGCCACCGGCGGGCCGAAGGTGGATTTCGACGACAACGACACCCGCGTCCAGGAAATCACCGAGGGCCGCTCGATTGATGTGTTCGAGATTGACGGTGCGAGCAACAACGGCGTTGAACAGGTGCGCGAATTGCGCGAGACCTGCAAATACGCCCCGGCCTCCTCGAAGTTCAAAATCTACATCATTGACGAAGTTCACATGCTCTCGACGGCGGCGTTCAATGCGCTGCTGAAAACGCTCGAAGAGCCGCCGGCGCACGTGAAGTTCATGTTCGCCACGACCGATCCGGAAAAAGTGTTGCCCACGATCCTGTCGCGCTGCCAGCGCTTCGATCTGCGGCGCATTCCGACCGCGCTGATCGTGAAGCATCTCGCGCACATTGCGAAGCTCGAGAACGTGAAGATTGATGACGCGGCCTTGTTCGCGATTGCCCGCGGCGCGGAAGGCGGCATGCGCGACGCCGAGAGCGCGTTGGATCAGTTGATCAGTTTTTGCGGCGAAAAGATCGAGGAAGCCGACGTGCTCTCGATGTTCGGCCTGACGGCGCAAGGGCAGATTCTCGAACTGAGCCGCGCCGTGCTGGCCGGAGAAATTGCCACAGCGTTGCATCAGTTGAACGATCTCGCACAAAAAGGCAAAGACTTCGGCCGCTTGCTCTCCGATCTGCTCAACCATTTTCGCAACCTGCTGCTTTTCCAGGTTTCGCGCGGCGACTTGAACATGATGGAAGTGTCGGAAGCCGAAGCGACGTCGCTCAAGGAACAATCCGCACTGGCTTCCACCGAGGCGCTCACGCGCATTCTGGAAGTTCTCGCCGACGCGGAAATCCGTCTGCGCGACGCGGCCTCAAAAAAAATCCTGCTCGAAGTCACTTTGCTCAGAGCCATCGAAGCGCGCAACGCCATGAGCCTGGACAGTGTACTCAAGCAACTTCAACAGTTGCGCGGGCAGAGTGGCACAGGCGTCGCGCCTGCGTTCGCGGCTGCAAAGCAGCAAGCGCAAGCTGCGCCCGCAAACAAAACGATCAGCCAACCGGTTCAGAATCCGCCGCAGCAAGTGGCTGTCGCCGCAAGCGCTGACGCCGGGATTGCAGTGGGTGTTTTGGCGGAAACCCCTCCCGCCGGCTTGGAAGAACTCTGGTCCAAATTGGTCGAGGCCGCAGGCCGCGCGAGCCCATTCGTACGCACGTATCTGCTCGAAGCACATCCCGTTGCCTTCGAGAAAAATGTGTTCACCATCGGTTTCGATCCCGAATTCGAGGATCATCTGAGCCTCGTTGACCACGCCAAGAACCACACGCTTCTACAAACCAAGCTTGCGGAGCTGGGCCATCCGAATTCGCAAATCAAGTTTGTGAAAGCAGAAGCGCCCGTGGGCCGTGTTGCGCCAATCGTGGAAGCTGCGCCTCCGGCGGCACCCGCGCCGAAACCTAGCCCGAGACCGGTGACCTCTGCCGCACCTCAACCAAAAGAAAAAACCGCGTCCATGCCGTTCAACAAGGACGATTTCAAGAACGACCCGCTGATTCAAAAAGCGCTGGAGATTTTCAAAGGCCAAATTGTGGAAGTGCGTGCCTGATTGTGATTTTGCAGCTTGCGTAACAATTGGTTTGCCTAGACCACGAACAATGAACGAAGGCGCGCCGATAACGTGGATGTGGATGGTGCCCCCATTGATTAGTCTAGCCGTCAATCTCGCTTGGCCGCGCAGGAAGAGCATCAAGGCCGCTGGCATTCTGTTCCTGCTCCCTACTGCCTACATTCACGGGCTCTCAGGATTGAACCCACTGGACCGAGCTGTTGGTCTTGCAGGACGAATCGTCAGTGGACAGCAAGCGGGCACACCCGAGCAAGTGGTGAGTAACCTTCGCATCGGCCAGGAATTGGCGCACCAAACCATGTTCGATATTTCGCTTGGCCTGACGCTCGTTGTGATTTTCGCGGCAACACCTGTTGACATCGTCGCCTGCATTCGGTCACGCTTATCTGCGAAACTTGGAAGCAGTGGCAAGTCTCGGACCAGTATGGTGGCATAACTCAAATTCACAAAACATGTCCAGCATCGGCAAACTCATGAAACAGGCTGCGCGAATGCAGCAGCAGATG
>CAZCZP010000072.1:0-16542 GCA_964502895.1 uncultured Bifidobacteriaceae bacterium
GGATCGCGGCGCGTGTTTTGCGTGTGCGCGTTGCTTCCGCTCGTGCCCGCAGGAACTCGTTCGCATTGGCCAGATGCCGGCCAGTGAATTACCAGCGCCAAGCCCTGTCGCAGCCAAAGCATGACAAGTTCGCGCGACAACCTGAAACCAGCCACTTCGGATTCCAGCGAGAAGCGAAGCGCCACGCCACCATCCTCACCGCCACCGGCAGCAGACAAAGCGGTGCCGCCGCTGCGCTCTGCCACCGCAGTCCAGAGCATCACCTCACTGTCGCGCACAACGTGGATTGCCGCGGCGTTCTGCCTGATTGTTGCAATGGCGATGCTCTACCAGCATTTTCAGGCGGCAGAGCGCGATCCGTGGAAATCGCCGCAGTTGCTGGCACTCAAGGAAAAACTCCGTGCCTCGCCCGCTGACGAATCGCTTCGTAGCGAAATCCGCCGGCTCGATCTTGAATTCCGGCAGCGTTATTTTCGGCGGCTCGCGCTCAACGTGACGGGCGGTTGGCTGTTGGCGGGTGGTGTCGCCGCGCTTTTGATTGCGTCAAAGACCTCGCGGCGACTGGTCCAGCAACCGCCAATGCCGCCGCGTCGGGGCGCAGCCGAAACAGCCGCGACCGCGATTGTGCCGCGGGCGCGGTGGTCTGTGGTCAGCGTCGGCGCGGTCCTGGTTACGGGATTGCTCGCATTGGTTTTGACCGGCAGCTCGTTGTTACCCGAACAGCCGGAGGATTTGAACAAATTCCTTGGTCGAGACGAAGACACCGCATCGGATGCGCCGTCGTTAGTGGAATTCCAAATCAACTGGCCGCAATTCCGCGGGGCGGATGTCGGCGGCGTGGCGGTCAGGGGCAATTGGAATTTCAGCTTCGGTCAGGCGCCCGACGCCGGAGTGCTCTGGAAATCGCCCGTGCCGGCGGCTGGGTTCAACTCGCCGGTTGTGTGGAGCAACCGCGTGTTCATCTCGGGCGGTGATGCGCAACAGCGCGAAGTGTTCTGCTTTGACGCAACCGACGGCAAGTTGCTTTGGCGACGGGCGGTGGAAAATGTCCCCGGCAGTCCGACGAAGCAACCGGCGATTGCCGAGGCGACTGGAGTTGCCGCGCCAACGATGGCGTGTGACGGCCGGCGTGCATTCGCGATATTTGCCAACGGCGACCTCGCCGCATTCACGGTCGAAGGTTCGCCCGTCTGGTCGAAACATCTTGGCGTGCCAAAGAATGCCTACGGCCACGCGGCGTCGCTCGCCATCTGGCCGGGCAAGCTGGTCGTCCAATGGGAGCAGGAAGAGGGCGCACCCGGCGGTTCAAAACTGTTGGCCTTCGATTGCGCCACGGGACGATTGCTTTGGGAACGCAACAAGCCGACGCGCGATTCGTGGGCGTCGCCCATCATCTTCGAAGCTGCTGGCAAAATGCAGGTCGTCAGTCTGGCGTTGCCCTTCGTCATGAGCCATTCGCTCGCGGACGGTGGCGAACTCTGGCGCGCGGAGTTGATGGAAGGCGAAGTCACGCCATCCCCTATTTTCGCTGGTGGCCACGTCATCCTCATCAGTCCTGCCTCGGGCCTCATCGCGTTGCGGCCCGACGGCGCGGGCGACGTCGCCAAATCGCATGTCGCCTGGAAGTATGAAGACAATCTTCCCGACGTGACCAGCCCGGCGTCCAATGGTGAATTGGTCTTCACCGTCACAAGCGCCGGTGTGTTGACGTGCCTCGACATGAAGGATGGGAAAAAGATCTGGGAAAAGGATTTTGAAATGGAGGTCCAGTCGTCGCCAGCCCTTGCCGGAAAGCAACTGTTCCTGCTGGGCACGAAGGGAGATGCAGTGCTCGTGGAAGCGGGCCGCGCCTTTGCAGAGTTGGGGCGCGCGAAGTATGAAGACCGGTTCGATGCGAGTCCGGCGCTGGTGGACGGGAAGATTTACCTGCGAGGCTCGACGAACCTTTGGTGCATTGGCACAAGCAAACCGTGATTTGAAATGTCCTTTGATCTGACATTCACAGACGAAGCCGTGGCGCGCGTTGGGCGGAAGCCGGAGGCACTGATTCCGATCCTGCAGGCGTTGCAGGAGCATTACGGCTACCTGCCGGAGTCGGCGTTGCGGCGCGTGTGCGAGGAAAGTGAAATTACCCCGGCGGCGGTGACCGGCGTGGCGTCGTTTTACGACATGTTCCGGTTGGAGCCGGCCGGCAAACACATCGTGCGCGTGTGCCGCGGAACGGCGTGTCACGTGGCGGGAGCGGAGCGGGTTGAGGACGCCTTGCGGCGGCATCTGAGAATCCCTGACGGCGCGGATACGGATCGTGAAGGGCAGTTCACCGTCGAACAAGTGGCTTGTCTGGGAACCTGCACGCTGGCGCCCGTGCTGCGCATTGGCGAATCCACCATGGGCTATTCGACTGCCGAAAAAGTTCCCGAATTGATGCGCGATTTTCTGGAGGCGCAGGCCACGGCGGTGGATTCAAAATCCACGGAAGGCCATCATGGCGCAGTCCGTGGAGCATCGGCCGAGATTCACGTCGGCCTGGGTTCGTGTTGCATGGCCAAGGGAAGCGACCGCTTGTTTCACGCGCTCCGCGAAAGCGCGGAGGCCGCCGGTGCCGACGTGACCGTGAAACGCGTGGGTTGTGTGGGGATGTGTCATCGCACGCCACTCATCGAGTTTGCGTCGGCGGGCAAAAGCGAACATTACGCGGGGCTGTCATCCGAACAAGCACGCGCCCTGATCCAACGGCATTTCAAACCGCGTGGGTTGTTTCAACGCGTGAACCGGGTCTGGACGCGCGTTTTGGACGGTTTGATGCTGGACGACGCGCACGTGCCCCAGAGTGTGCAGCGTTTCTCGGTCAGCAAGCGCGACCCCGCCATGCGTGCGTTCCTGGACAAACAAGTTCATATCGCGACGGAACATTTCGGGAAGCTTGATCCGCTGGACTTGGACGAGTATCTCGCGCATGGGGGTTTTGCGGCGTTGGCGAGGTGCATTGGATTACCCCATGGCCTGTTTCCCCTCACCCCGGCCCTCTCCCCAGGGGAGAGGGAGAATCGTTCTCCATCAGCTCAAAGGTCGGACGACGGACTCAGCGTGGGTGACGTAAGAGCCAGAAACCGTGACCAGACGCTGTCCCCTCTCTCCACGGGTGATGGTCCGAGTGAGGGGAAATTAGGCCAACAGATTTCAAGAGAGGAAATTATTTCCACGATCGAGAAATCCGGTCTGCGCGGGCGGGGCGGAGCTGGTTTTCCAAGCGGGCAGAAATGGCGCGTCGTCTCGCAGCAACCCGGGGATACGAAATACGTCATCTGCAACGGCGACGAAGGCGACCCGGGAGCGTTCATGGATCGGATGATTCTCGAATCGTTCCCGTACCGCGTCATCGAGGGGCTGGCGATTGCCGCAGTAGCCGTTGGTGCGCATGAGGGAATTTTCTACATCCGGCACGAGTATCCACTCGCCGTGAAGCGCGTGCGCGCGGCGATTGCCGAGTTGGAAAAGCACGGCTGGCTGGGCAAAAAGTTGTTGGGCGCCGGGCAATCCTTCAAGCTGTCTGTCTTTGAAGGCGCGGGCGCATTTGTTTGCGGTGAGGAGACGGCATTGATCGCTTCCATTGAAGGCCAGCGCGGCATGCCGAAGTTGCGTCCGCCGTTTCCGGCTCAAGAAGGTCTTTGGGGCAAACCCACGTTGATCAACAACGTGGAGACGCTCGCGCTGGTTCCCTGGATCATGCGCAATGGGGCGGAGAAATTCGCCGCCATCGGCACGGCCAAGAGCAAGGGCACAAAAGTCTTCGCTCTCGCTGGTAAAATAAAGCGTGGCGGGCTGATTGAAATCCCGATGGGCACCACCATCCGCGAGATCGTCGAGGAGATTGGCGGCGGCGCGGGCGAGGGGCGACGGTTCAAGGCGGTGCAAATCGGCGGGCCGAGCGGCGGCTGCGTGCCGGCGCGGCTGGCGGATACGCCGGTGGATTTCGAGAGTTTACGCGAGGTCGGTGCCATCATGGGCAGCGGCGGGCTTGTCGTGCTCGATGACACGAGTTGCATGGTGGACATCGCCAGATATTTTCTCCAATTCACGCAGGACCAATCCTGTGGCAAATGCACCTTCTGCCGCATTGGCACGAAACGGATGCTCGACATCCTCGAACGGCTCTGCAAGGGCAAGGCGACGAGGCAACACCTGGAAGAACTGGAGAAGCTGGCCGTTCAGGTTGGTGCCGGCAGCCTGTGCGGTCTGGGCAAAACCGCGCCCAATCCGGTGCTCACGACGCTCAAGTATTTTCGCGACGAGTATGAGGCGCACCTGCAAGGGCGTTGCCCCGCGAAGAAATGTACCGCGCTGATCAAGTATTCCATCAACCCTGATTGCACCGGTTGCACGATTTGCGCGCAGCATTGTCCGGTGGACGCGATTCCCATGACCCCTTACGCGCAACACGTGATTGATGATGCAAAGTGTACGCGTTGCGACACATGCCGGCAGGTGTGTCCGCACAACGCGGTGGAATTGAAATGAGCGCCAACTTGACCATCACGATTGACGGACATTCGGTGGAAGTCGCGCCGGGTGAAAGTGTGCTAAGCGCGGCGCGAAAGCTGGGCATGGACATTCCGACGCTTTGCCATTTGGAAAAATGTGGTCCTCTGAACACGTGCCAGGTTTGTCTGGTGAAAATCAACGGCAAGCTCGTGCCTTCCTGCGGAACAAAAGTCGCTCCTGGCCTGGTGGTCGAGAGTGACACGACGGAAGTTCACGAGGCGCGCCGAACGGCATTGGAATTATTGTTCAGCGACCACGTGGGTGATTGCCTCTCGCCCTGCCACCGGCTTTGCCCGCTGCAACTCAACGTGCCGGTGATGTTGCGCCATATTCGTGCGGGCCGACTTTATGATGCCACCATCGCGGTGCGCCAGGCACTCCCGTTGGCGGCCGTCCTGGGCCGCTTGTGCCATCATCCGTGCGAGCAGGGTTGCCGGCGCAATTCACTGGATGATCCGGCGGCAATCCGCGAGATGGAACGCTTCGTGGCCGATCACGATCTCAAGTCCGCCGCGCCGCACGTTCCGCCCTGCAAGCCCTCGAGCGGAAAATCTGTTGCCATCCTCGGTGCCGGTCCGGCGGGATTGGCTGCGGCGTACTTTCTCGCCCGCGAAGGGCATGCCGTTACCGTGGCGGATCGCCGGGACAAGCCGGGCGGAACGCTGCGGTCCAACACGACCGAAGCCGAACTCCCGCGCGTGATCTTGGATGCCGAACTCGCGCATCTCGAACGGCTCGGCATCCAGTTCAAGACGGGCGTGGAATTGGGACGGGACCTGACGCTGGACGGCTTGTGCCGCGGCTTCGACGCCGTCCTGCTGGCCGTGGGCGAGATTTCACCGCGAGAAACCCACAACCTTGGAGTCACGCTCGGCCCCACGGGCATCAAGACGGATCCCAACACGGGCTGGACCAGCGCGCAAAATGTCTTCGCCACCGGCAGCGCTGTGAAGCCAATCAAGCAACTCGTCAAGGCCATGAGCGAGGGCCGGGCCGTGGCCGAGTGTGTGCATCTCCACTTGTTCGGCATGAAGCCGCGCCGGCCGGAGAAGGAATTTTCCAGCGTGATGGGGCGGTTGGATTCCGGCGAACTGCGCGAATTCCTTCGCGGCGCAAACAATGCAAGTAAGGTTACACCTTGCGACCGTTGTCTTGGTCACACCCGGGAAGAGGCGGCCTTGGAGTCCTCGCGTTGCCTGCATTGCGATTGCCGGTCCTCGGGCAACTGCGTGCTCCAACACTGGGCACAGGTTTATGGCGCGGACGCAAATCGTTTCCGGTCGGAGCGGAAAAAGTTTCAGCAACACCTTCAGCCTGGCGGAATCATCTTTGAGCCCGGCAAATGCATCCTGTGCGGCATCTGCGTGAAACTGACCGAGATGGCTGCGGAGCCGTTGGGCTTGACGTTCATTGGCCGGGGTTTCGATGTGAAGGTCAATGCGCCGTTCAATCGAGCAATTGAGGAAGGACTTCAAAAAGTTGCCGCCGAGTGTGTGGAGCATTGTCCGACCGGGGCGCTGGTATTTCAGTCAAAAGAAACTTGCCGGTGAGTTTGTGGCGGGTGCAAGCTGCCCAGCATGGCCGCCCCGCAACCGCAACCCGCACGACACGTCCGCAATCCGAAGCGCCGCTTCAATTGGGTCGTAAGCGATTTCGTGCGGAAGTGGATGGGTGCATATCTCGAACTCCGCGCGAAGGTCACCGGCCGCGGATATTATTGCGCGGCGTTGCACGGGGAGTCGGAATACGACATCACCATCGGGTCCGATTTGTCGGTTTCGTGCAATTGCCAGGATTACGAAGGCATCGGACGCATCGGCAATCTGCATAAAAACACGTTCGAGGAAATTTTTTCGGGTCCGGTGGCTCAACGATTTCGCGATCAACTGGCCAGGGGTAGAATGCCCATCGCGACCTGCGCGCGTTGCGGAGAGTTAAGACGATTGCCAGCCCGCAACGCGAAACCGCCGGAGGTCCGCCTGCCGCATCTCGGAATGCTTTTGGAAAACACGGTGCGCTGCAACGTGGATTGCACCGGGTGCGCCCGCGAAACGGCGGCCGGCCTGCGCGTGAACAAACAATTGCAGATGCCCATCGGCGAAATGGAAAAAATGGCGGACCTCGTTCAGCGGTTGGGATTGAAGCAACTGTTTTATCTGAACCTCGGCGAGCCGTTTCTCTCGCCGACCATCGGGCAGGAACTGCCGATGCTGCGAAGGAAGAATCCCGAGTGCCGGATCGTCACGTCCACCAACGGCATTCTGTTGAACACGGACGCCAAGCGCGAGGCGGCGTTAAGTTTCAGCCACATTTTTTTCTCTGTTCACGGCATCAGCGATGAGATGTCCGAGAAATACATGCATCGCGGCAACTTCACGAAAGCCTACGCCGCCATGAAAGAAATGGTCGCCTACCGCAACGCGCGTGGGTTGCGGCAGCCGATCCTCGAATGGAAGTATCTCCTCTTTAACTGGAACGACCATCCCAAGACCATCGAGCGCGCCATCCAAATGGCCCGGGACGCCGGGCTGGACTTCATTTCATTCTGGCCAACGTGCAATCCCTTCTACGGAATTTCGTGGCGGTATCGGCTGGGTTTGTTGAATCACGTGGGTGTGAAAAGCTGGAAGGGCCGCGAGGTGGACTTGCGGCCCGAGGGAATCAAGGGCACCCCCACTCACCCGTTCTTCGCGTCTGCCAGCCGGCCCGCTTGAGCGCGGCCGACCGGCATCACGAAGCCAGACGTTCTACGTGCCATCCATCACCGCCGCGAATCGCAGCCCGCGCGTGCTGACCCGCAATTCGGAAAACTCGAAGGTCTCCATCACGATTTCATAAATCAGCGCGCCGGTCAGGATTACATCCGCGCGTTCTCTGGGCAGGCCCGGAATTTCCCGGCGTTCGGCCAACGGCAGGGTCCACAGCCGCTCGACCCAGCCCCGCACTTTGGTGAACGAGAGACGCGCGGCTTCGATGCGGTCGCGGTCATAATCATCCATGCGGTTTTCCATGCGCGCCAGCACGGTCGCCGTGCCGCCGACGCCAACGAGGCGAACCGGCCGATGTCGAGAGTGGATCCTCACCTCGCGCTCAAGCGCGGATTCGAGTTCGAGACGGATTTTTGAGTCGAGAAATTTCCTGAGCCACCCGCGGCTGACGGCGAGTTCCTCGGGCTTGGGTGGATCGCTGTGCGGATTTTTTTCGAGCAACCGCACCGCGCCCAACGGGTAACTTCGCCGAAAATGTTTTTGGTCGCCCTGCCCCAAAATAAATTCCGTGCTGCCGCCGCCCACGTCCAGCAACAACAGCGGCTCCACGGCAAGGTTGGGATTGCTCGTGGCGCCGCGAAATGCCCAGTCGGCCTCCTGTTCGCCGGAAATGATCTCCAGCCGCAGGTTGGTGGCTTCGGCAATTTCGGCGATCAGATCGCCCGGATTCGTCGCATCGCGTGCGGCGCTGGTGGCGACGACCCGCACGCTTGTCGCGCCGGCGTCGCGGGCCGTCTTTGCGAAATGAGCCACGGCGCGCGCGGTCTGGGCGATGGGTTCGGGTTGCAGCCGGTGCGTTTCGTAAAATCCCTTGCCCAGGCGGGTTTGCCGGCTGTCTTCCAAGACCGGCTGCACTTCGTGGCCGGCGACATCGGCGACGAGAAGCTTCACGGAATTCGTGCCGACATCAATGACGGCCCGGCGCACGGTTGGCATGGGGGTATTAGAACAACCCGCAGCCCGCCGCCCAAGTTAAAAGGCGGTGACGATGGGTCCGCAGTTTGTCCACCATCGGCGCAAGCGGGCCGGTCGCCCAAAACGACGCGGCGACGGTCAAATCAAAGGATTCTGAAGCCCGGCGAGGGGCGTGATTGGCCCGCGGGGAACAGTTCGTCACGCAATTGTAACTTCCCGAACCCGATTGCCTGCCACACGATGACTCCGCTATTTTGTCGGCCGCGTGAACGCAACACCATTCAAGCCCCAGCATTTCATCAATCGCGAACTGAGTTGGCTGGAGTTCAACCAGCGCGTGCTCGACGAGGCGATGAACGCAGAAAATCCGTTGCTGGAGCGGGTGAAGTTTTTTTGCATCGTCAGTTCGAACCTCGACGAATTTTTCGAGGTGCGCGTGGCCGGCATCAAACAACAGATGGAAAGCGAAGCCGCCGAGCGCAGCGTGGACGGCTTGACCCCCACCGAGACGTTCCGGGCCATCACCAAACGCGTGCGCCGCATGGTGCGTGATCACGACGACTGCTGGCAAAAACACTTGCGGCCCGAGCTGGAGAAAAACGGATTCCGTTTCCTGCGCATCGCCGAACTCGATGATCGTGACCGGCAATGGATCGAAAAATACTACGCCTCCGAAGTGCTGCCGGTCCTGACGCCGCTGGCGGTTGATCCGGCGCATCCGTTTCCGCAACTGTTGAATCGCTCGCTCAATCTGGTGGTCAAGGTCGCCGCCCAAAACGGCGGCAAGTCCGTCGAACGGCTTGCCGTGGTGCAGGTGCCGCGCGTGCTGCCGCGCCTGGTCAAATTGCCGCGCACGGACCGGCGGATGGATCACGTGTTTCTCGGCCAGATCATCGGCCATTTCATCAGCGACCTTTTTCCCGGGACAAAGATCCTTGGCTACTGGCGGTTTCGCGTGACACGCAACAGCGAGCTTTACATTGATGAAGAGGAAGTGGCGAACCTGTTGTCCGCCGTGGAGAACGAGTTGCAACGCCGGCGGCGCGGCGATGCCGTTCGGCTGGAAGTCGAGCGCGGTTGTCCGGCTGAAGTCCGCGCGGATTTGTTGCAGCGACTGCGTCTGACTGAAGACGATTTGTACGTCGTGGACGGTCCGCTGAATCCCGTGCGGTTGATGGCGCTGGGCGAAGGTGATCATTCTCCCGAACTGCGCTTTCCGCCGTTTATTGCGCCCATCGGGGCGCCGTTGCGCCAGAAGCCGGACGTGTTCGCCGCCATTCGCCAGCGCGATATTCTGTTGCACCATCCGTATGAAAGTTTTGAGAGCGTCGTAAGTTTTCTTCAGCGAGCGGCACAAGACCCCAACGTGCTCGCGATCAAACAAACCCTTTACCGTACGGGAGGCGAGCCGCGGATCATCGGCGCTCTGGTGGACGCGGTAAACAACGGCAAGCAAGTGACGGCCGTGGTGGAGCTGCGCGCGCGATTCGACGAGGCCAACAACATCCAATGGGCGCGCCAGATGGAGGAAGCCGGCGTCCACGTGGTCTATGGCTTGGTCGGTTACAAGATTCACGCCAAGGCAACTCTCGTCGTCCGGCGCGACGACGATCAAATCCGGCGATACGTTCACCTGGGCACGGGCAACTACAATCCCGCCACCGCCCGGCTCTACAATGACGTCGGCCTGCTTACCTGCCACCCCGAGTTTGGCGAGGACACCACGAATCTCTTCAACCTGCTCACGGGCATCTGCCAGTTCCGCCCGTTGCGCCAGTTGATGGTCGCACCGTTCGATTTGCATTCGCGGTTGCTGGCGTTGATCGAGCGCGAGGTGGAAGATGCGAACCACGGTTTTCCAGCCCGCATCATCGCGAAACTGAATTCGCTGGTGGATCGGGAAATAATCGAGGCCCTGTATCGAGCGTCACGAGCCGGCGTAAAGATTGACTTGATCGTGCGGGGCATCTGTTGCCTGCGGCCGGGCGTGAAAGGCGTCAGCGAGAACATCACCGTGCGCAGCATTGTGGACCGCTTTCTCGAACACAGCCGGATTTATTATTTTGAGAATGCCGCGCAGCCGGAGGTTTTTTTGAGCAGCGCCGACTGGATGCCGCGCAATTTCTACCGTCGCATCGAGACGGCCGTTCCGATCGTGGACGGCAATCTGCGAGAGCGAATTGTCTCCGAACTTCTGGCCCTGCCGCTGGCCGACAACGCCCGCGCGCGGATTCTGTTGCCGGACGGCGGTTATCGTCCCGTGCCGAAAGCCAGAACCAAAGTGCGCCGCAGCCAGTTCGAGTTCATCGCGCTGGCGGCCAATGGCGGACGGGGCGGTTCGAAAGCGCGCCGGGCCAAATCAAAGTATCCGGAAATCAAACTGGCGAGGCGTCCGTTTTGACCACCAGCAATGAACGGTGAATTCCCCGCCGAACTCGCCACGCATCTGAGCGGGGGCCTCAAGAAATTGCGGCGGCGCTACCGTAAGCGGCTGGCGCGCTGCCAGGAGAGATTTTCCGAGGTCTCCGTGCATGATTTGCGGATCGAAACCCGCCGGATGCTGGCCATGCTGGATTTGCTCCGCGCGCTGCACTTTGAGGACTCGTTGCGCAAAACCCGAAGGACCTTCAAGCAGCGGCTGGACGCTTTCGATGAACTGCGGGATACGCAAGTTCAGTTGTTGCTGCTGCAACCGCTGTGGCGCGATTTTCCCGAAGCGCGCGAGTTCGACCTGGTGTTGCGGCGGCGCGAGAAGCGGCTCATTGGAGAACTGGGCCGCGAGATCAAGCGCATGAAGCACCTCCGTCTGGAGCGCCGGCTCAAGGCGTTGGAGAAACAATTGCGAAAGTCAACGGGCGACAAGTCGCCGCGGACCGCGAAGACGCTGGCGGCGGCCGCGTTGCGCGAATCCTTCAACCATGCGCTGGCACTGCGGCAGCGCATCCGGCGCAGCCGCACGGAGACGATTCATCGCCTGCGCGTGTCGTTCAAACGGTTTCGCTACATGAGCGAGCTGTTGCAGCCGCTGTTTCCACGCCTTACGTCGAAGCGTTTGCGCGCCATGCAACAGTTTCAAGGCTTGATGGGAGATATACAGGACGTCGAAGTGTTGATCGCCGCCGTGAAACAAGCCGTGCAACTGGTCCTGCTGCCGGCGCCGGCCGTGCGCGATCTGCTCAGGGAACTGCGGCGGCGACGCGCGGCGCGGGTTGATAAATTCATGGAGGCGGCGGATCGTTTACTCGAATTTCAGCCGGACACATTCGCGCAAAGCAACGAACCATGAAACTCTACATCCTGCGACATGGCGAAGCGGCCGAGCACGGCGACCCGCGTTACAAGAACGACGCAGACCGCCCGCTTACACCCCGGGGCATCCAACGGACCAAACTCCTGGCGCATGCGTTGAGACAGATGGAAACCGCCTTCGACGTGATCTTCTCGAGTCCATTGGTGCGCGCACGGGAAACGGCCGAAATCGTGGAGCGCGGTTTGCGCCTGCATGGCCGGTTGGAGTTCACAGAACATCTCGGACCCTCTGGCGACGTGGAGAAGCTCGTGCATCAGGTGAACAAAGTCCGGCCCACACCCGAGAGCATTTTGCTCGTGGGGCATGAACCTTACCTGAGCAGCCTGATTTCGCTGCTCTGCACCGGCGGATCGCATTTGTCCGTGACGCTGAAGAAAGGGGGGTTGTGCCGCATGGAGGTCGAAACCTTAATCGCCGCGCGTTGCGCCACCCTTGAATGGCTGGTGTCGTCGCGTTTGTTTGGGCCGAAACGAGCAAAGCGGCATTGACGATTCAATGCCGGAAATGCCGGACGCTGGTGAATGCCATCGCCACACCCCGTTCGTCTGCCGCGGCGATCACCTCCGCGTCGCGCATCGAACCGCCTGGCTGAATCGCCGCCGTCGCGCCCGCCTCTGCCGCGGCAATCAAGCCGTCAGCGAAAGGGAAGAATGCATCGCTGCAAACCACGCTGCCTTTGAGCGGCAATTTGGCTTCGCCCGCCTTCCAAACTGCGATGCGGCTCGCGTCCACGCGGCTCATCTGGCCCGCGCCAACTCCCAGCGTGCGATCCGCCGCCACGTAAACGATGGCGTTTGATTTCACATGCTTCACGATGCGCCAGCCGAACAACATCGCGCGCAACTCGGCGTCGGTTGGTGGCCGGCGAGTGACGATTTTCAAATCGTCACGGCTCGTGAGCTTTGTGTCGCGTTGCTGCAACAGAAACGACTCCGCGCCAACGCCTCGCACGTCCAGCGGTTGGGCGGCCATCGGCGCTTTGAGCACCTTGAGGAGCCTCAGATTTTTTTTCTTTTGCAGAACGGCCAGCGCTTCGGGCGAAAATTCCGGCGCGACGATCACTTCACTGAAAATCTCGGCGATGGCTTCGGCGCAGCCAGCATCCAGTGGACGATTCACGGCGATGATCCCGCCGAACGGCGCCTGCCGGTCCGTGGCAAAGGCTTTTTCCCAGGCCTCGCGCAAAGTGTCGCCCTGGCCGACGCCGCATGGATTGGTGTGCTTGAGGATCGCCAGCGTCGGCGGACCCTCCACAAATTCGCCTATCAAGCTCGCCGCCGCCGTAAGGTCCAGAATGTTGTTGTAAGAAAGTTCCTTGCCGTGAAGCTGCCGGAAATATTCGTGAAATCGTCCATAGAGCGCTGCCGCCTGATGCGGATTTTCTCCGTAACGCAGCGGCTGCGCCAGCGGGGCGGAAATCGCCAATGACGGCGGCAATTCTCCGCTCCTCCCTCCAAACTCCGCGTTCAGATGCGCGGCAATCGCCGCGTCGTAAGCCGACGTGCGGGCGAAAACTTTCGCGGCCAGCTTTCGGCGCAAATCAACCGTGGTGTTCCCGGTCGTTTTGATTTGTTCCGCCACGACCGCATAGTCGGCGGGGTCCACCACGACTGTGACGCTGTCGTGGTTTTTGGCCGCGCTGCGGAGCATGGACGGCCCGCCGATGTCAATGTTCTCAATCGCGTCGTGCAGACTTGCTCCCGGCTTTGCCACAGTTTGCTCGAACGGGTAGAGATTCACGACCACGAGGTCAATCGGTTCGATGCCGTGAGCTTTGGCAGCCGTTTCGTGCGCCGCGTTGCCCCGGATAAAAAGTAATCCACCGTGAACTTTCGGATGCAGGGTTTTGACGCGGCCGTCGAGCATTTCAGGAAACCCCGTATGCTCGCTGATGTCTTTCACGGCCAGCCCGGTGTCGCGCAGTGCCTTGGCTGTGCCGCCCGTGGAGATCAATTCGATCCCGGCGTCGGCCAGCACTTTTGCCAGAGTCGTCAGCCCGGTTTTGTCGGAGACGGAGAGTAATGCCCGTTGAATCTTCGCCATAGCGGTGTTCAAAATCTCCGGGGCTTCGCAGTGAGTCAATTGGCAAATGGCTGCCATTGGACGCGAGCTTTGAAAACGCGAGAATTCAGCCTACGCTCGGGCCGTGAAAAGGTTTCGCCGGATATTTCTTCGCCTCGTTGTCGGGCTGACTGTCGTCATCGGTGCCGGACTCGTTGCCACGCTTGATGGCGTGGATCACCGTCCGTATTTGCGCGAACCTTACTGCGCCGAAACCAGTGGACGCACGCTGGCGACGAATTCCCTGGCCCGCGGTGACCTGTCCGCCGGATTCGGTCAAGCGCTGTTCACGCCAACGTGAACACGACCAACATCGCCCCCCTCGGCAATCATGAAACTTAAATACTTCAAATCCGGCGACGACTTTCGCGTCTGGCTGGAGGCAAACCACGCCAGCGAAACGGAGTTGTGGCTCGGTTTCTACAAAAGGGATTCCGGCAAGATCGGCATCACCTACGCGGAGGCGCTGGACGAGGCGCTGTGTTTTGGCTGGATTGACGGCGTCAAGAAACGCGTGGATGAGCTTAGCTACACGCACCGGTTCACGCCGCGCAAACCAAAGAGCAACTGGAGCCTCATCAACATCCGCCACGTCGAGCGGCTGAAGAAAGCCGGACGTATGAGGCCGGCGGGTTTGAAAGCATTCGCCGCGCGCACCGCCGCGAAGTCAGGAGTCTATTCTTTCGAAAATAAGCCCCGTGAACTCTCACCGGACTTGCGGCGTCAATTCATGTCGGACCAGGCAGCGTGGCGGTTTTTCCAGCAACAACCGCCCGGTTATCGGCGCGTAGCCATTTTCTGGGTCATGAGCGCAAAACAAGAAGCAACGCGACTGCGCAGGCTCGCACAATTGATGTCCGATTCAGGGCAAGGCCAGCGGCTGGGCCCGGTGGCAGGCAACAAGTAACGTTCGCGCCCGCCGTCGCATTTTTGAAATTCCGTGAACGCAAGTCACCGCAATCAGCGATGAGCAAAATTGGCAGGTAACGGTTTCTGCGGACGCCGCCCTCACTTTAAGCGATTGGGGACGGTCAATAATTCGATCATTCCGTTGGCTCGCACTATCCTGACTCTCGGGCTGGTGGACGCGCGCGAGTCGCTTTCCATCACGAAGATTGAATCGCGAAAAACGGCAACGCCGGTGGCACGCCAGCCGTCTTCGCCGCGAGCGACCTCCTGCGGTGGTTGGTCTTTCTCAATGCGATAAACCTTGGCGAGGCCGGGCACGGCAGCAAGCACGCGACCGGCGTCATCCACCGCGAGGCCGAAAATACTGGGGGTATCCGTGGCGTTCCAGATTTTGGGTCCCAGCACCTTGCCCTCGATCACGGCGACCAAACTTGTGCCGCCGCTAACGGCGGCGCGGCGAATTCGATTCCGATCTGCGAAGATCAGGTCGCCCTCAGGACTCCAGGCGTAAGCGGTCACTTCCTCCAGTTTTGGTTCATCCGAGGAGAGCCGGAATGGCGATTCGTTTCCAGCGTTACGCGAGACGAGCGATCCGCGACGTTGAAACACAAGCGATCCGTCGCGGTCCACGGCGAAGACGAGCGCCCCAATTTCGTCACGATGCGCAAGCTCGGTGAGCTTTGCCGCCGGCAGTTCGAGCCGGAACGCCGACGAACTCCAGGCGCCTCCCGATTCTTGGAAGGCTTCCGCGTAGAGATTGCCATCGAGACCGCGGGTAAGCCAATGCCCATGGAACTTGGCAACCAGCCGCTTTGGCTTCTGGGCTTTCTCCACCAGCCAGATGAAGTTCTCAACGGAGTCGGCAAGGATCGCGGAATTCTCAGACAGAGCAATAATCCCGCCGCCGGGATGAGCCAGCGCAACGGCAGCCAGGGTGAAAACTAAAAATCCGAGGCACGCTTTCATGTGCGAACACTGCCTCATACGTTGAGATTTGGCCAGGCGTCTCTTCAAGGCGCTCTCGGCGCGCGATCATCCCGGGCTGCAACCGCGATGATTCAGAGTCCGCAGAAATCCGGCGGTCGCGGGCTCCGAAGGAACGTGATGGGCGGGGAGGATGTTCATCGCGACCCGTCTGTTGAAGACACAGCACGGCGTTTCCACTTGGCTCGACTGGTCCACACGCCGCAACAGAATTGTGTCAGTCTGACTAACTGTGTGCCGACTCTGCTCCGCAGATTGGCACAGCCCGTCTATTTACTTCATTTGCCACCCGGTAAAAAATCTCGGAATTTCAATCGCTTGCGCCGAGGCATCGCGGCCCGGCACGTTGGCATCTTTTTTGGTGTGACCAAAAATCGCGGCTCTTCCGCAAGCGTGACGGATGTCTCGCGGAGGGAGACGCACTGTCGAATCGAAATCCGGCGGGCCACGATTCGATGGCGGAACGGAGGTCCGCCATAACAGTGAATTAATGACTATGACTGCTTTAACTCGTTGGAATCCGTTGAAGGAAGTGTCGGAATGGAATCCATTCCGTGAGTTGGATGAAATGCATAACCGGCTTTCCCGGTTCTTTGGCACTGCGACGCCGCGCCGGGGTGAAGGCCGGGAGGACATCACCGTTGCCGAATGGTCGCCGCTGGTGGACATCACCGAGGACGACACGGAATACCTTATCAAGGCGGAATTGCCCGAGGTGAAAAAGGGCGACGTCAAGGTGCAGGTCGAGGATGGCGTGCTGTATCTTTCAGGTGAACGCAACTTCGAAAAGGAAGAGAAGGGCAAACGCTATCATCGCATCGAGCGCGCGTATGGCTCGTTCACGCGGAGTTTCGCGTTGCCCGAGGACGCCGATCCGCAACAGGTCAACGCGGAGTTCAAGGACGGCGTGCTCAGTGTGCATGTGGCCAAGGACAAGAATGCTCGTCCGAAATCCATCGAAGTAAAGGTCAACTAAGACCAAACCGCTGTCGCCGCGCCGCCGGCCCTGCGCCGGCCCGCGGCGACCGAGACGGATACGAGAACGCGGTTCTC
>CAZCZP010000073.1:0-16038 GCA_964502895.1 uncultured Bifidobacteriaceae bacterium
TTCTGATACGCCAGCCAGAGCGAACGGTAATACTTCATGACGCGCACCGGGTCTTTGCTGTCGGGAATCTCAGCCAGGCAATAGCCGGTGAAGCCGATCTCGTTCAGGCGCGCCAGCAATTTGCGGAACGGGTATTCGTCCAGGTAAAGGTCGCGCAGGTGAACGACGAAGATTTTGTCCCTCACGAGATTGAAGTTGTGATCAAAGCCCTCGCCCTCGAGATCGGTCTGGTTGGAATTCCAGCAGACGCCAACAAGTCTGTGGCCGGCCACCTCGATGATTTTCTGGATGTTCGGCAATAAAGAGGTTTCCCGACCGTGAACTTCCAGCCGGATTTGCACACCGTGTCCGGCGGCGAACTCGCCCAGTTCGCGCAACGACTTCCCGATCTGTTCCAGAGTTTTTTCTTTTGGCACTTCTGGCGGGAGGGCGTTGGGACGGACTTTGACGCCCGGCGCGCCCACGTCGTGCGCCAGGACGATGTATTCCTTCGTGGCGGCAATGTCGCCGCGGAGTTTGGCCTGGTCCGGCGTGTGATAATCGAACGCGCTGCCCAGGCCCATCAACTCGACCGCTGAATCCGCAAAGCGCTTTTTCACCTCGGCGCGTTGTTGTTTGTTCAACGTGACCTCGACGCCGTGGGCGTGGGTGGTGCGCAGTTCGACTCCCTGAAAGTTTGCCTCGGTGCAATTCTTGATGATGGTGGCGATGTCCCAATCCTTGGCGAGGTTGTAGGTGACGGTGCCGAGTTTCATTTTCGGCGGGCGGGTGATGAAGCTGGGGCTGGGCGGTGCGTCCGCAGCGCGGGCGTTGCGGCCCGCGAACCCGGCTGCGCCCAGGGTCAGACCGGCTGCCTTCAGAAATTCCCGGCGGTGAATTCTCATGGTTGATTAGGAGTTGAACAATCCGTCGTTGTTATAGTTCAGCCCGGCTTGTTCGCGCACGACAATTCCGTCGGCGAACGGCGAGGGTTTTTACATCCGGTCGTTGCCCTTTCTCCCACGGTGGGGGAGGGGGTGGCCGAAGGCCGGGTGAGGGGGATTCATGAGGCTCTCGCACCCTTTACACTTTCCTGATCAAGCCGAATCCATGCCGTCGAGCCACGCGTCGTCGCGGAAGGAGCGCAGCCTTCAGGCCGCTCCAACTTTCAGCGCGACCGGCCGGCACCGAATCTCAAACAGCGATCCGCGTTGAAGCAGCGTAAAGCGCTCCTTCGCTTCCGCCAACGGCTTGTCACACGCCTTCCCGTATTCAACGGCATCGTTCCGTATAGCCCGCCGGGGCTTGCGCGAGAGGCGTCGCCGGAGCAAGTTGTCACGTGTTCAGCACGCAATCCGGTGGCCGCCAGGCAAAGGGTTTTGCCCCGGCATTCCGGTCGTGCGACTGCACGTGCGATTGAGAGAAGCAAATAGTCCGGCGATTAGAAGCGACATCCCGCCATTGCGCGCCCGCCGTCACCGGGCGGCGGTACGGTTCGTTCGATGCGCCTTTGCCGCGTTGTTCGTGTTTGGTTTCACGGATGCGGTGACTGCACAAACGTCGGCGTTTGCGGCTGTGTCGGCCCCCGCGCCGGATTTTCATCCCAATCGGATTCTGGTCATGCCGCGCGCCGGCGTTGGCCTCGATGAATTGGGCAAATTTCACGTCGCGCAGCACGCGCGGGTGCTCAGGCAATTTCCGCGCGTGGGAAACTTGCAGGTCATCGAGTTGCCCGAAGGCGCTGGCGTGCCGGATGCGGTAGTTCGTTACCAGCACAGCGGCTTCATCGAGTTTGCCGAGCCCGACTTTCGCGTGTCGGCGGCGGCCACATTTCCCGACGACCCGCGCTTTGTGGACGGCACGCTCTGGGCGTTGGAAAACACCGGCCAGAATTCGGGCCTGGCCGACGCAGACACAGATGCGCCGGAAGCCTGGGATATTTTGCGCGCCGCCACCAACGTAATCGTGGCGATTGTGGATTCAGGCGTGCGTTACACGCACGAAGACCTGGCGCAAAATCTCTGGCGGAATCCATTCGATGGCAGCCACGGGTTGAACGCGATCAACGGAACGACAAACGTCCTGGATGATTACGGGCATGGAACGCATCTGGCCGGCATCATCGGGGCGGCAGGCAACAACGGCAAGGGCGTCACCGGTGTTGCGTGGAGTGCGCAAATCATGGCCTGCAAATTTCTCGACAGCAACGGCGATGGCTTCAGCTCCGACGCCGTGACGTGCATCGAGTTCGCCCGCAACCATGGCGCGACCGTGATCAACTTGAGCTGGGGCGGAACGGCGTTATCCTCCGCGGTGTCCAACGCAATTTTCGCGGCACAGAGCGATGGGATCGTCTTCGCGGCAGCCGCCGGCAATGACGCGCGAGACAACGACGTAACGCCGTATTATCCCGCCAGCATCAAGCTGCCCAACATTGTGTCGGTCGGCGCATCCACGCGCCAGGACAACCCGTGGACAACGCCGACCATCGGCTCCAACTTCGGCCGGAATAGTGTGGACCTGTTCGCGCCCGGCGTTTCAATTTTTTCAACGCTGGAATCCAATGACAGCGCCTACGGCAACATGAACGGCAGTTCGATGGCCACGGCTTATGTCAGCGGCGCGCTCGCCTTGCTGCGCGAGCCATGGCCCTCGGCTTCTTTCGGTGATCTCGTCAGCCGATTGCTTTCGGCGGTGGACCAGCGGCCCGCCTTCGCCGGGAAGTGCGTCACCGGAGGCCGATTGAATCTGCTCAAGGCGCTGGATCGTGTATCGGTCGCCGCAACCGGGGAGCCGACCTTGCCGATCCAATTACAGTTGCGCGGCGTGCCCGAACATTCCTACATCCTGTTCGCCTCGACCAATCTCGCGGCCTGGACGCCGATTGCAACCAACATCACCGCACCGGACGGACTCTGGCTTTTCACCGACATTCAATCCACGAATCTCCCGCGCCGCTTTTACTGCGGGAAGCCCGGGCCGTAGTTCTGCATCAAGTAATTCTGTATTTCCACGCCTCCGGCTTTATGGCTGAATCCGGGCCGGAGAATCTATGAGCAAAACCAAAGTTGCCCTTTTGGGAGCGGGATTCATCGCGGAGATTCATCTGGAATCGTATCACCGCTTCGTGCCGGACGCGGAAGTGGTCGCCGTTTACACGCGCGATCCGAAACGGGCCAAAGCCTTTGCCCGCAAACATCACCTCGCGCGTTGGTTCACGGACCTCGACAAGGCCATTACGGAATCGGGTTGCGACGTGGTGGATGTCTGCGTGCCGAATTTTCTGCATCATCGCGCCGTGATGACCGCCGCGAAGGCCGGCAAGCACATCATTGTGGAAAAACCGCTGAGCCTGACTCTGGAGGAGGCCGACGAAATGATCGCCGCCTGCAAGGCTGCCAAGGTGAAGTTGATGTATGCCGAGGAACTTTGTTTCGCGCCAAAGTATGAGCGGGTGCGGCTTCTGGCCAATGAAGGTGCGTTCGGGAAGATTTACATGCTCAAACAGGCCGAGAAGCACAGCGGGCCGCACAGCGACTGGTTTTATGACATCAAGCAGTCGGGCGGCGGCGTCATCATGGACATGGGCTGTCACGCGCTGGCGTGGTTTCGCTGGATGCTGGGCGGGCGACCGCGCGCCGTCAGTGTGCTGGCGCACATGCAAACCGGGTTGATCCACAAAGGGCGCACGCGCGGCGAGGAGAATTCCGTGGTGATCGTTGAATTTGAAGGCGGCGCGATTGGCATCGCGGAAAACAGTTGGGCCAAGCACGGAGGCATGGAAGATAGCGCCGAGGTTTATGGGACGGGCGGTGTGTGCTACGCGGATTTGTTTCAGGGCAACGCGGCGCTCACTTACAGCGAGCGGGGTTACGGTTACGCGATGGAGAAAGCCGGCTCGACGAAAGGTTGGACCTTCACAATTTTTGAAGAGGCCTTCAATCAAGGCTATCCGCAGGAGTTGAAACATTTCATCGAATGCGTGCGCGAGGACAAGCCGCCGCTAGTCACGGGCGAAGACGGCCGCGCGGTGCTGGAATTGATCTATGCAGCCTATCGCTCGGCGGGCACAGGGCAAAAAGTTGCGTTGCCGTACCGCGCCAAGGTCGAAAAGCCGATTGATTTGTGGCTGGGAGCATAAACGCTCCACTTGGGATGCCCGATCTGGTGGAGCACAGGGCGGCCACCGGTTGATAACTTTCTCCGCCGAGTTCAGCAAATAGCTTCCAGCCCGTCGTTGGAATGCGGATGTGTCCGCCTTTTGCGGAAGCGGCTGAGAAAGCCTGCCTTACTTGGGAGTTCGGGCGAATATCGCGTTCCTGCGGTTCGTCTGCGCCTTGAGTCGTTTCCAAATGGAACATACGAAACCAAGTCCATCATGGCTTGGTGGCGGACAGAAGCCGCCGAGGGCTGAAACGCGCGGTTTTTTCACATTTGAAGGCTGGCAAATTGAGGCTGATTTCGAGATTGGATACGCGGAGCAGGACGGATATGCTGGCCCACGGGTGAAAATGCGCTCCAGCGAGTCGCCATTGGGGGACAGCGCGGCGACTTCAAGAGATTTCAACTTTTTTGACGAATAAGGCGTAAGCTTGATAAAGGACACGGCAATCGAAGCAAAAGGTCGCACGCTGATCTGGATGTGCGTGTGGGCTGGGTTATGCGCGATGCTTTGCGCCGGCTGCACCGCGAATTACTACCGGGGGCACGCGGATAAGAATGCGTATCGCATTGTTAGCCAGGTGGAGAAGCAGGTCCTCGGGCACACGAATGCTTTTACCGTTGACACACCGTATTCCGCGCGCAAGCCGGCGGAGATTCTGCCGAGCGAGTTGATCGAAGACCGCATCCGCACCAACCAACGAGTCCTGACTATCGAAGGGGCGATTGAATTGGCGATGCACAACAGCCGGGATTTTCAATCCGCCAAGGAAGACCTGTTTTCGGCTGCGCTGGATCTATCCAGCGCCCGCTACACAATCGGTGGTCGCGTGACGCCATCTTCGGTGACGACGGCGGGTTGGGTTCGCGACAGCACCGGGCAGGAATCCACGGAGGTAACCACCGAAACCGGTTTGACCATCAGTCGCTTGTTCCAGACCGGTGGCCGGTTGACGGTGAACTTGTTGAACAGTGTGATGCTCTATTACAGCGGCAAGCCGGAATTGTCATTCTCCCGAGTTTCCGGCAGCCTGGTTCAACCGCTGTTGCGCGGATTCGGCCGCAACAGTCCCGAGGTGGAGGAGTTGCTTCAACAGGAACACAACATGGTTTACGCGGTGCGCGACTTCAGTTTTTTTCAAGATGAATTCGCGTTTCGCATCGCCAACGATTACTTCCGATTGCTTCAACAGAAAGACAACATTCGCAACCGTTACACCAATTACCTGAGCCGCGTGGAAGCCACGAAACGGCTGGAAGCGCGGGCGGCGGATCGCGAACGCTTGTCCGACGTGGACCAAGCGCGTCAGGCGGAACTGAGCGCGCGGAACAATTATGTGGATGTTGTGGCCAGCTACCAGTCCGCGCTCGACAATTTCAAGATCACGCTCGGCCTGCCGCTGAGTGAAAAGCTTTATCTGGATGACCGGGCGCTCGACGAAGTGGAGCAAACTGGTTTGGTGGCCGCATCGCTGGACCCGGAGGCGGCTTATCGGTTGGGTGTCGGGAAGCAACTGCGTGTCCTGAATTTCATTGATCAATTCGAGGACAGCAAACGGAGAATCCGACTCGCCGCGGACCGGTTGAAGCCCGGCCTCAACCTCGAAGCCAACGCGTCGCTCGATTCCCAGCCTCCGACCGACTACACGAGGTTCAATGCCGACAAAGTCGCAGCCGACGTCAGCTTGCAACTCGATCTGCCGCTGGATCGTTTGCCCCGGGCCAACACCTACCGACTGGCCTTGATCAGATTCGAACTCGATTTACGCACGTTCACCCGGAGGCTTGACGATCTCAAGAACGACATTGATACGGGCCTGCGCAGGCTGGAACAGCGCCGACTAAATTACGAGAACCAGAAGAACGCGCTGGTGCTCGCGAATCGCCGCGTCGAGAGCACGACGCTTCTACTCGAAGCCGGGCGCGCGGAGGTCCGCGATTTGATCGAGGCCCAGGACGCGCAAATCTCGGCGCAAAACGCGGTCACTGCGGCGCTCGTGGATCATCAGGAAGCGCGGTTGCAACTCATGTTGGACCTCGGGGCGTTGCGCACGGAGACGCCGCGGTTCTGGCTGAAAGACCATCTTGCCAGCGTGTTGCCAGACCGCGCACCTGCGGCAACGCCAACGTCCGAGCAGGCAGTCGTGCCTCCAGACCAATTATTCAACAACTGATTATGAAAACTCCCGCTTGGACCAACGAGATTTTCCAACGCATGCGCAACCATCCGCGTTGGTTCGCGGGCATTGCGGGCGGCGTGGTGATCGTGGTGATCGTGGTGATGCTCTCGAAGTCCGACTCTGGAAACACCGCGGCCAGCTATTACGAAATCAAACGCGGAGACTTCATGATTTCCGTCGTGGAAGGAGGCACGGTCGAGGCCGTTCACGAAGTGGTCGTCCGCAGCGAGGTCGAAGGCACGGCTCGCATCATTTACATCGTTCCCGAGGGAAGTTACGTGAAGAAAGGCGACTTGCTCGTGGAACTCGATTCGTCTTCGTCCATGGATGCCGTCAACCAGCAACAGATCAATGTCGAGAAGGCGCAGTTCGCTTTGATACAAGCGCAGCAACAACTCGACATCCAGAAAAGCACTGTGGACAGCGAAATTGACGCGGCGGAGTTAAAAGTCGAATTCGCCAAATCTGATCTCAAGAAGTACGTGGACGGCGAAGCGCTGCAAACCCGGCGCGACGCGCAAATTGAAATCACCAACGTCATCGAAACCCTGCGGATCAACGAAGAGCGACTCGAATGGACCGAGAAACTTTACAAGCAGGGCTATGAAACCAAGGCCAATCTCGACAAGGACCGCCTCGCGGTGTCGCAAACGACGCTCAAGCTCGAGCAAGCCAACAAAGCCCTCTGGATGATCGAAACCTTCGACGAACCCAAGAAGAAGCGCACACTGGAAGCGGCTTTGACGGAAGCCACGGAAAATTATGACCGCGTGAAACTCCAGGGCGAACGGAAGCTGGCCCAGTTCGGAGCCGATGTGGTGACCCAGCAAAAAACGCTCGACTTGAACCAGACCAAACTCGACCGCGACAAAAAACAATTGGAAGCCACGAAAGTTTACGCGCCACAGGACGGTCTGGTTGTTTATGGCAGCAGCAGCGGCGGTGACCGACGCTTTAGCAATGAATCCATGATTGAAGAAGGCGCGGTCGTTCGCAACCGCCAGGAAATCATCAAGCTGCCGGACGTTTCCGAAATGAAGCTGCAGGTGAAGATCCACGAATCGCACATCAATCAGATTCGTTCCGGCCAGCCGGCGTATGTGGTCCTCGATTCCATGCCGGATCAGAGATTTCGCGGATTCGTTGCCAAAGTTGCACCACTGCCGGACGGTTCCAGCCGTTGGGGCAACCCCAACCTCAAAGTTTATGCGACGGAAATCCGCATCACCGACCCGTTGCCAGATGTCAAACCCGGTGTGTCCGCGCGGGCTGAGGTTGTCGTGACCAATCTGACCGATGTGCTCACCGTGCCGATTCAAGCGATTACGACATTGCGCGGCCAACAAGTCGCTTATATGGCGGGCAACCCGCCGCGCCCCGTGCCCGTCGGCGTCGGAATGTACAACCAGAAATACATCGAGATCACTTCCGGGCTGAAGGAAGGCGACCGCGTGCTGCTCTCGCCGCCGTTTGATTCGCAGGAAAAAGATTTGGGCGGCGCCGTGCTTGCAAAAGGTGAAGCCGCGCCCGTGGCGGACAGCAACGCGGTTTCGCGCGTGTTGTCGCAGGGAAGAAACGGCGGCGAACGGGGCGGGGCGCCGGAGCCAACCGTCACTGGCGCGCGAGTCAACGGCAGCAACGGTGACGGGCGCGGGGCAGAAGCTCTTCCCAGTCAGAATGGCCAACCGCGCGAACGCCGATTGGGTGGCGACGCCGAACAATCGGCCGCGCCGGGACAGCTAACTGGTGACGCAGCGAACGGCGAGCGGCGTCAGCGGCCCGCAGGTGGAAATTTTCCCAACCGCGAAGAGATGATGAAACAGTTCGACAAGAACGGCGATGGCCAGTTGGACGAAGATGAACGCGCAGCCATGAGGTCGCAGTTTGGCGGCCCACGCCGCCGTGGCACCAATGCGCCACCGGCAGAAATTCCGCGCAAGCAATCCGACACCTGAAGGTTCCCGCAGAAATTGTTCTCCTCGCATGTCAAAAGCGACGCACACGCCGCCGTCCATCATCCGGTTTGAAGGCATCGAGAAACGCTACGATCTGGGTGGCGAGGCTGAGGTGCGCGCTTTGCGCGGCGTGGACTTGGTCGTGAATCCCGGTTCATACGTTGCGATCATGGGCCCGTCCGGCTCCGGAAAATCCACGATGCTCAATCTGATCGGCTGCCTGGACCGGCCCACGGCGGGTCGTTATTTTCTCGGCGGCACGGATGTTTCATGCATGCCCGATGACGAGTTGTCTGAAGCGCGCGGACGAAAGATTGGTTTCATTTTTCAGTCTTACAACCTTATCGCGCAACTCACGGTGATCGAAAACATCCAGGTGCCGTTGATCTATCAGGGCCGGGACATTCGCAAATTTGAAGACCATTGCATCAAACTGGCAGAATTGGTGGGGCTCCGGGATCGCCTGCATCATCGGCCCAGTCAACTCTCCGGCGGCCAGCAGCAGCGCGTGGCCATTGCCCGCTCGCTCGCCAACGATCCGTTGCTCATTCTCGCGGACGAACCCACGGGCAACCTCGATTCGCGCACAGGCACGGAAGTGCTCGACATGATTGACCGATTGAATGCCGGCGGCAAAACCATCGTGCTCGTCACCCACGATGACAAGGTCGCCGCCCGCGCGCATCGCGTGTTGCACATGAAGGATGGATTGATCGAACGCGAAGTCGTCAACCGCCCCGCCCCGCGCGCCAACGGCGAACCTGCGGTCCACGCATGAACCCGCTTAGCTTCCAATTTCTCAGCACCGTGCGATTGGGCATGAAAAGCCTGATGCTGCACAAGCTGCGTTCCATTCTCACCATGCTGGGCATCATCTTCGGCGTGTGCTCCGTCATTGCGATGCTCGCCATAGGCGAAGGCGCCTCGCACGCTGCGCAGGAGGAGATCAAGAAACTGGGCAGCGAGAACATCATTTTGCGCAGCCTCAAGCCGCCCGAGGACGCGAAGCTCGCCGGCTTGGGACGCGGCGGCGCGCTGGATTACGGATTGACCTACCAGGACGGCGCGCGAATCCAGTCCACCATTCCCGGCGTGCGCCGTGTCTTGCCCGTGCGCATCGTTCGCGAGAATGCGCTCTTCGGCCCCAACAGCATCCCGTGTCAGGTTCTCGGCACGTTGCCGTTCTACCCGGAAATTGTGGGGCTGGACGTTGTGCGCGGACGTTTCCTCACGGAAACTGACGAACGTAACATTGACAACGTCTGCGTGCTGACCGTTGGCCTCGCGCAACGGCTTTTTCCCTACCAGGACCCGCTCGAACATTCCGTCAAGGTGGATGCGTTTTACTACCGGGTCGTCGGTCTGGTGCGTGAACAAAATCTCCCCGAACACCGCGCGCAACAGGGCGCAATGGAAGGCGAACCGCTCGACAACAACGTCTATATCCCGCTCGCGGTTTCGCGCACGCGCTTCGGCGAAGTCCTCGTCCGCCGTTCGGCCAGCGGCTTCGAGGCGGAGAAGGTGGAATTGCACGAGGTCCGGGTGCAAATGAACAACACCGAAGCCGTCGAAACCGCCGACCCGCAAATCAAAACGCTGTTGAGCCGCTTTCACGGCAAGAACGATTACGAAATCATCGTGCCGCTCCAACTGTTGCGGCAGGCCGAACGGACCAAACGCATCTTCAACGTGGTGCTCGGTTCGATCGCCGCCATTTCGCTCCTCGTGGGCGGCATCGGCATCATGAACATCATGCTCGCCACGGTGACCGAGCGCACACGCGAGATTGGCATTCGGCGCGCCCTCGGCGCCAAGCGGCGCGACATCACCCTCCAATTCCTCGTCGAGACTGTGGTGCTCTCCGTAGGCGGCGGTTTGATCGGCGTCGCGCTTGGCATCGTCACGCCCTTCGTCGTCTCGAATTTGACCGAGATGAAAACCATCGTGACACTCTGGTCCGTGCTGGTGGCATTCGGAATTTCTGGGGCCGTCGGAATCATTTTCGGAATCTACCCGGCGAAATCCGCGGCGCAGCTCGACCCCATCGAAGCGTTGCGGCATGAATAATTGGTCGCCACTTTGGCGTGACGCACCAGTTGACGAAGATTCATCCATTTGCTCAACTGTCGCCCATGCAACCTACCACCCGGCCGGCTGCTTCATTTCTCCCCATCTGCCTTTTATGCCTCTTGTTTGGATTGGCTGATGTTCCCTTGAATGCTGCCGAGGCGACGCCCTCGCTGGAGGAACGCGTTGCCAAACTTGAGGCTGCCGCGCCGGCCATCAACGCCGGCGACAATGCCTGGCTACTCGTCAGTTCCGCGCTGGTGCTCATGATGACCGCGCCTGGATTGATTTTGTTTTACGGGGGACTTGTGCGGAGCAAGAACGTGCTCGCCACGATGATGCACAGCTTGATTCTCATGGGCATAGGCTCTGGGCTGTGGATGTGTTTCGGCTACAGCATGGCCTTCGCGGAGGGCAACAAGTTCTTCGGCAATCCGCTCACGTATTTGTTCCTGCGCGACGTGGGCGGCGCGCCCAACACGGATTACGCGGCCACCGTGCCGCAGCAGACGTTCATGCTGTTTCAAATGATGTTCGCGATCATCACCCCCGCGTTGATCAGCGGCGCCGTGGCCGAGCGGATCAAGTTCAGCGCCTATGTCCTGTTCATGATTCTTTGGAGCGTTGTGGTCTATTACCCGCTCTGTCACATGGTCTGGGGCAAGGGCGGGTGGTTCAATTGGGCGCTGGGTGGCACAATGCCGGTGCTCGATTTCGCGGGCGGCACAGTGGTGCATATCAGTTCCGGCGTGTCCGCGCTCGTTTGCGCGTTCGTGCTGGGTAAGCGGGTAGGCTATCCGCATCAACCCATGATGCCGCACAACGTCGTGCTCAGCCTCATCGGAACCGGCTTGTTGTGGGTGGGTTGGTTCGGTTTCAACGCCGGCAGCGCGGTCAGCGCCGGAGCTCTGGCAACCAGCGCCTTTGCGGCAACGCATTTTTCCGCTGCTGCGGCGGCACTAAGTTGGGCAGCGATGGAATGGTTCGTGAAGGGGAAACCAAGCGTGCTGGGCGCAGCCTCTGGCATGGTGGCCGGACTGGCGACCATCACTCCAGCCTCGGGCTTTGTAACCGTGCCCGCCGCGTTTTGCATCGGCCTGTTGGCAGGCGTGATTTGCTATTTTGCCGTCACGAAACTGAAGGCGCGATTTGGTTACGATGATTCACTGGATGTGTTCGGGGTGCATGCCATGGGCAGCACTGTCGGTATGCTGATGGTCGGCCTGCTGGCGAATGCGCAAGTGAACTCCGCAATTGCCTCAACGTTTCAGGTCAATGGCACGGTTGTTTCGCTTGCTGGCGGCTTTGGCCAGTTCTTCAATCAATTCAAAGCCGTGATCTTCACCATGGCGTTCGCCGGCCTGGCTTCATGGGTTATTCTCAAGCTCGTGGACAAAGTAGTGGGCCTTCGCGTGGATGTGGAATCCGAAACCGCCGGTCTGGACTTGACGCAACACGGCGAACGGGCCTACAGCGAGTAGGTCACCACGCCCGCGCGATTCTCATCACGCGACTCATGTTCGCATTGCGTGCCGCGGGCGCTGAAAGCGGAAGTAAAGCCAGTTTCCCAACGGCACAAGCACCGCCGCAGTCAGAATTCCCGCCGCAACATCCACGACGTAATGGTAACGGCAATAAACCGTGGAGAGACACAGCATCACGACCATTACAAGATGTGGGAAGCGAATCCGCTGCATATAACGGAACGTAAAAAAAAGCGTAGTAATCGCCACCGCCACGTGACTGCTCGGAAACGCCGCGCCGGAGGCCTCGAAATTTTCGTAGATCAACGCCATGAGCCGGTAGAACAGCCCGCTCTGCACTGCGGCGGGAAATCCTGGAACGACTTCTGGCCGCGCTCCCGCCGGTAATTCGTATCCGTCAATCGCGCGGAAAAAGACCCTCGGCCCGGTAACCGGTGTGAAGATGTAGGTGAAGTAGCAAACGTAGAAAACGAAAGAAACCACCGATAGATAGTGGAAAAACTGCCGCCGGTCGCGCAGATACAGCGACAGGCCAACGCCTGTGATCATGATGTAGTAGGAAAAATACGAAGCATAAAAAACTTCGCTCACCAGCCAGTACGGCAAGCTTTGCATGAAGGTGAGACTTGGCTGGTAGCCAAATATTTTTTCATCCAGCCGGATGAAAACTGGATCAAGAAACCCGGACGCGAACATTTGATTCAATTCACCCGTTTCGCGAAAGAACCCGACGTAGAGCAACACGGGATAAAAGTGGCGCAGGAAATCCAAGACCCGGTTTATCGGCTGTCGCGCGTGGGCTTGAATCAACAGATGCACCAGCACCATGCCAACCGCGTGAGCGCTGACCAGCCAAGGCCAAAGCGGGACAGCCGTGCCGTGAAATACCAGGATCAGCAGGGCAACAATCGCCAGATACCCTTGGGTCGCGTAATCAATGAAGGCGTAGTGCTTCACGCGCCCATGATCATTTGGGTGGCGCAACCTCGCGCTGGGTCCTTAACAGCCAGCCCGCCATGCCGAACGCGGGCCACGTCAACGCCGGTATGTAGAGGCCGAATTCCATCGTGCTTTGAAGTGCCCAACCCAGAAATCCCAACCAGACCAGGAATCTCAACGATCCGTCCGGGCCTTCCGGTTTTTTGTAACCCTGCACCAGGAAGCTCAGCACCATCGCCAAAAAACTCAGGCAGCCGACCACGCCCGAATCCGAAGCTTGCTGCAAGTAATCGTTGTGCGTCAGACGCGACATCTCGGACTCGGGATTCTTTATGGCCGCATAGGCAACCCCAAAAGTTCCCGGGCCGGTGCCGAAGACAGGCTTCACCGCAACCGTCTGCATGGCCGCGCGCCAGTAATCAAAGCGGGCGACCACACTCGTCGCGCCCTTTTGGAAGAAGCCGGAGTATTTCACGAAGAATCCCGTAATCCCGCACACGAGAACGACCGCGACAATGATCGCCTTGGTTCGCTTCGCCAGAGGCAGGTGCAGCAACGCGACCAATGCCAGCGACAGTGCCAGCAGCCAGCCGCCTTTCGACCCCGACCAATAGAGGCAGGCCAGCGCACCCGCCGCGAGGACGCCCATCAAAAAGCAGCGTGCCGCAACCGTCAGGCGACTACCGAACCGCCAGATCCAACCCAGCGAAGCGGGAAGCAGCAAGAGCACCGCGCCCGCCAGCGAGTTGGGATAAAACAGCGTCGAGAAAATCCGGTTGCTCGAAATTTTCTTGAGGTACTCCGGCGGCACGCTCGGCAGATTGGGATACAAGTAGGTGAAGAAGTATTTGCGCGTCTGCTCAAGTCCACCAAAGTGCTGGTCAATCCCCACGGCTATCACCACGCCCAACGCGCAGAGAATCGGAATCCAAAACGTCGCGATACCCCGGTCCCAACTGAGGCAGAAGTACCCGAGGTAAAGGCACACCACGCACGCCACGAAATGTTTCAGGGTCAGCCTCGTCAACTCCGCGTCCACTGTATGCGTGGCGGAAATGAACTGCCATCCAAGCCAGATCAGCGGCAGGGCCACCAGCCACTTGGGCAATCCCGCCGGCAACCGTCCTCCGAAAAGTCCCGCAATCGCCACGACGCCCAACAACCAATAACCCACCTCCAACGGCCAGGCACTGATGATCCATTCCGCGAGATTCGTGGGACGCTCCACGAACTTCGCCATGATCGGCGGGTTGGGGAATTTGAGTAGCGACAAGCCCAGGAACGCCCCGAACAACCCGGCAAACAGCCACGCGGGCAGAATTGAGTTCACCCGGTCACCGTGATTTTTTTCCAAAGCCATCGGCAGGCTGGGTTCAAGCCATCGCGCGGATTACAAATGCAGTTTCAACAGGCCGACTTCGAGAGCGAGCGCTTCTTGCACATTGGTATGCAGCAAGCGTTGCGTCTGCTCGATGACCTGTAAATTCTCCAGAGCCTGCTGAGTCGTGATGCGTCCCGCCACGCGCTCCGCGCCTTTCAACTGCGGAAAATTCAGCAACTCGCGCCCGCCAGCCAGCGTGTGCAGCCATACGTCGCGCAGCCACCATTGCACAGCCAGCAACGCGCCCGTGCGCTGCCAGCGGTACTCGGCCTCGATGGCCGCCTTCAATTCCTCCTCCCATTTGTCGCGCAAATCTTTTTCCACATCGTCGTAACGTTCCAGCGGCGAGCGTGCGCTGAGCGCCTTGTCAACGCGCTCGCGAATCTCCGCCAGCTTCTGCGCCAAAACGTCCATCAGCCGGTACCGCCCCAACAAGCTTTTTTGCTCGGCCGACGCCATGTCGCTGAATTTCCCCAGCCATTCCAACAGCGCCTCGTCGAACCGCGCCCCGCCTTCACCCGCGAAGTTCAAGCGCAGACAGCGTGACAGAATTGTTTCGAGAAGTCGCTGTGGCTCGGTGCTCAACAGAATCAAAATGGATTTTGCCGGCGGTTCCTCCAGAGTTTTCAGGAATGCATTCGCCGCGTTCGTGTTCAACCGATCCGCCGCGACAATGATCGCCACCTTGTATTCCGCCTCGGTGGGCTTGAGGTTGATCTCCTGCATCAACTCGCGCATCTGCTCGATGACGATCACGCGCGATTTGGATTCTGGCCGCACCCAATGCACGTCCGCGTGATTGCCGTGCTCGATTTTCCGGCAGTTCACACACGCGCCGCAGCAATCAATCGGCACGCCGCTGGCCTTGACGGGTTTCTGGCAGTTCAGCGTTTGGGCCAACGCGCGCGCGAGGACTTCCAGTTGATCGAGTTGATGGCCCGTGAACAGATATGCGTGCGCCAGCCGCCCACGCTCCAGCGAACGTTGCAGCAACTGCACACTCTGCTCCTGTTCGGAAAAAACTCTGAACGACATCGTGGATGCCATGGTGGCCAATGCCGCTTCGCGGGACAATAGATTTCAGGTAGAACCGGCGCAGCAATCGGGTTCTGAAGCCAAAACTCTGTGCTGATTTGGATTTGTGGCCGTTTCTACGCCAGCTCCAGCCCGCGCATCGTGCCGGTGGCGGAGGCGAACTTGTCGGTCTCCAGGCCCATGCGTTGCAGCATCGAGACGAAGAGATTAGGCAGTGGATAATTGTGCTGCATGTCGAACGCGATGTGCTGGCCGTGATCGAAACCGCCGCCCGCAAAGATGGTCGGCATGTTCGTCGTCACGTGCTTGTTCGCGTCACCGAGGTTCGATCCGTAGAGAATCATTGTGCGATCCAGCAACGGCTCGCCGTCTTCCTTCACACTCTTGAGTTCACTGAACAAATCCGCCAGCAATTTCATGTGCCATTCGTCAATGGTCTTCAACTGCGCCAGCTTCTCCTTTGACTTTCCGTGATGCGAGAGATTGTGATAACCGTCGCTGGTTTTCACGTCGCCGAATTCGATGGCTGGCGAGTTGACGCTGTCGAGCAGGAGTGAAATGGACCGCGTCGAATCCGTCTCGAAGGCGAGCCGCGCCATGTCGTACATCAGCTTCACCTTGTCCATGTAAGCCTTTGGATCCGCTGGATCAAGGGGCACTGGCGCACTGACTTTCGGCTTCGGCTGGTCTTCCCACTCGCGTGACATCTTCATCCGCTGCTCGAGGTCGCGGACGCTGGTGAAGTATTGGTCCAGCCGGTCGCGGTCGCGCGCACCCACGCTGCGCTGAAGATCCTTCGCCTGCCCGGCGACCGCGTCGAGGATGCTCTGGCCCGTCTCCAGTTTGCGCACCTGCGC
>CAZCZP010000074.1:0-14220 GCA_964502895.1 uncultured Bifidobacteriaceae bacterium
AGATAGTTGAAAGACGGCTCGACCATCACCTCGACGGACACGCCGGGCAATTGTCGCGCGAAACGGTCGTGCCACGCTTGATCCGCGCGCTGGCCCGTCGCAAGCACGACGCGCGTGATGGGGCGCGGCGCTTCGCGCACGAGATGCGGCGTGGCGAGTTCGATGATGCGTCGGATGCCACCTGGACGAAGGTGATAATGCACGATAACCAGCCTCACAAAATAAGGATTGTGGCGAACGACGAGGAATGGTCAATCGTTTGCGTTCAGAGCACCGAACTTTCTTTTGACGCTGCTTGCCATTGTAGTGTTTGTTCGTTAGCTTGGCAACGCGGCGTAAAAGGGTCTGGGGGAGCTTTCTCCTAGAGGTAACTGGATGGTCGGGCCGCCATCCGATGAACTGAATTGCATTTCGTGCAATGAATCATCGGATTATGTTGTGCTTGAATTATCATTCCCATTGAGACGGGTTTTGCTCGCTTCGTCCTGAGCATTGCAAAACGCGTGCCCCAATTGTGCCGGACTCCGGCGCACGACGCGCGGAGGATTGTACCGCCTCAAGTCGGGAGTTGATCAACACACAGCCGAGTCCATCCAGTTATGAGCAAGAAAATGGCAAGTGTTCTGATCGCTTACGGCGGCCTGTTGGCCGGTCTCGGTTTGGTTCTGCATCAAGTCGCGCCAGTGTCTGGCAAAGTGACATTCATCGCCGGTCTCGCCGGAGGCGGGTTGAGCCTGCTTTGGGGCTTGACCGGGCTGGCTGGGTTGAAGCTGCGCGTTTGGGCGTGCCTGAGCGCGATTTCAACTCTGGTCGTGCTGCTAAGTCAGGCGGTGCATGTCTGGATGACCTCCGTCAGCGCGGAGGGCATCAGCATGACGATGAGGCTGGTTGTGACGGTGATGTTTATGCTGACGATGGGAATGGTGTTGTATTTGTTCCACGGTGAGCGCCCGCCAGAGTTTTATGCTCCCGGGGCCGCCCGCCGGGACAATCCCTCGTCACGCGGACCAAATGTGCAACCGCCGGCCACGAGCCCTCGTCCATGAACACAAGTCTCTCCGTTGATTTGCTGCTCTACGCGGGCATGTTGACCGGCCTGAGCATAGCAGCGCACTTTTTTTCCCCTCATTGTGCCGCCACGATGCTTCCCGTTGGCGTCGCTGGAGGGGCGCTCTCGGCACTTCTGGGAGCGCTCGGATTGCTCGGCCGCCCGCTGCGGCGGTGGGCGATTGTGGGAATGACGGTTCTCTCCCTCGTGCTGCTGGCGCAAGCAGTCAGCACATGGCTGGCGATCGGAGAGGGTGTTGAGGCGGTGAAACCCGCGTCGCTGATTCCGACCTTGTTGTGGGTGTTTGCGGTGGGGCAATTGGTGAACTTGATCCAAAACCGGAGTGGCCTGTTGTTAGATTCCAGCAGGGAAGACCATGACTCGACAGCACATAACGAATGAAGGCAGAGGGATTCACCACCATCGCCGCCGCCGTCGTCGCATTGCACGTGGCTGCGCTGGGATTCGTGTTCGGCCCGATGCCGTGGCGGTATCTGCTCGTGGCCGTCTTCAGCGGAGCGTTGATTTGGGGCTTATGGTCGGGAGTGGTGCGGCGGCGGCGCTGGGCGGGTTTGTTCGTCCGCATGGTCGTTGCCCCGGCCGGGCAACAAATCGCCTTTCGCTGTTGGCGGGCGCAATGCGCAGGCGTGTGGTTGCCGCTGGCGCAATTCAGCGCCCTCGGCTTACTCATCGGACTCGGCTTCGACCGATGGCGACGGCCATGACATAGAAAGTGAAATCAAGAAACTAACCGACGGAGGAATTATGGAACAACTCATCCAAACCCTCAGCAATATCGGCAAGTGGGTCATACCGACAATCGTCCTGGCGGCCATCGTGCTGCCGCAAGCCATCCGCATCCTGCGCGAATACGAGCGCGGAGTCATTTTTCGACTCGGCAAATTGTATCGGCAAGGTGCCAAAGGACCTGGGCTGATTCTGCTGATACCGGTCGTGGACCGCATGGTGAAAATGGACCTGCGGGTGGTGACGATTGACGTGGCCAAGCAGGAACTGATGACCCGCGACAATGTGCCGGCCACCGTGGATGCGGTAATCTATTTCCGCGTCGTTGACCCGGTCGCGGCTGTCGTCAAGGTAGAAAACTTCTGGAAGGCCACCTCGCTCATCGCGCAAACGACATTGCGCAGCGTGCTGGGCCAGGCCCCGCTGGACGATTTGCTGTCGCAACGCGACGTCATCAACCAGAAGTTGCAGGAAATCATTGACCGGCAAACCGAGCCGTGGGGTGTCAAAGTCACGGCGGTTGAGGTGCGGGAGGTGGCGCTGCCCGACAGCATGAAACGCGCGATGGCCAAACAAGCCGAGGCCGAACGCGAACGCCGGGCGAAAATCGTGAACGCCGAGGGCGAATATCAAGCCGCCGAAAAAATGGTGCAAGCCGCCGCGTTGATCAGCAAAGAGCCGATCGCGCTGCAACTGCGTTTCCTCCAGACAATGCGGGAGATTTCCAGCGAACACAACACGACGACGTTTCTGCCTGTGCCGATTGATTTGTTCAGCCCGTTCATCAAGAGGATGGCCGCTGGCGCGGGCGGCGGTGCCGCAGTTCCTGATGATGCCCGGGGTTAGCCAAGCGAACAAAAAAGGCCTCATGAATCGCCAACTCACATGACGCAGAGCACCGCAGCAATACAGTGGAAAGGTCACGCTCGTGTGGGCTGGGTGTCCACACCAGGGCCGCGATGCAGCGAGAGCCTGATGCTTCCGGAAACACAAATGACCATCACGAACAGGCTCGGGGAATTCACTTTCAGCCCTCCAAACGGTCGAGCGCATCGAGCGAACTGGATTCATTCCGTGTTTTTGGACAGGCATCCAGATTCATCACCGCGTGGCGAATCATCCCCGGCGAATTGGCTTCTGGCCGCAGGGGGCTTCCACCAGAAAAGTCCCACAGGAGTTGCAACAACGTGGCTACCGAGTAGCCTTACCAACATGAAAGGAATTCACCATGCCTGACTTTTTCCAAACGGGCGCACTGACGACGTTGCATCGCCTCGGCAAACTCGACACGCCGCGGCTGGAGCGTGACCTGGAGGAATTTGCAAAGGAGACACCCATCGCACTTGTGCTGCCGTGCCACGTCCGCGAACTCGGCTCGCCCGCCCTGCGCGGCATCGTGCGCGAACTGAAACACGTCCGTTACCTGAAGCAAATCGTGGTCGGCATTGACGGCGCAAACGGGCGGGAGTGGCGGCGAGCACGAAAGATTTTTTCCCAGCTTCCGCAAAAGCCGACGCTGCTTTGGAACGATGGGCCACAAATGCAGAAGTTGCTCAAGCAGCTCGAAGAAGCCGAGCTGCCCACCGGGCCGGGAGGCAAAGGGCGCAACGTGTGGCTGTGCTTCGGCTACGTGTTGGCCAGTGAAAAGGCGCGCATGGTAGCCGTGCATGACTGCGACATTATCACTTACGACCGTGAACTGCTGGCCCGGTTGTGCTATCCCGTGGCCCACCCGGCATTTGGCTTCGACTTTTGCAAAGGGTATTACGCGCGCGTCTCGACCAAGCTGAACGGGCGCGTGATGCGCTTGTTCGTCACGCCGCTGCTGCGGGCGTTGAAAAGCATCCTTGGGCCGCATCCCTTCCTGGTCTATCTCGACACCTTCCGTTACCCGCTGGCCGGTGAAGTCTCGATGGACGTTGACCTCGTGCGCCGCAATCGCATCCCCTACGATTGGGGGCTGGAAGTAGGAATGCTGGCGGAGGTCTTCCGCAATTCCGCACCGCGCGCCATTTGTCAGGCGGAACTCTGCGACAACTACGACCACAAACATCAGGAACTATCCGTGCGCGATCCCGAGAAAGGTTTGAACCGGATGGCCGTGGACATTATGCGCTCTATTTTCCGCCGAATGGCCAGCGAGGGCATCAAACTCGACCAAGGATTGTTCGAGACTTTGCAATTTGCCTACACCCGGCAGGCGGAGGACACCTTGCGGGCCTACGGCGCGGATGCCGCGATGAACGGGTTGACGTTTCCACGCCACGAGGAAGAAACCGCCGTGGCTACGTTCGGTGTGAGCATCCGTGAAGCGGCCAAGCGGCACGTTGAAGACCCGATGTTCTGGCCGCTGATTCCCAACTGGAACAGGGTGGAATCAGCTCTGCCCGAATTCTTGGATGCCTTGAACAAGGCCGTCGCCCTGGACAACACCGAAGTGGAGCGAAAAGGCTGAGGAACGCACCGCCAGAGCTAACCGCTAACTGGTGGTTCAATCAGGAACGCCCGACACGTCAGTCGGCTACCGCAATCTCGTAAATCTTCCCATCAAACGAAAGCAGGTAGATTTCGCCGTCGCCGTCTTCGGCGAAACTCGCAGCAGGCCGCAGGGCGCTGGGCCTTACCAGTTCGCCGTACGTGGTGACTTTGCCGTTCTCGTAACGCAATCCCCAGATGGTTCCCATTTGGTAATCGGCGTAGATGTACACGCCGCGCAGGGCAGGATTTTTTTTGCCACGATAGACGTAACCGCCCGTGATGCTGATGCCAATGCCGTGCTCGGGGAATTTGCATTCCGCCGCCAAGTCCGCCTTGTGCGGATATTCCAAAATCGGATCGAGTGGCGTGCCGCGCGAGCGCTGTTCCTTGAAGGGATGAAAGCCTTCGCGCAGACTCCAACCGTAGTTGCCACCCTTGGTGATAAGGTTGACCTCCTCCCATTTGTCCTGGCCAACGTCGCCGGCCCAAAGGTCGCCTGTCTCGCGGTCGAAACTCATGCGCCACACGTTGCGCAAACCATAAGCCCAGATTTCGGGACGCACACCCTCGGGCCGCGTGTCGAACGGATCGTCCTTGGGCTGGCCGTTCTGGTCTTTGCCGACGAACGGATTGTCCTTGGGAATCCCGTATTGGAGCTTGCCGGTGCGCGAGTTCACGTCTATGCGGAGGATTTTCCCAAGCAAATGATGGCCGCTCTGGCCGACGTTGTGAGGATCGCCGCCCATGCCGCCGTCGCCCGTGCTAATGTATAAATAACCGTCCTTCCCGAAGATAATCGTGCTGCCGTCGTGGTTCCAATAAGGCTGCTCGATCTCCATCAGGATGCGTTCGCTGCTCAGGTCCGCCTGGTTTGGGTTGGATTTGGAAACCTGCACTTCGCTGATGATGTTCCGTTTGGGACTTTGTTGCGTGTAGTAGATGTAGAATTTTCCGTTCGACTTGAATTGGGGATGAAAGGCGAAAGCCAACAGGCCCTCCTCGTTTTGGGCGAGGGGCTTCCGGTTGGAAATATCCAGGAACAAATTTTTCCCGGCGCTGCTCTTATCTTTCGGCAACAGCCAGATCCGGCCAGCTTGCTCGATGACGATGATGCGCTTCGAGCCATCGGGCGCTTCTTCCATCCAGAGAGGACGGTCGAACTTAATCGCAGGGTAGGCGTCGCGCAGCGCGACGGGCGGCAGGGTTTGAGCGGACAGTTTGGTGATTGCCGTTGAAACAATCAGGGTCGCAACAAGGACGCAGAGGGCGCGCAGAATTCGACTTGAGTGGAAATGCATGGCGGCGAGGTTAGCCGAACGGAGAACGATTTCAACTCCTAGATGCGAACGGTGCTTGATTAAAGGCGTGTTGGCTGATTAAATTCCGGACGTTACAAGCAGGGCGAAGTTAAAGCCGCGTTTTTCCCGGACAGCCCAGCCTTGCTTTTGCTCCATCCTGGAGCGTCCCGCCTGCGCGGGATCAGAAGAAATCTGATATGCTAACGGAGTCAGGTGCGGGAAGACAAAGGACCGCAACTGAGCGAGGACCCAAGAGGTTTTTGCTGGTGCTCAGTGCTGCCTGGGTGCTGAATTTTGCGGATGGCCTCGAATGTTTCCCCGCTGAGTCGCCCGAACTCAGTCCGCGAGCGCTCGAACAAATCCGCGTCCTGCAGGAGGAGAAATCGACCCGCACACCCGCACAGCGCAAGCTGGACACTCAGTTGCATCGCGTGGTACGGCAAGGGAGATTCAGCCCCGCGACGCCTGGGCTGAATTCCGTTGGAGCGGCGGTGCAAGTCGAACCGGACGGCCGTTTGCTGGTGGACTTGCGCGCCGATGTGACGCCCGGCTTGCTGCAATTCATTGCGGCAAACGGCGGACAGGTGATCAACAGTTTCGCACGAGACCGCGCGGTTCGGGCGCGGGTTCCGCTGGGAATGATCGAACAGTTGGCGGCGCGCTCTGAGGTTCGCTTCGTCCGTCCGGCCGACGAAGCCATCACCAATGTCGGTCCCATCAATTCAGGCGGTGATGTGGCGCATCGCGCCGATCAAGTGCGCAACGCGTTTGCGGTGAATGGAACAGGAGTCAAGATTGGCGTCCTTTCTGATAGTGTGGATCATCTGCCTCAGTCGCAGGCGGCGGGCGAATTGCCAGCGGTGACAATTCTGCCGGGCCAGGCGGGGATTGGCAGTGGCGAAGGCACGGCCATGCTGGAGATCGTTCACGATCTGGCGCCGGGAGCACAGCTGTACTTTGCGACTGCCTTCAGCGGCGTTGCCAGCTTTGCGCAGAACATCCGGGATCTTCATGCTGCGGGTTGTCGCATCATTGTGGATGACGTGATTTATTTCGTGGAATCGCCGTTGCAGGACGGCCCGATTTCTCAGGCGGTTAACGACGTCTCGGCGGCGGGCACGTTGTTCTTCTCGTCGGCCGGCAACGGGGGCAGTAAACTCAAAGGCACTTCGGGCACCTGGGAGGGAGATTTCAAAGACGGCGGGCCCGCCATTTTTGGCGGGACAGCGCGCTTGCACGACTTCGGTGGCGCGACTTACAACACCGTGCTGCCCGGCGGCGGTTTCACTCGCCTGGATTTGTTCTGGGCCGATCCTCTCGGAGCATCCACCAACGATTATGATGTGTATGTGCTGAATTCCTCGGATCAAGTGGTGCGCATTTCCAATAACGTTCAAGACGGCGACGACGATCCGTACGAATCGCTGCCCTTCCTGGCAGTGGGCGAACGGGTGGTGATCGTCAAGAATTCCGGCAGCGCGGATCGGTTTCTTTCGTTGATGACTCTTCGTGGCCGGCTGGCCATTTCCACTCCGGGGAGTGTGCGCGGACACAACGCGTCCGGCGCGAGCAACGCCTTCAGTGTTGCCGCCATTCGAGTCAACGCGCCGCCCGCGCCTTTCGAAACGCTAAGCCCAAACGAAGTGGAGCCGTTCAGTTCCGACGGGCCGCGTCGCATGTTTTTCAATCCGGACGGCAGCGCGATAACGCCCGGAAATTATTCCGCCACTGGCGGGTTGGTCCTGGAAAAACCTGACATTACCGCGGCAGACGGGGTTGCCACGTCCGTGCCCGGATTCGGAGTTTTTCTCGGGACATCCGCTGCCGCGCCGCACGCGGGGGCGATCGCTGCATTGCTCTGGTCGCATAAGCCGCTGCTTTCACCCGCGGACGTTCGCGCGTTTCTGGCGTTGCCGGCGCTGGACATCGAAGCCCCGGGCGTGGACGCCAATTCCGGCGCCGGCGTCGTGATGGCCGACCAGGTGTTTGAACCCTCAGCACGGCTCGTCCTGCGGTCGGTTCAACTTGTGGACGCGAATGGCAACGGCGGCGTGGACGCCAACGAGTGTGTGGAAGTTTTCGTCAACCTTGAGAATGTGCCAATTCCCAACACGCAGGTCGTCACGGGAATTACGGCGGTCCTCAGCAGTTCGACGCCGGGCGTCACGGTGGACCCACTGGCGCGGGTTTACCCTGATTTGTCGCCGGGCGGAACGGGCACGAACTTGACGTCCTTCCGCATCAGCACCTCACAGCTTTTCGATTGCAGCACCAATGTAAGTTTTCGACTGCAAGTCACCACCTCGAACCAACTCAGTTTTAGTTTTCCTTTCCAACTTCAGCCTCCGGTCCCGGGAGTTGGAGCACCCGTGACTTACTCCACGTCACCACCGGTTGTCATCCCGGACCTCGGCACGATTGAGTCCGCGGTGTTGGTTACGAATATGAATCTGCTGCTTGAGCGAGTGAGAGTGGCGGTTCACCTGACGCACTCGTTCGATTACGACCTTCGCTTGTCGGTGATTTCGCCCGACGGAACGGAAGTGTTGTTAAGCGCAGCCAATGGCGGTGACGGCCAGAATTACGGCAACGGTTGCAATGCAAAGACGGTGTTCTCGGATGATGCGGCCACGAACATCATTGATGGCATCGCGCCTTTCCTCGGCACGTTCAAACCGCAACAACCATTGGCTTCTTTCAAAGGCAAAAGCGGTGCAGCGGTCAACGGGCTGTGGAAACTCCGCGTTCAGGACCAGGCCTCGGCAGATACCGGGGTGCTGCAATGCTGGTCGCTGGAGCTTTCGCCCCTCGAATGCGCGGATGGCGGAGGGCAATGCCTCGTCGGCCCAACCATCGTGCAAGGACCGACGAACCAGACTGCTTTCGCGGGCGATACGGCACAACTCACTGTTTTCGCCCAAGGCACTGCTCCACTGTTTTACCAATGGTTCTTCGCCCCAACGAATGGCGCGGCGGCCAACACGCTGGGTGTTTTTGCCACGAATGCCACATTGACCATCAGCAACGTTGCTTTGGCGAACGCAGGGTTCTATTCAGTCAGGGTTACCAATCTTTATGGCGGACAAATCAGCTCTCCCGCGACGCTGAGCGTGTTGCCCCAACCATTGATCCTCTGCGCAACGAACCGCTCCGTTGAATTCGGAAATCTTTGGAGCTTTGATCCGCCGCAACCGCTGATTGAAGGAACCACGGTTAGCGTATTGATGACGACAACCAATGCAGGTTGCGGAGAGGGTTACGTCGCGACGCGGAGCTGGTTGGCCAGTGCGACCAATGGAAATCAGCAATCGTGCAGCCAGACCATCACGGTTCTGGACAACCGGCCGCCGGTAATTGTCTGTTTGCCCGATAAAGTCGTGCCGGTTGGCACAGATTGGAAGTTCGATGTTCCTACAGTTGCGGGCGCGGGTGCGGTCGCGTCAATCGTCTATGACAATTCGCTGAACGATTTGCTGTATCGCTTCGACCCCGGCACCACGGAAGTGGGCGACGAAATAATTCTCAGTGGACCTGCGGAACAACTGAGGCAATTCGCTTTCGAGTTTTGGGGAATCGGCACCAACAACGGCGGCTTCAAAGGGGACGTTCAGGCGCGCGTGCGATTCTACCGGAACGACGGCCCGCTTGCGGCGGCGGGTTATGCCAGCCCCGGCACAGTCCTCTTCGACAGCGGAACGTTTCCGATTCCGGCGACGCCTCGCGCGGTTGTCCTATTTGAAGATTTCCAGATCGAAGCCGTCGTGCCGCTGACTTTGCCTTTGCCCGGCTCGTTTACATGGACGGTTCAATTCAGCGGTCTCGCCGCTGGCGACAGCGCCGGCCTTGACCTTTTTTCCCCGCCAACCGTAGGCGATAATTACACCGACTATTGGGAGCGGGAAAGTGGCGTTTGGGTGCTGAAGACCAACGCGGTTGGGTCAATGGACTTTGCGGCGCGGTTGGAAGCGTTGAGTCGGAGGGTGACGCTCACGGCGTTGGGCACGGTCACCAATCCGCCAGTCGCGCTCGGCGACAGCTACAGCGTCAACGCCACCGGTGTTCTTAATGTTAGCGCTCCTGGCGTGTTAGCCAACGACACTGGCCTCAACGGGGGCGCGTCAACTGCGGTGCTCGAAACCAGCCCGCTCCATGGAACGTTGGTCATAAACGGAAATGGCAGTTTCAGCTACGCCGCGGACGCGGGATTCAGCGGAACCGACAGTTTCACGTATCGCGTTTTGAGTGGGGGAATTTTCTCTGCTCCCGCTACCGTGGCCCTGTCCGTTTCGCAGACAGACACCACACCTCCACTCATCACGAGTGTGACCGCCATAAATGCGCAGACTGTGCGGGTGCTGTTCAGCGAGCCGGTTGCAATCGTTGGCGCGGGAACCGCCGGCAACTACAGCCTCAACAACGGCGCGGCCATTGCGAGTGCTGTCTTGGGCGCCGACACGCGCACGGTCATCCTGGCGACATCGAACACCCTTGCAGGCGGTTACATTCTGAGCGTGAGTAACATTTTTGATCGAGCCAACCCGCCAAATCCAATCGCGGCGGATTCGCAAGCCGCCTTCAGTTTTGTCGGCCCCCGCGTGACAACCGGATTGTTGGTGCTGTACGGGTTTGACGAAGGCGCGGGCAACACGGTCCATGACATCGGTGGTGCGGGCGCGCCGTTGGATTTGGACTTCGTGAACCCGTCTGGAATCCAGTGGTCGAGCAACGCAAGTGGCGGAATTCAGTTCATCAATACTGGCAGTGCCATCCAAAGCACGGGCGCGGCGACGAAAGTCTTCGCGACATTGTCGGCCAGCAACCGTCTCACATTGGAGGCATGGTTGACACCAACCAGCCTCACGCAGGAAGGGCCGGCACGCATCGTGACCATTTCAGAAGGAACGACAGCTTCCGATGTAAACCTTCACCTGGGTCAGGAATTTGGGAGCGCGAGTTACCGCCTGCGGACCACGGATAATTCGTTCAGTTGGCTGCAAGCCGCCGACGTGTTCACCAACCTGGCCGCGCCGATCCATGTCGTTATCACCTACGATGGCGAACTCAAGCGCCTCTATGTGGATGGCGCCGAGCACAGCACGAATGAATTCCTGCTCGGAGATTTTTCGAGCTGGAATGCCGCCTATCCGTTGGTGCTGGGAAACGAAGCCACGCTGGACCGCTCGTGGTTGGGCAGTCTGCATCTGGTCGCCATCTATGATCGCGCGCTTTCGCTGACGGAAGTGCAGCAAAACCATTCCGCTGGATTCAATCTCCTGCTCACGGTTTCCAACGCCGTGCCGGTGGCAGCGAATGACACCTACAGCATCAACGCGGGCGGAGTCCTCGGTGCGAATGCGCCGGGAGTCTTGGGCAACGACTCGGATGCCGACGGTGATTCGTTGACTGCGATTTTGGAAACAAGCCCGCTGCACGGTGTCGTGACGCTGAATTGGGATGGTAGCTTTGTTTACACGCCGAGCAACAATTACAGCGGCCCCGACAATTTTTCCTATCGCGCCTTGGATGGATTGACCAGTTCGTCCCCTGCGGTCGTGAGCATCAATGTGTCGCCCAATGCGACATCCCCGAATTCGACCGTGATTAAACGCACCTGGCTGGCGACCGACGAGTGCGGCAACAGCGCGTCATGCAGTCAGAGCGTGACGTTGTTGGACACGCGGCCGCCGTTGATCGTGAATCAGCCGCAGGATCGGATCGTGATTGCCGGCGGAACAGCGGCGTTCGCGGTGGTTGCCACAGGCGCGGCGACCTTGAGTTATCAATGGTTCTTTAACGAAACCAATCTGCTTGCTGGCTCCACAGATTTCTCATTGGAGTTGTCCAATGCCCAAACCGCCGATGCCGGTTTGTATTCCGCGATTGTCAGCAACTCATTCGGCGCCGCGACCAGCGTGTTGGCGAGGTTGACTGTGCTCGTGCCGCCGTTCTTTGCGCAACAACCCGCGAGTCTGGTTGTGACTCAAGGACAGGGCGCTTCGTTCGCGGCACTGGCGGCGGGCACCGAGCCGCTGGCGTATCAGTGGCAGTTCGAGGGCGCGCCCGTTTCCGGCGCCACAAATTCCTCGCTGGACTTTGCGGAGGTGCAAACCACCAACGCGGGACGTTATGCAGTCGTCGTCACCAACATCGCCGGTGCGGCGACGAGTCAGGTGGCGATCCTGTTTATGGGGCTGCCCGGGATTCTCTGTGGCGCGGATCGAACGGTGGAATTCGGCGCGGTTTGGGGATTCGACGCGCCGCTCACAATCGGCGACGAGATCACCGTGAGCATCCTCAGCACCGTTACCAATGCCGGATGCGGAGAAGGATTCATCGTAACGCGAACCTGGCTGGCCAGCGACACTAACGGGATTCAGGCCGCGTGCAGTCAAACTGTCACCGTTGAGGATACGCGTCCGCCGACGCTGGTTTGTTCGCCAGACAAGACCGTGCCGTTCGGCACGAATTGGACGTTCGACGCGCCCATCGCCCGGGCCGCAGGCGCGGCGACATCCGTCGTTTACGACAATTCGCAGAATGATTTGTTGACCCGGTTCGATCCGGGTTTGCTGGAAGTGGGCGATGAAATCATTGTGAGCGGACCCGCGGAGCACGTGGGCCGATTCTCGTTCGAGTTCTGGGGAACGGGAACGAACAACGGCGAGTTTAGCGGAGAAGTAGAGGCGCGCTTGCGGTTTTATGCAAACGATGGTCCCACGGTTTCCGGCTCGCCCAGTCCGGGGACGGTGCTCTTCGACAGCGGGCCGTTCCCGATCCCGGCCACGGAGCGCTCCCTGGCTGTGTTCGAGGACTTCCAAATTGACGCCGTTGTGCCCTTGAATGCGCCGTTGCCGAACTCGTTTACGTGGACCGTCGAGCTCAGCGGCCTGGCTGCGGGTGATAACGCCGGCCTCGATATTTTCTCCCCGCCGGCCGTGGGCAGCAACTCGCCCGAGTATTGGGAGCGCGATGGTGTTGGGTGGGCGCTCAAGACCAACACGGGCACCATGAATTTTGCCGCACGACTCGAAGCGTTGAGCCGCGGCGTGACGGTGACGGTGTTGGGGACCGTGACCAATCCGCCGGTCGCGAACACAACCTCCTTCACGCGGACGTGGCGCGCCGCCGACGAATGCGGCAACAGCGCGACTTGCAGCCAGACGGTCATCGTGGTGGACGCGCGTCCGCCAACGACTGCTGATCAGCCGCAAGACCTCACTGTCAACGCGGGAGAACTGGCGCAGTTCACTTTGAACGTGGCCGGGGCCTTGCCGTTGATCTATCAGTGGTTTTTCAACCAAACCAATCTGCTGGCTGGTGCCACCAATTCTTCACTGCTGCTGTCCAACGCCCAGGCAACGAACAGCGGCCTTTATTCCGCGACCGTAACCAATTCCTTCGGCGCAATGACCAGCACCGTGGCGACGCTGACGGTTTTGAGCGCGCCGTTTATTGTTTCGCAACCTGCCGACCAAAACGTCTCGCCCGGCGACACTGCCAGCTTCGCGGTCCAGGCCGCCGCAATTCCCTCGGCCACGTTCCAATGGTTCTTCAACGAAACGAACCTGCTCGTGGATTCAACCAATTCCTCGCTCATTGTCTCCAACGCTCAAAACGAAAACGCCGGGCTTTACTCGGTCGTGCTCGCCAACAACCTGGGTGCCGTTACCAGCCGGCTCGCAAGCCTTACCCTCGGCGTGCCGGCTTTCATCATCACGCAGCCGCAAAATGCCAGCGTGATTCCAGGGCAAACGGCTCGTTTCACCGTAAGCGCGGGCGGTACGCCTCCCTTGAGCTATCAATGGTATTTCAATTGCACCAATCTGCTGACCGGCGCGACTGCGGGGACTTTGGAACTGACCAACGTAAACCCGTCGCAAGCCGGCGACTACTGCGTGGCCGTATCCAATGCGTTCGGAACCGAATTCAGTCTGCCGGCAGCTCTGCGGGTGGTGACTCCGCCTGATTTCTTCACGATCTCTCGCACCGGAACGGTGGTGACGCTGACGTTCTCCACGCGCCCAAACCAATTCTACACGGTGCAGTTCAAGGACCTCATAGACGCCGCCGAGTGGACCGCACTGCGCAAAGGCTCAAATCAACCCGGCACGGGCCTGCCGATGATCCTGCGAGACCCGCAAGCAACCGGCGCGCATCGCTTCTACCGGATTCTGATTCAATGAACCCGGGCGGCGTTACTTTCGTGATTTGTCCGTCAAGTAACGCACAAAGGACCACAGCCCGGAAAACTTGTAGGCCGCGCCCAAGTACTTTTCGATGACGTAGAACGCGAAATAGTAGAACCGGCAGAAGCACCAGATTGCGATGGCGAGCAGCGCGGCAATTTTCCACGTTGGCTGTTCGAGCACGATCAGGATTGACGCGGCAAGCCCAACAAACAAAAACAAAATTCCCTTGGCCTTGATCCACGCCGGATTCGTCAGGTCTTTCATTTGAGCAGTTTGATGATGGCATCGGCTGCGCGGCCAGTTGCTCCCGGGCCGCCGAGCGAGGCAACCACTTTTTCCAATTTGCTTGTCACCGTCTGACGCCGGGCGTGGTCGCGCAACAACTCCAGCGCCGCGCGGGCGATGTTTTCCGGCGTGGCAGCGCCTTGTATGAATTCGGGAAAGATCTCCTCGCCCGCCA
>CAZCZP010000074.1:14320-16022 GCA_964502895.1 uncultured Bifidobacteriaceae bacterium
ACAAATTCCACGCGCAACTGTGGCACGCGGCTCGCATACCATTCCTTCTCGAATGGGAAAATGCTCAGGAGCAAATCGTAATTGTTTGCCAGCGTCCAGGCGCGGCCCGGACGGGATGCCCACACTTGCGGTGAAACGAACTGCACAATCCTCGGATTCCACGGCACAAATTCCTTCCGGTGCCGGCGGACATAATTCTTGATCGCCTTGCCGAAGCGCAGATTGAACCCGCCGTAATCCACGCCGATGATGACGTCCGGTTGACGCTCGATGGCGAGCTTGAACAGGGTTTTGAACAATCGGCGGAGCTCAAAATATTTTTTGAAGACCTCGGATAAGCCGATTACCGAGTGCCGCATCATGTCGAATGCAAGATCAACACCCGCCGCTTTCATGCGCGGCCCGCCCGCGCCAAAGAAGCGCGGCGCAAGCTCCGTTCGCAGCGGCTGAACATCATCGGATTGGTCTGCCGAATCGCGCAGCACCCGCTCGCGCAACGCGCCGACGAGTTCCGCCGCCAGCAGGTCGCCGCTGGCCTCGCCGGCGATGAGCATGAAGGAGAGAGGTTTCATGCTTTTATTGCGTCGTCTCCTACTTGCTCGCTTGCACTTGTCGGGTAATCTCGAACGCCAGATCCAGTGCTCGCTTGGCCGATTCGCCGCTGACCATCGGCGTCAGTTTTTCGCGAATGCAGTTGATGAAATGTTGCAGCTCCAGCTTGAGCGGCTCTTCCTTCGCGATGGGCACTGGTTCGCGCACGATGCGTTTGCCGCCGAATTCACTGACGATGGTGGAGTCCTTGCCCACGCCCAGTTTGGCGGCCAAGACTTTTTTCAATATCGAACTTTCCTCCTCGCCATCGCGAGCGATGCGGTAAATGAAACCTTCCTGCGCCCGGTAATCCAGCGAGATGTAGCTCGGCGCCTCACCGCTGCTGAACACGCGAATCTTACGCATGCGTTCCGGGCTGACGCGGCTGACGGTGAGATTGGCCACGCAGCCGTTGGCGAAACGCAGCCGCGCGTTGGCGATGTCCTCCGATTTGCTCAACACGGGAATGCCCACCGCGTCCACGCTCGTCACGGGTGATTTCACAAACGCGAGCACCACGTCCAGGTCGTGAATCATCAAGTCGAGCACGACGCCGATGTCCGTGCTGCGGGCGGGGTAAGGGGATAAGCGGTGTGTTTCGACGAACCGCGGCTGTGGCGCGGCGGTTTCAAGATACTTGAACACGGGATTGAACCGCTCGACGTGGCCGACCTGAAGCACACAATTATTTTTCTGCGCAAGTGCGACCAGCTCGGCGGCTTGCGCCGTGTTGTCCGTCATGGGTTTCTCGACCAGCACGTGTTTTCCCTGTTGAAGAAACCCCTTGGCCAACTCGAAATGCGTCACCGTGGGCGTGACAACGCTGATGGCGTCAACTGCGCCCGCGAGAGCCTCGGCAGAATCGAAGGCGTGTGTGCCGTGTTTCGCGGCGATTTTGCGCGCCGTTTCCTGGGACGAATCGAATAGTCCGACCAATTCGACGTGGCGCGCCGCGGCCAGTTCGGCATAGATGCGAACGTGTTCCTTGCCAAGCGAACCCGTGCCCAGCACCGCGACTTTGATGCGGGCATTGGTTCGCGGACTGTGGTCAGTAGCCATCGCGCGCAGTCTGCCAGCGCGGGTGTGTGGCTGAAAGGCGAAATCTGTCGAG